>NZ_CADEGK010000061.1 GCF_902826855.1 uncultured Phenylobacterium sp. | reverse complement strand
CCGCTGGCCATCGAGAGCCTGGAGCGGAAAATCTCGATCAACACCGAGGGCCAGATCGCCGCGATCACGCCGCGCCCGAGCCTCGAGGCGATGAAGCTGATCGAGGAGTTCATGATCCAGGCCAACGTCTCGGCCGCGGAAACCCTGGAGCAGAAGAAGCTCCCGCTGATCTACCGGATCCACGACCAGCCCAGCCAGGAGAAGGTCTTCGCCCTCGTCGACTTCCTCTCCACCCTGGGCCTGCCCTGGACGAAGGGCGAGGCGCCGCGCACGGAGCGGTTCAATCGCCTGCTGGAGGAGACCCGCGGCGGACCGCACGCCGACATCGTCAACGAGGTGGTGCTGCGCACCCAGATGCAGGCGATCTACTCCACTGAGAACATCGGCCACTACGGTCTGAACCTGGCCAAGTACGCTCACTTCACCTCGCCGATCCGCCGCTATGCCGACCTGATCGTGCACCGGGCGCTGGTCACGGCGCTCGGCCTGGGCGCCGACGGGCTGTCGGACCGCGACATCAGCCAGATGAAGGACACCGCCGAGCTGATCACCTTCGCGGAGCGCCGCGCCATGGCGGCCGAGCGCGACGCCACCGACCGCTATGTGGCGGCCTTCCTCTCCGACCACGTGGGCGCGGAGTTCGACGGCCGGATCACCGGCGTCACCCGCTTCGGCCTGTTCGTGCGGCTGGCGGACACCGGCGCGGACGGACTGGCCCCCGTCTCCAGGCTGGGCGACGAGTACTTCGTCCACGACGACCGCATGCACGCCCTGGTGGGCGAGCGCACCGGCGCGCGCTGGCCCCTGGGCATGACGGTGCGGGTGCGGCTGGAGGAGGCCACACCGATCACCGGGGGCCTCCTGTTCCACATGCTGAGCGAGCCTGCGCCGCCGGACAAGACCGCACCCCGGCCCCGGCTGGGCATGCGCGCCCGCGGCGATCGCGGGCCGGGCGGGCCCGGTAGCTTCCGCGGCCCGAAGCGCGGGCCCCAGGGCCGGCCGAAGAACATCCGGACCGGCAAGAAGGGCGGTCCGCGACGCTAGGCCGCCCCCCGCCTTCCGCAAGGTCGCCCTTTCCACTGGCGGCGGTGCGGCCATACAGTTGTTTCATGAACGCCCCTGCCCAGCCGCCCGCCGACGGCGCCGCGAAGCCCGAAACGCCGCCGCGCATTCCCGGACAGCGCGCGGTGCGGCCCAAGAACGCCGCCACCGTGATGATCGTCCGCCGCGACGCCGCGAAGCCGCGCGTCCTGATGGGCCGTCGCCACGGGGGCCACAGCTTCATGCCCGACCGCTGGGTGTTCCCCGGTGGCCGGATCGACCGGGCTGACTACCGCGCGCCCTTCGCCACCGACCTGCGGGCCGACGTGGGCGCCACGTTCGACAAACACCTGCCGGCCGCCCGCGGCCGCGCTCTGGCGCTGGCGGCGATCCGCGAGACCTGGGAGGAGGCCGGCCTGCTGCTGGCCCGGCCCGGCCAAGGGCGGGCGAACGGGGTCTGGAAGGACTTCGTGGGCCAGGGCGTGCTGCCCGACCTGGAGGCCCTGGACGTCATCGCCCGCGCGATCACCCCGCCGGCCGCCGGCAAGCGCTTCGACACCTGGTTCCTGCTGGCCGACGCCGAGCGGCTGGTCAGCCTGGACCGCCAGGCCGACTGCGGCGAGCTGGACCAGATCGACTGGGTCGACTTCGACGACGCCATGAGCCTGCAGCTGCCGCAGGTCACCCGCATGATGATCAAGGAAGCCGCAGAGCGGACCAAGGACCCCAGCCGGCCCAAGCCGTTCTTCCGCTTCAAGGACGGCGGCATGCGCCCGGGGGTCCTTTAGGCGGTGTTCGCCATTGACTTACGGCCGCGGATTCGTATTTTCCGCGCCTCCTGAACACCCGCCGGCGGTGCGATCCCGTTTGGCCCCGCAATAGCTGTCTAAGGGACCATCCCATGGCGAAGCCCGCCTCAATCAAGATCCGCCTGAATTCGTCGGCCGACACCGGCTTCTTCTACGTGGCCAAGAAGAACGCCCGCACCAAGACCGACAAGCTGGTGCTGAAGAAGTACGATCCCGTCGTGCGCAAGCACGTGGAATTCCGCGAAGGCAAGATCAAGTAGCCCTCGCTAACCATTGAATTGCTTACGAACGCCCGGCCTTTAGGTCGGGCGTCTTCGTTTCTGGGCCACACGCTTGACGTCCGTAAAGTCCAGCGCGATCCTAAGCCATCGACAACCCGCGCCTTGCGGGTGTTCGCGGGGTACCGCCCCGCGGCGAGCGATCGGATCGGCCTCTTCAGCATGCCTGGAGGGCGTCGGACGAACGCTCTCCGCGGGGCGTTTGCTTAGGAGCAGCCCATGACGGGACCCCGCGCCGGATTGACCCCCGAACAAGCCGAAACCTATGCCGCCGACGGCGTCGTGCGCCTGCCCGGCATGGTGCCTCTCGATGAGGTCGAGGCCATGGCCGCCGTCCTCTGGCGCCGCCTGGGCGCCCGCCATGGCCTGTGGCGCGACCGGCCGGAAACTTGGACCATCGCCCACCCCGCCCAGCTCACGGCCCGCAACGCCGACTTCGCAGCCATGGGCAACACCCCCGTGCGCGCCGTCGTGGACCAACTGCTGGGCGCCGGGCGGTGGACGGAGCCCAGCAGCTGGGGGCTGCCCCTGGTGACGATGCCCGGCCACTACGACCGGTGGGACGTGCCGCATCGCAACTGGCACCTGGATACCGCCGCCACACCCGAACCGCCGCGTCTGGCGCGCCTGTTCCTCATCCTGGCCCGCTCCGAGCCGGGCGGCGGTGGCACGGGCTACATCGCCGGGTCGCACCGCGCGATACGACAATTGGCCCAGCGCGAAGGTAAGGCGCTCAACTCCGGCGCGGCGCGGAAGCTGCTCGTGGCGCGGGAGCCCTGGTATGCGGACCTGGAGTCGCGGCGGAAGGAGGAGGACCGAGTAGCTCGGTTCATGACCAACAGCGGTATCGTCGACGGCGTTCCCGTGCGGGTTGGAGAGATGCTGGGCGAACCCGGCGACGTGATCCTCATGGATCCGCTCATGCTCCACTGCGGAACACCCAACGTGCGCGATACGCCGCGGATGATGCTGACGCAGTGGGTCTACGCCGCCTAAGCCGCCCGGACGAACACCCGGTTGCGGCCGCGGGACTTGGCCTCGTAGACCGCCTCGTCGGCGCGCTTCATGAGGGCGGTCGGGTTGTCGTCCACCCCGCAGCTGGCGGCAACGCCGATGGAGATGGTGACACCCAGGATCTGCTCGCCGCCCATCACCCGGAACGGCGCGCCCGCGACGTGCAGGCGGATGCGTTCG
Organism: uncultured Phenylobacterium sp.; assembly: GCF_902826855.1. Lineage (GTDB taxonomy): Bacteria > Pseudomonadota > Alphaproteobacteria > Caulobacterales > Caulobacteraceae > Phenylobacterium. Next base: position 19,126 of record NZ_CADEGK010000061.1, on the reverse strand, counting down.
GCGATGCGGCGTGCGTCCTCGACCTCGGTGTCCGGCATCACCACGACGAACTCCTCGCCGCCGTGGCGCACAGGCAGGTCGATGGCGCGGACGTTGGAGGCCAGGCGCACGGCGAACTCGCGCAGCACCTCGTCGCCCACGTCGTGGCCGAAGCTGTCGTTGACCTTCTTGAAGTGGTCGATGTCGATGACCAGCAGCGCCACCGGCTCCCCGCCCTGCCCCGCCCGGCGCATCAGCGCCTCGAGCTGGCCGGTCATGTAGCGGCGGTTGTGCAGGCCGGTGAGCTGGTCGGTGACGGCCAGCTCCAGGGAGTGGTCCAGGTTGGAGCGCAGGTAGTCGGTGTAGCGCTTGCGGCGGATCTGGGTGCGCACGCGGGCGGCCAGTTCGCCGGGGTCGATCGGGCGGGCCAGGATGTCGTTGACGCCCAGTTCCAGCGCCTTGACCACCTTCACCCGTTCGTCGCAATCGGCGACGGCGAGGATCGGGATGCTCCGGGTCTGTTCATCCGAGCGCAGCTGGGCGGCGAAGCGCAGGCCATCGAACGCTTTGGCATTGGCGTTGACGATGACCAGATCGACGGGCCCGCGGGCGCTCAGCAGCGCCTTGGCAGGACCAGTCTCGATGATCGGGCGGTGCTCCACGGCCAGTTCGGAGGCGACCCGCTGGGCTTGGCGCTGGTTGTCGTCGACGATCAGGATGCGGCCGCCTGAGCCGCCGAGTCGAGACGCCGCGCCGGCGATCACGCCCATGCGGCGGCCGGAAGCCTCGCGGTCGCGCAGTTCATCGATCACCGCCTTGAGTCGCACCAGGCTGCGCACCCTGGCGAACAGCATGACGTCGTCGATGGGCTTGGTCAGGAAGTCGTCGGCCCCGGCCTCCAGGCCGGCCACGCGGTCGGCCCGCCCGTCGAGCGCGGTCACCAGAATCACCGGCACGTGTCGGGTCTCGGGGTCCTCCTTGAGCCGGCGGCAGACGTCGAACCCGTCCATTCCCGGCATCATCACGTCCAGCAGGACGATGTCGGGGCGTTCGGAAGCGGCGATGGCGAGGGCGGTGGGGCCGTCGGAGGCGGTCAGCACCTCATAGTACTCGGCCGACAGCTTGGCCTGCAGCAGGCGCACGTTCGACTCGATGTCGTCGACGACCAGGATGCGGGCGGACATGGGACCTAGGCCAGCAGGCGCTTGATGGTTTCGAGGAAGTGGGTGACCGAGATCGGCTTGGAGATATAGGCCTCGCAGCCGCCCTCCCGGATGCGTTCCTCATCGCCCTTCATGGCGAAGGCGGTGACGGCCACGACCGGAATGTGCGCCAGGTCGTCGTCCTCTTTCAGCCACTTCGTGACCTCCAGGCCGGAAATCTCGGGCAGCTGGATGTCCATGAGGATCAGGTCCGGCCTGTGCTCGCGGGCGAGCGACAGCGCGGCCAGACCCTCGCGGGTCTCGAGGGTCTCGTACCCCTGGGCTTCGAGCAGGTCATGAAAGAGCTTCATGTTCAGCTCGTTATCCTCGACGATGAGGACTTTCTTGGCCATTCGGGCCCCGATGATGTGTGGGAGTTCCGGCCGCCGCGCGACCTTCCTCACCCTTCCTATGGTTCATCACATGGATATCCTTAAACTTCGTTAGTCCCAGGCCGGAGCGCCCATTTGGCCGACCCCCAGACCACCGCCGTCCCCCGCCTGGAGTCCCTGGGGCTTTCCCGGGACCGCCCCCTCGTACTCGTCGATGTGGATGAGGTGCTGGGGATGTTCATGCAGGGGTTCGGCGACTTCCTGGCGGCGCACCACGGCCTGGAAATGCGCATCGACCGCTACGCCCTGTTCCAGAACATCTATCGCCCCGGCGCGGTCGAGCACCTGGACCTCGCCGAGGGGAAGCGGCTCTTCGATGCCTTCTTCGGGGGCCACTGCCACGAGATGGAGCCAGCCCCGGGAGCTGTCGCGGCTCTTGAACGGCTGGCGGCTCATGCGGAGATCGTGATCCTGTCCAACGCGCCGGCCGAGGCCGAACGCCTGCGCTCCGACTGGCTGACCAAGCAGGGCATCGCCCACCCGCTGATCCTCAATATCGGACCGAAGGGGCCAATCGCCGCAGGCCTGGTCACCCAGACGCCGCACCCGACCGCTTTCGTCGACGACCTCGTCTCCAACCTCGATTCGGTGGCCGACCACGCGCCGGCCACCGCCACCTTCCAGCACGTCGCCGATCTGCGCCTGCGCCCGCACGCGCCCCGTTCGGATCGCCACCCGCGCATCGACGACTGGGCGGACCTGGGGGAGGCGATCGAGGCGTCGATCCGGCGCTGAGCGGCCGGACAAACCCGCGTATACCGGGACCATGATCCGCATCGGCGTGGACTTTGGGGGCACCAAGATCGAGGCAGCGGCGCTCGACGACGAGGGCCGGTTCCAGGCCCGTGTCCGGGGGGCGACGCCGCCGAACTACGCTGAGCGCCTGGAGGCCACGCGCGACCTCGTGGCCGAGGCCGAGCGGCAGGCGGGGGCGCGGGCGTCGCGGGTGGGCGTCGGCGGGCCGGGCTCTCCGAACCGCCGAACCGGGCTGATGCGCAACTCCAACTCGACCGTGCTGAACGGCCGCCCCTTCCCAGCCGACCTGGAGCGGGTGCTGGGCCGGCCGGTGCGCTACGCCAACGACGCCAACTGCCTGGCGCTTTCCGAGGCGACCGATGGGGCGGCTGCCGGCGCGGGCGTGGTCTTCGCCGTCATCATCGGCACCGGGTGCGGCGCCGGGATCGTCGTGGACGGCCGCGTCGTCGAGGGGCGCAACCTGATCGCCGGAGAGTGGGGTCATACGCCCCTGCCCTGGCCGCGGCCCGACGAGTATCCCGGCCCTACCTGCTGGTGCGGTCGGCGAGGCTGCCTGGAGCTGTGGCTGAGCGGCTCAGGGTTCGCGCGTCAGTCGGGCCAAACCGGCGAAGCGGTCGCCGCGGCCACGGCCGAGGAAGACCCCGAGGCTATCGCCCTGCTCGACGTGTACATCGACCGGCTGGCCCGCGGCCTGGCGATGGCGGTGGACATCCTGGATCCGGATGCGATCGTGCTGGGCGGTGGCATGTCCAACATCGGGCGGCTCTATGAGGCCCTTCCCGCGGTGCTCGCCCGCCACGTCTTCTCGGACACCTTCAACACCCCCATCGTCCCGGCCCTGCACGGCGACTCCTCCGGCGTGCGCGGCGCGGCCTGGCTCTGGCCCATCGAATGAGGGCCTTCTGCCGCGACTGCTTCTGGCAGGGCGAGGATGCGCCCCGCCGCTGCCCAGACTGCGCCAGCCCCCGGGTCCTGGCGCATCCGGAGCTGGGCCAGCTCGCCATCGCACATATGGATTGCGACGCCTTCTACGCCTCGGTGGAGAAGCGCGACCGCCCCGAGTTGCTCGATCAAGCGGTGATCGTGGGGGGTGGGAAACGCGGCGTAGTGACCACCTGCTGCTACATCGCCCGCATCAAGGGCGTCCGCTCGGCCATGCCCATGTACAAGGCCCTGAAGGCCTGTCCCGAGGCGGTCGTGATCGCGCCGGACTTCACCAAGTACCGCCATGAGTCGAAACGCATCCTGGGCATGGCGGCGGAGCTGACGCCCCTGATCCAGAACCTGAGCCTCGACGAGGCGTGGATGGATCTGTCGGGCACGGACCGCCTGCATGGCGCCCCGCCAGCGATCACCCTGGCCCGGCTACAGGCGCGGATCGAGGCGGAGACGGGGCTCACTGTCTCCATCGGCCTGGCGGTCAACAAGTTCCTGGCCAAGGTGGCCTCGGAGCTGGACAAGCCACGCGGCTTCTCGGTGATCGGCCACGAGGCGCGGGCGTTCCTGGCGCCGCGGCCGGTGCGCATCCTGCCGGGCGTCGGTCCGGCGATGGTGGCAAGCCTGGAGAAGGCCGGCTACCGCACGGTCGGCGACCTGGCCCGCACGGACGTGAAGGTGCTGGCCGAGAGGTGGGGCGCGCACGGCATCCGGCTCTCCGAACTGGCCCATGGACGCGACTACCGGCCAGTGAACCCCAACGAGGCTCGCAAGGGGATCAGCTGCGAGACCACATTCAACGACGACCTCGCCGCCGTCGCCGACCTTGAGGATCGGCTAGCGCCCCTATGCGAGCGGGTCGCACAGCAGGCTCGCAAGGGCGGGGTGGCCGGACGGGTGGTCACCCTGAAGCTGCGAACCACCGACTTTCGCATTGTGACACGGCGACGCACCCTGCCGGTGGCGACCCAGACGGCGAGGACCTTGTTCAAGGTCGGCCGTGAGCTTTTAGCCCGGGAGGCGACCGGCCAGGCCTGGCGACTGGTCGGCATCGGGCTGGCCGATCTGGTCGACGCCGATCTGGCCGCCGGTGACTTCTTCGCCGACGGAGAGAGGAAGGCGCTGGCCAGCGAACGATCAGTTGATGCGATTCGTGCGCGTTTCGGCGCAGCCGCCGTCACGTCAGGTCGTATAATGAAGACAAAGGCCGCTGAGGAGGACGATTGATATTCCGCCCCAACCGGAAACGGGCGCCCGGCGCTTCAAACGCCGTGCGGACGATTCAACCCTTCCAAACTGCGCTACATTCCATATCTAATTGACTGCACGCGATCACCGCGCCGCCCAGGAGACTTGGCAACATGAGCGAACGAAAGGATGGTGCTGCTGACACCGGCGTTCGCTCGACGGTGATCACGCAGACGAAGCCGAAGACTCAGAAGCCGGCCATGTACCGGGTTCTGCTGCTCAACGACGACTACACGCCCATGGAATTCGTGGTCTACGTTCTTGAGCAGTTCTTCAATAAATCGCGCGAAGATGCGACTCGCATAATGCTCCATGTTCATCAGCACGGCGTGGGTGTTTGCGGGGTCTACACGTACGAAGTGGCGGAAACAAAAGTGGCTCAGGTCGTTGATACCGCGCGTCGGCATCAGCACCCGCTGCAGTGCACAATGGAAAAGGATTAGGCTGCTTTGCCATCATTTTCGCGCCAACTCGAAGAATCCCTCCACCGCGCGGTCGCTTACGCCAATCAGCGGAAGCACGAATACGCGACGCTGGAGCACCTGCTCCTGAGCCTCATCGATGACGAGGAGGCCGCGGGTGTGATGCGCGCCTGCGACGTCGAGCTCCCGGCGCTGCGCACCACCCTGACCAACTACGTGGACAACGAGCTGCGTTCCCTGGTCGTGGACGACGGCGAGGACGCCAAGCCCACCGCCGGCTTCCAGCGGGTGATCCAGCGCGCGGTGATCCACGTGCAGTCGTCCGGCCGGGAAGAGGTGACGGGCGCCAACGTGCTGGTCGCCATCTTCTCCGAGCGCGAGAGCCACGCGGCGTACTTCCTGCAGGAGCAGGACATGACCCGCTATGACGCGGTCAACTATATCGCCCACGGCATCGCCAAGAAGGCCGGCGCCAGCGAGGCCAAGCCCGTGAAGGGCGCGGAGGACGAGGACAAGCCCCCGGTGAAGACCGGCGGCGAAGCCCTCGAAGCCTACTGCGTCAACCTCAACGAGAAGGCCAAGCAGGGTAAGGTCGACCCGCTGATCGGCCGGATGGCCGAGGTGGAGCGCTGCATCCAGATCCTCTGCCGCCGCACGAAGAACAACCCGCTCCTGGTGGGCGACCCGGGCGTCGGCAAGACCGCCATCGCCGAGGGCCTGGCCCGCAAGATCGTCAACAAGCAGGTCCCCGAGGTCCTGTCGAAATCGACCATCTTCTCGCTCGACATGGGCGCGCTGCTGGCCGGCACCCGCTACCGCGGCGACTTCGAAGAGCGCGTCAAGCAGGTGGTCAAGGAGCTTGAGAACCACCCCGACGCGGTCCTGTTCATCGACGAAATCCACACGGTGATCGGCGCCGGGGCCACCTCCGGCGGGGCGATGGACGCGTCCAACCTGCTGAAGCCGGCGCTGGCGTCAGGCACCCTGCGCTGCATGGGCTCCACCACCTACAAGGAGTTCCGTCAGCACTTTGAGAAGGACCGCGCCCTGGTCCGGCGCTTCCAGAAGATCGACATCAACGAGCCCACGATCGAGGACACGATCAAGATCCTCAAGGGCCTGAAGGTCTACTACGAGGAGTTCCACAAGCTCCGCTACACCAACGACGCCATCAAGGCGGCGGTGGAGCTGTCGGCCAAGTACATCAACGACCGCAAGCTGCCCGACAAGGCGATCGACATCATCGACGAGGCCGGCGCCAGCCAGATGCTGCTGGCCGAGGGCAAGCGCAAGAAGATCATCGGCCTGAAGGAGGTCGAGGCCGTCGTCGCCAAGATCGCCCGCATCCCGCCGAAGTCGGTCTCCAAGTCCGACACCGAGGCGCTGAAGCAGTTGGAAACCGACCTGAAGCGCGCGGTCTACGGCCAGGAAGACGCACTCGACCAGCTGAGCTCGGCCATGAAGATGGCCCGCGCCGGCTTGCGCGACGCCCAGAAGCCGATCGGCTGCTACCTGTTCTCGGGCCCCACCGGCACCGGCAAGACCGAGACGGCGCGCCAGTTGGCCTCCACCCTGGGCATCGAGCTGCTGCGGTTCGACATGTCCGAGTACATGGAGCGCCATACCGTCAGCCGCCTGATCGGCGCGCCTCCGGGCTATGTGGGCTTCGACCAGGGCGGCCTGCTGACCGACGCGGTCGACCAGCACCCGCACGCGGTGGTGTTGCTGGACGAGATCGAGAAGGCTCACCCTGACGTCTTCAACATCCTGCTCCAGGTCATGGACCACGGCCAACTGACGGACTCGAACGGCAAGAAGATCGACTTCCGCAACGTGGTCCTGATCATGACCACCAACGCCGGTGCTTCCGACGCCCAGAAGAACTCGATCGGCTTCGGTCGCGGGAAGGCGGACGACGAGGTGGACGAGGCCCTGAAGCGCCTGTTCACGCCGGAGTTCCGCAACCGCCTGGACGCCATCGTGCAGTTCAAGTCGCTGACGCCGGACATCATCCGTCAGGTGGTGCAGAAGTTCGTCATACAGCTGGAGGCCCAGCTGGCGGACCGCCACGTCACCATCGAGACCTCCGACGAAGCGGCGGACTGGCTGGCCAAGAATGGCTTCGACGAACTCTACGGCGCCCGACCACTGGCCCGAGTGATCCAGGAGCACATCAAGAAGCCCCTCGCCGACGAGATCCTGTTCGGCAAGCTCATCAAGGGCGGCCACGTCAAGGTGGTGCTGAAGGACTCCAAACTGGCCTTTGAGATCGAGGGCGAGGACCGCGAACGCGGCGCCCCGATCATCGAGACGCCGGCGGAAGAGCCGGAGGCGGTGGACTAGCTCCATCCATCCCCGACATGCGAAGGCCCGGGCGAAAACCCGGGCCTTTTCATGCCACCGCTCTGTTCGTCAGGAAATCTTCGCCGCGATCAGCTCGGCGAGCGCCTTCAGGTCCTCCATATCCGCCATGCCGCCCCCGTGACGGCCCAAGGGCACGCCCTCCCAGCGCGGGATGATGTGGACGTGCAGGTGGTAGACGGTCTGGCCGGAGGCGGCGCCGTTGAAGGTGGTGATCATCAGGCCGTCCGGATTGAGCGCCGCCCGCGTCGCGCGGGCGATCCGCTGCACGCCCAGCATCAGCGGCCCGATCACCTCCGGCGCCTCTTCCAGGAAGTTGCGCGCCGTCGAATGCTTGGGGATCACCAGGCAATGGCCCTTGGACTGCGGGAAGACGTCCATGAAGCCGAGGACGTGGCTGTCCTCGAACACCCGCACCGCCGGCGCCTCTCCACGCAGGATCTTGGCGAAGATGTTGCCGTCGTCGTAGGTCCCGTCCAGGCTCATGGCGTACTCCCGAGGCGCTTGCGCCCTGGGTAGCAAATCGACGCCCCCTGTGGAACGACGGGACGTGGCCTGCACACTGGGCGGGAGCAGGTCGTGGTTAAATTTCCCCTATCAGGGGCGCCTCTTTGACCATGGCACAGCTTCGCCGTACACGGTCGCTCAAGATCAGAGTGCGCGCGGGGGCCGCGCAACTTCGCTTCAGAGGGCAAGACCATGTTCAAGACCCTGCTTGCGAGCGCTGCGATCACCGCGACATTGGCGATGGCGTCGCTGGCCGCCGCCCAGACCATTGACACCACGCCGGCGTGGGATGGGCTGAACAGCGTAGCGGCCTTCGGCGGCAGCGGGAGCGGCTCGACCGGCGTCTACGGGCAAACCTTCAGCGCACCGAACACGGCAATCACGGGGTTCACGTTCCACATCGACAACCATGACGTCGACCTCAACGTGGTAGCTCAGGTCTACGCCTGGAGCGGCAGCCTGGGAGTGGGCGGCGGCGCCCAACAGGCCATCGGTCCGGCCCTGTTCTCGAGCTCGTTCCTCATTGAGGCGTTCGACGGCTTCCAGGACGTGCACGTGGATACCGGCCTGACCGCGCTCAACCTGGGCGGCAACTACGTGATCCTGCTTGCGGACATCAGCAACGACCTGGGCGAAGCCAACTGGGGGCTCGTCTCCGGGGACCCGCCGGTGGCCTTCAACGGCGCCTTCAAGTTCTACAACAATGACTACACGCTGGCGTCGATCAACAGCAACGCCTGGGACAACGCCGACGGCTTCGGTTCGTTGGCTTACACCGCGACTTTCGCTGCCGGCGAAACCACCGCCGTGCCGGAGCCGGCGAGCTGGGCGCTGATGATCGGCGGGTTCGGCATGGCCGGCGCGGTCCTGCGCCGCCGTCGCGCCCTGGCCCTGGCCGCTTAGCCAACGGGATCGATCAAACCTTGGAAGGCCGCCCTCCGGCGGTCTTCTTCGTTTCAGCCCTGGCGGAAGGGCGAGTATTCCTCCTCCAGCCACTCCATCTCGCGCTCCACCCCAGCGCGCTCCTGCTCCAGGAACCGTTCGACCGGCGCCCGCAGCGCCGGGTCCGCGATGTAGTGGGCGGAGTAGACGGGCTTCGGAAGGTAGCCGCGGGCGATCTTGTGCTGACCTTGGGCGCCCGCCTCGACCCGAGGCAGCCCGTGGGCGATGGCCCAGTCGATGGCCTGATAATAGCAGAGCTCGAAGTGCAGGAACGGCACGTCGGCGACGCAGCCCCAGTTGCGGCCATAGAGGCAGTCGCCGCCGATCAGGTTGAGGGCGCCGGCGATCCAGCGCCCGCCCTGCCGGGCCATCACCAGCAGCACCTGGTCGGCCATCCGCTCGCCCAGCAGGGAGAAGAACGTGCGCGTCAGGTAGGGCGTGCCCCACTTGCGCGAGCCGGTGTCCATGTAGAAGCGGTAGAAGGCGTCCCAATGCTCCTCGCGCAGGTCCGCCCCGGTCAGACAGACGATCTCGACGGCGGCCTGGGCATCGCGCCGCTCGCGGCGAATGGTCTTGCGGCGGCCTGAGCTCAAGGCGCCCAGGAAGTCCTCGAAGTCGCGGTAGCCCAGGTTCAGCCAGTGATATTGCTGGCCTTCGCGCCGCCCCAGCCCCTGCTCGCCCAGCCACTGCCACTCGCCCTCGGTGACGAAGTTGAGGTTCAGTCCCGACGCCCCGTAGCGCTCGCAGAGCGTCAGGCCCCCGCCGAGCAACAGTCGCCAAGCCTCCTCCTGATTCACGTCCGGGCGGGCCAGCATCCGAGCGCCCGTGGCCGGGGTGAACGGCGCGGCCGACAGCAGCTTCGGATAGTACCGGCCCCCTGCCCGCTCGTAGGCGTCGGCCCAGGCGTGGTCGAAGATGTACTCCCCCTGGCTGTGGCTCTTCAGGTAGAGCGGCATGACCGCGGCCACCCGCCCGGCCGCGTCATCCACCGTCAGATGCTGCGGCCCCCAGCCGGTGCGCTCGACCGCGCACCCTGCCTCCTCGGCGGCATGCAGGAAATCGTAGCGGATGAAAGGGTTGGCGTCGTAGGCGGGGTTCAGCGCGCAGGCGTCCCAGGCCTCGCGCCCAATCTCGGAGATGCGGCGGCTGACCTTCACCGCCGGCCGGAGCGTCACGCGGCGCCGTCCCTGGGATCGAACCCCTCGAAGATCAGGTTGTCACAGCCGTCCTTCACCTGCTCCCACTGCGTCGGATCCCGCACCGTCCAGGCCACCACCGGCATGCCCGCCTCGCGCAGCTTCGCGGCTCGCGGGCTGGGAAGCATGTCGAGGCCCAGGGCCAGGAAATGGGGCCGCGCGATCTCCACGTGTTCCAGTTGGGCGAAGGACCGCCGCTGGGCCTCGGCCATGTTCGGAGCCCTGTCGTAGGAGTAGCTGTCCAGCCCGCGCAGCACCCCTGGGTAGCGTTGGGCGAACCAGGCGTGGCTGTAGGGGTTGAAGCCGATCACGCAGACCGGGCCGTTATGATCGGCGATCACCTCGTGGGTCCGCTGTTCCAGCGGGCCAACCTCGCCGTACGGGGTCTTGAGCTCGATGTGGACCATGGCCCGATGACCGACTACGGCAAGGGTCTCCAGCAGCGTCGGGATCTTCTCGTCCGAGCCGGCCAGGCGCAATTCGCCCAGCTCGGCCGCGGACAGGTCGCGGATGCGGCCTTCCGCGCCGGTCATCCGGGTCAGCGCATCGTCGTGGAAGACCATCGCCTCGCCGTCGGCGGACAGCTGAACGTCGAGCTCGATGGCATAGCCGGCAGCGCAGGCGGCCTGGAAGGCGCCGAGCGAATTCTCCGGCGGACCTTCAGGGCTCCAGAGCCCACGGTGGGCGATCGGCGGGTCGAACAGGAGCTCCCAGGCCTGGCCGAAGCCGCCGCTCACCGGCTGGGGCCTCATCGGACCTGCACCACCGCGTCGACCTCGACCGCGAAGTTGAGCGGCAGGCGGTAGACCCCCACGGCCGAGCGGGCGTGGCGTCCCGCGTCGCCGAACGCCTCGACCATCACGTCGGAGGCGCCATTGATCACTTGTGGGATGGCGAAGAACTCTGGGCCGGCCTGGACGAAGCCGCCCAGCTTGACCACGCGCACGACCCGGTCGAGGTCCCCCTCGCAGGCGGCCTTCATCTGGCTGATGAGGTTGATCCCGCAGATGCGCGCGGCGCGATTGGCGGCCTCGGCGTCCACCTCCACCCCGACCACGCCGCGGATGCCGCCGGAGGCATCCAGGGAGACCTGGCCAGAGATGTGGACCAGTTCGCCGACCCGCACGAAGGGGACATAGTTGGCCACCGGCGCGTTCGGCTGCGGCAACTCGATTCCGGCGGCGGCCAGGCGATCTTCGACGTGTGACATGCCGACACGTCTAGCGCCGCCCAACCCAAAGCAAAAGGCCCGGCGCTTCGCAGCGCCGGGCCCCTCGGCCTCACATACTCGAGGTCTTAGCGGACGGCTTGGAACTTCTCGACGGTCGCGGTCACGCGCTCGTTGATCGGCTTCATCGATTCCTTCACCGAGGCCGACACGGTGTCGGACATCTTGGCGAACTCGGCCATGTAGGTTTCCAGGGCCGACTTGGCGAAGGCGGTCTGCAGTTCGACCACTTCCTGCACGCTCTTGGCGCCGGCGAGCGACTTGGCCGCCGTCACGTTGGTGTCGAAGATCGCCTTGGAGAAGGCCATCGCTTGCGCGCCCAGAGCTTCAGCGCCCTTGGTGGCGGCGGTCGTCGAGGCGACGAGGGCCTCCAGGTTCTTCTTCGATTGGGCGTTCACGTCGTTCAGAGCCGCGAGGCCCTTTTCCACGCCATCCTTGAAGGCGACGTTGGAGGCGGTGGTGAACTGCTCGACGGTATTCTTAGCGGCATCGGCAACGGCCATGGGGACAACTCCTGCTGGGGGACGGGGTCGGTAGGGCGCATGGGGCAACACCCTGGGGGATCACCAGCCACTTCTCTCATGCTGCAGTGCAGCAGTCAACAATTTTTGTGCAGTGCAGCATAAACTGCACACAGACACCTGTGCCCGCTGCGGCGCTCCGGGCGCCGATGCTTCTCGCTGTGAGGCTCTAGAACGGGATCTCGTCGTCCAGATCCTGGCTGAACTCCTCGCGGGGCGCGGAGCTTTGCTGGCGCGGACCGGAGGAGGAGAACCCACGGTCGCCGCCGCCGTAGCCACCGCCCTGCTCGGCGTCCCCACCGCGGCCGTCGAGCATGGTGAGCTCGCCGCGGAATTTCTGCAGCACGACCTCGGTCGAGAATTTCTCGACGCCCGACTGGTCGGTCCATTTGCGGTTCTGCAGCGCACCCTCGACGTAGATCTTGGCGCCCTTGCGCAGGTAGTTCTCGCAGACCTTCACGATGTTCTCGTTGAACACCACCACCCGGTGCCACTCGGTCTTCTCCTTGCGTTCGCCCGAGCTGCGGTCGCGCCAAGTCTCGGAGGTGGCGATCCGCAGGTTGGCGACCCGGTCGCCGGAGCCCAATGAGCGGATTTCGGGATCGGCTCCGAGGTTGCCGATGAGGATGACCTTGTTGACGCTGCCGGCCATGTTGCTGTGTCCTTTGCCTTCCGTGGGAAACGGAGTGAGGGCCCCTGGGCCCGCGGGCACGCTAGCAACTCACCGCGGGCCAGACAAGGTAAAAGTTCCTAGTTTGTTCCCATCCGTTCGGAACCGTCCACAGCGAACTGATCCCTACTGCTGCGGCATTGCTCCCGGGATCGCCAGGCGCCCGTCACCGGTGCGCACCAGGGCGACGTAGCGCGGGCCCTCGAGCGAAGTGGACGTCAGAACGCCCGCCTTTTCCAGGAACAAGAAGTTGGCCTGGTAAGCGCCATATATCTCCTGGGTCGAGCCCCCCATGCGCAGGAACTTGATGCGCATGGCCTCGAGGTTCGCGGCGCACTTCTCAAGGCTCTCGGTCTGGACGAGCCTGTTGTACTTCAGTGTCCCGTCCTTCTGGGGCACGGCATGGTAGCACACGCCGGCGTCGCCGGGCGGCGTGGTCTTCTTGGCGCAGGCGACGAGCGACAGCGTCGCGGCGGCGAGGACAACGGCGGTCTTCAGAGACATGACGTGAACCTAGCAGTCGAATTCACACGCGTCATCCGGGCTTCCCTACCCGACCGGCGGCAGGCTGCAGTCCGGGGCCTGGGGCGCGAGGGTGCGGAAGCTCTTGTTGTCGTCGGAGACCTCCACCCGTCCGGCGACCAGCCTCAGGGTCTGCTGGCCGAACCGGCCGTAGGCTGCCCCGCCCGCCCTCTCGCAACGTCCGGCGTAGAGAGTCTGGACGCAGGCGTTCAGATCCATGTCTCCCAGTCGGCGCCAGCGCCCGCCGCCGTGGCGCCAGCAAGCCGTGCCGGTGGGCATGGCGACCATCTGCCCCGGTTGGGCGGACTCGACCGGGTCGACGGGTTCGGGAAGCTCGGCGGGCTCCTCCTCGATGGGTGGGAGCGGCGTCAGGGTCTGCCCCGCCTGATCGGCGGCAGCCAGTGCGCCGGTCTCGTCCAGCCCGACATCAAGGGCGTCCGTCGCCACACCATTGCGCTGCGCGCACTCGGTAAGACTGAGCTCGCCTGCGAACCGGCCCTGGACGAAACAGCGCAGCGGCTTGCCGGGATTGATGCGGCCGTCCTCGACGGCGCTGGAATCGATCACGAGGCCGGCTTCGGCGGCCGGCGGCGCCGCCCCGGAGCCATCATCGCCGCCCACGAGGATCCAGGCGATCCCGAGGCCGGCGACTAGGGCCACGGCGGCGCCAATGGCGATCAGCGGCACGCCGCGGCGCGGCCTTGGCGGGTCTGGGGTCTCGGGCGGCATGGCCATCCTGTCTCGCTAGCCTCCGCGGCGGAGGCCTGCAAGCGGCGCTAGCCGCCGAGGCGCTGCAGGGCGGCCTGATAGTTGGCGATCTGGTTGGTCAGGTAGGCCGGGACGGGGCCTGATGGCTTTGCAGCCGCCGCCTGAGCGTCCTTCGGAATAGCACCGGCCACGAGGTCCTTGTAGGCTTGGCGAATGAAGCCCATCGCCGCGCCGATCTCGGCTGCTGCATGCTTGCGGTCGAGATCTTCGTCGAGGCGCATCTTCGGATCCAGGCCGAGGCCGTAGATCTGGCCCCTGCCGTCCGCGGACACCGTTCTGCCGTCGACGAACTTGGTCTTGCGGACGATGCCGTCAGGAATCCCCAGCATGGCGAGCGCATCCTTGTCGCTCTTGCCGGCGGTGAACTCGAGGACGATGCGATCGGTGACCGGTTCGACGCGCAGACTGCGCAGACCGTCGACCGTGACCAGGGTCACCTTGGCCTGGAAGCCGGTGGCGCGGCGGATCTTCTGCGCCAGGGTGTCCAGGGTGTCCTTGTCCTCGATCGTCACCGCCTTGCTGAGCGACCCTATCTTCAGCGAGAACTGGTCCCCGGCGCGCAGGCTCGAAGCGGAGGTCAGGCGGGGGGAGTCGGTAAGGTCGAGTTCGCCCTTTGGCAGTCCGATACGATCCAGCACGCTGGCCCCGGTGGTGTCCACGGCGATGCTGGTGGGCGCGGCGCGGCTGTCCTTGCCGGTGAAGCGCCGCGACCAGGCCACTGTCCCGGCGTCCACGTCGAGGCGCGCGAGGAAAGCGTCCTTGACGCCGACGGCGGTGGGATTGCCGGGCAGGTCCGTTCCGGCGGATCCGGCGATCCAGACCTGGCCGCCGGAGACCGAAAGCGCGGTGGCTTTATCGTCGCCTGCGCCACCGTAGTAGGCGATCGTGCCCCCTGGGCCGAGGTCGGCGGAGATCTTTGCAGCGAAGGCGTCGCTGCCGCCGGCGTGCGCCTTGGTGACGGTCCCGGCCGCGAGCGCGGCGTTCCGGGTCGTGCCCGCGACAACCACGTCGGTCCCGTCCAACTCCAGACCGGTGATGTCTCCGCCCTGCAGATCGCCGAGGTCGCGCGTCGACGTGAGAACGGGGGCCGGACCCGACACGTCGAAGCGACGCAGCACCGCACGGCCGTTCTCGACGCTGGCGGTGACCACCGAGGTTCCGTCGACCACCAAGCCCGCCGGCCGGTCCGTGGTCGCCGTGCCGTAGGTGGTGGTGAAGAGGGTCTGGATCTTGCCGGTGGCGTCGGCTTTGAAAGCCTCCAGATAGCTGTCCGAACCCCCGAGGGCCGTCGCGCCGGGCAGGCCGGAGCTGGTGCGGCCGGACACATAGACCGTGCCGTCGGCGCCGAAGGCGACCTCGCTGGCCTCATCGGCCTTGCGCGCGCCGCGCCGCTGCGTCCACAGCTCATCACCCTCGCCATCGTAGACGGTCACGAAGCTGTCGGTGAGGCCTGCATCGCTGCCCGTGGAGTTCAGGGCCCCGTTCACGGCGCCGCTGAGTTGGCCGACCACCGACCCCGCGACGGCGATCTTGCCGTCCGTCGAGAGCGCCAGACTCAGGCCGCTGGCTTCCTCGGCCGCGCCCAGGGTGCGGGCGAACAGCAGCTTGCCGGCAGCGTCATATTTCAGGAGGGCGACGTCCTGCTCGCCCTTGATGTCCTGGCCCGCGACCTTCTTGGTTACGTCGGCCAGCATGTAGACCGAGCCGTCGGCCGCGACCTTGGTGTCGCGGACCGTCTTGACCTCAGGGCCAAGGGTCTTGGCGAACACCCGGCCATCGACCCAGTTGGCCTCGCCCTGCGCCTGCAGCGGCCCGGGAACCGAGGTGGTGTCGGTCTGGAACTTGAGGAACTGACTCGCGGTCGTGCCATCGGCGGTGGCGGCCTTGCCGTCCGGATCTGGATTGCCGGCGTCCTGGGCAAGATAGACCGCGCCTGCGGTAGCCGGCGCGGAGAAGCTGACCGTCTCGCCGGTCGAGACCTTCACCTTCAGGGCGAACTGGTCGGGTGTCGTCCCCAGTGTGACGGTCTTGCCGTTGACGGTGGTCGTCTTGGGCGCGCCCGGAATACGCTGGGAGGCGACGCGGGCGTCGACCCCGGCAGCCTGCAACTGGCTGTTGATGTGGTCGACCACATTGACCATCGAGCGGGGCTGGGCGCCCATGCCGGCAAGATCGATCGGGACATTAAGAGTCGCGCCCGACCGCTTGACCGATACATTGAATTGAACGTTTCCGGTGAAGGCCTCGACGACGTTCGTCGCGGATCCGCTCACCAGAGGCGGCGTCTGGTATTCGGTTTTGTTCTTCGGCACGCCGAGCGTCGCCTTGGCGACGGTCGAGACCTGGCCCTGGATCAGCCGGATCTTCTCCAGGTCGACCTGGTCCACATAGCTGGAGATTTCATCCAGCCCGCGGGCGAAGGTCTGGCCGAGGCGCGTGCGGTCCAGCGGCAGGAGACCCTTACTCTGCGACTGCTCCACGACGCTCATCAAGGTCGACAGGCCCTGGTAGAGCGCGAACAACTTGCGATAGTCGGCGCTGGCGCCGATCACGTCGAGCTTGGCGGCGCCCTCGTTGATGAACTTGCGGCCGAGCAGCGCGGCCTTCACCGCAGCGCTGCTCTCGGCGGGGGTGACGCTTCCGTTCCACGGCGCCGTTGGCGTCGCCCGCTTGGTCGCCCCGGCAGGCGCGAGCGCTCCACCCGTCGCACCGCTGCGCGACTGGTAGTAGGAGGTCAGGAAGCTGAGGTCGACGTTGGTGACCATGGCTCACGCGCTTACGGACACAGCGCCCGCGTCTGCAGCCTAGGCTCGACAACCCTGACAGGCCGTTAAGGGCTCGAAAAGAAAAGCCCGGGCGACCGGCGCCCGGGCTGTTCCTACGCCCCCTCGGAAACGGGTTAGCCGCCGCGGAACAGCTGCAGGACGATCTGCGGGGCGGAGTTGGCGATCGAGAGCGCCTGGGCGCCGAGCTGTTGCTGCACCTGCAAGGCCTGCAGGCGCGCGCTTTCCTTGGCCAGGTCGGCATCGACCAGGTTGCCGACCCCGGCCTCGAGAACATCGGTGAGCTTCGAGACGAAACTGAGGTGGGCGTCGATCTGCTTGGCCTGCGAGCCGAGATTGCCGAGCGCCTGGTTGACGTTGCTGATCGAGGCGTCGAGGCGCGCCAGGACGGTGGTGGCGTGGGTCACCGTCGTGATCACCGCGGCGGCCGGAATGGTGATGTTGCTTCCGCCCAGCGCCAGGGTGCGGGTCGTCAGGGTCAGGCGCGAGGTGGCTTCGGCGTTGGCCAGGAACTGGATGTTGCCGCCAGAGCCGGAGAACAGATTGGCGCCGTCGAATGCGGAGTTCGTCACCACCTGGGTGATCTGGTTCAGGATGGCCCTGAAGTCGGAGTTGAGCGCGGTCCGCGACGTGGCGTCGAGCGACGTGTCCATCGCCGCGACTACCTTCTCCTTCAGCTGCACCAGCAGGTCGGAGATCGATTCGCCTGCGGTGAGCGAGACCTCGGCGATCGAGTTCGCGCGCTCCAGGCTGATCCGCACGGCGCCGAGCGCCCCGATGTCGGCGCGCTGACCCTGGGCGATGGCCCAGATGGCGGCGTTGTCCTTGGCGTTGGCGATCCGCAGGCCGGTGTTGACCCGGTTCTGGGTCTGGGCGAGCTGATCGTTGGTCTTGTTGAGGTTCTGCAGCGCGGTCAGCGCGGACTTGTTGGTATGGACGCTGATGGTCATCGCGCTCTCCTAGCGTTGCGGCCGGGTATGACTCGCAACCGGGTCGTGTCCGTAAGCTAGGATTTCGTGGTGAGCAGATGGTTAACGTCGGAACGCAGGACGCCGCCGCCGGGCGCTTCCGGGGCGGTTGGGACAATTTGTCCTAGAGCGCGCGACGCGACGCCCTGAGGAATGTGTGGATCAGGCCTTGGTGCTGATCACCGACCCGGCGGCGTATTGAAGCTCGTGCCGCAGCCTCAGGATCTCGGCCCTGGGAAACTGCTGCACCACTTCGCCGGTCAGGCGGTTGACGGTCTTATAGACGTAAGACCCGCTGGCTCGATCCTCTTCAATGACCAATCGCATGTCGACCGGGGCCGGTCCGGCGGGGATAGGCGGAGCCGCTTTCGCGGGCTGCGCGCTGACCTTCGCCGGGATCGGTTCGGACGCGGGCGCGATGGCCGCGGCCTTGGTTTCCATGATCTGCTGCGCCGAACCTCGACAGTCCCGCGCTCCTTGCTAAGCGACCGGCGGGCGGGGCGAACCCCACCCGCCGACGCGTTGGCTTCGCCGGGGCCCCGCGAGCGGCGCCCCGACGTGCTTGGCTGTCCCTAGCGGAACAGACCCAGCAGGATCGAGGACGACTGGTTGGCGATCGAGAGCGCCTGGATCCCGAGCTGCTGCTTCGTCTGCAGGGCCTGGAGCTTTGCGCTTTCCTTCGCCAGGTCGGCGTCGACGAGGTTACCGATACCGGCGTCGATGGTGTCCTGGAGCTTCCCGACAAAGTTCAGGTGTGCGCCCAGGGCCTTCGAACCGGTGCCGAGCTTGGACAGCTTGCTGGAAACACTGGTGATCGCAGTGTTGACCAGGCCGATGGCCGTGGAGGCCAGCGTCTTGGTGTTCAGCGAGCTGGTCGCGATGGCCAGCGCCGTGATGGTCAGGGTCTGGGCCGCAACGGTGATGACCGAAGTCGCATCCGAATTGGCCAGGGCCTTGATCGTGGTGCCGCCTTGCTTCAGCAGGTTGCCGCCGTTGAACTCGGCGTTGGCCACGGCCTTGGTGATCTGGCCGAGCAACGACTTGAACTCGTCGTTCAGCGCAGTGCGGCTCGTGGTGTCGAGACCCGCGTCAGCGGCCGCCAGGGCCTTCTCCTTCATCTGCAGGAGCAGATCGGAGACAGACTCGCCGGCCGAAATCGCCACGTCCACGGTCGACTGACCGCGTTGCAGGGATTCCTTGACGGAGTTCAGGGCGCTGGACGTTGCGCGCTGGTTCTGGGCGATGGCCCAGATGGCGCCGTTGTCCTTGGCGTTGGCAACCTTCTTACCCGTGTTGATCCGCGACTGAACGGTGTTCAGCTCAGTGTTGGTCGCGTTCAGGTTTTGCAGCGCAACGAGGGCGCCGACGTTCGTGTTGACCGAATTAGGCATGGTCTAGGTCCTTTTCTCAGGAGCCGGCTGTCGTTCTGACGGCCGGAGGCGTTTTGCCCGAGGGGAAAGGAGCAAGTCGCAGGCCATGACCGTGTTAGTCTTGTGGGCCATAAGCGACTGTAAAGCTGGAGTTATAGGGGCATTAGGGTTGCTGCGGCCCGGCAATTTCTGCCGGGTTCTCGCGGCGGGCGGCAAGAATTGCCGCCTCAGGTCGGCAAAAACCGCCCCGTGCGCAAAGAAGCGCCGGGCGGGCCGAAGCCCGCCCGGCATGTCGCAACTTAGCGGAACAGACCCAGCAGGATCGAGGACGACTGGTTGGCGATCGAGAGCGCCT
>NZ_CADEGK010000060.1 GCF_902826855.1 uncultured Phenylobacterium sp. | reverse complement strand
GTTTCTGCGCAGCTGGCCCTGGGGCGGGTTGGGGGCTGGGTCGCAGGCGCCTAGGGCAAGGCAAAGGAGGAGCGGGAAGGCACGCGGCATCGCGGGACTGCTCTTTCTCGGACCCCACCAACGTTAAGTTGCAGCAAGGGTTGCTCGTGTGAGGTCGAGCCGACCGGCCATCCCCACCGACTTCGGCGTGAGCGAAGTCTCCGCGTCTGCACCACCGCCACCCCCGCCTGTTGAGTAACCGCCGGATTGACGCGGCGCCCGCGACCGCGGCCTATCCTGCGAATGTCCAGCTCCGACCCGCGTCCCGCCATGCGACCCGCCGCCGCCGCGAACCTTGCCGACCCGGCCTCGCCCCCTCCGTCCCCCCTGGAGCGCGCCTTCGCGCTGGCCCGGTCCGGAGAATACGCCTCCGTCAGCGAGATACGCCGGCGTATTAGGGAGGAACGCCTCGACTGGCGGCAGATCGAGGGTCCGACGCTCACGCGCCAGCTCAAGCGGCTCTGCCAGGAGAGCCGGCCCCTGGCTCCGACGGAAGAAGCGGCATGACGCTCTACACCTTCCATCTGTGCGACGCGGACGGCTTCTCGGCGTCCTTCGAGGCGCACGAGGCGCCGTACGACAGCGCCGCCTATCCGGTGGCAGGCCGGCTCCTCGACGCCCACGCCAGCGCCGACCATGTGGCGGTCTGGGACGGCGAGCGCCCAGTGTTCCGCCGCGACCGCGACGCGCCGGGCATCGCGCCCACCTCCGCGCCCACGCCAACCGCGCCGCCCGCCTGACGCCATGGCTGCCGACCTCACCGCCATGGTCGAGCGGATGTCGGTGACCGACCTGCACGCGATGCACGAGTCCCTGTGGGCGCTCCTGGTGGAGCACGCCCGTGACCCGCAGGAGAGCCGCGAACTGCGGATGTGCGCCGGGGCCATCGAGTCCGAACTGATCAGCCGCAACCAGGCCGTGGCCCGCTTCCAGTTCTAGAGCTAAGCGCAGGCGCCCTCCCTTCCATCCCAGGGGAGGGACAGATCGCGAAGCGATCGTTTGAATCGGCGCGGACGCGCCCCACGGCCCTTACCGGCGTCGATTGGCCTACTCCACCACCACCCCTCCCGCCTCCAGCGCGCGGCGGAGCGGGCCCAGCCCTGCGCCGTAGCGGCGCCAGCGGCCGACGGACGAGGCGTAGAGCGGCTGGCGGACCTGAACGGAGCTGGCGGTGGCCACCGGCGCGGCGTTCTCGTGGAACGCCAGGCAGGCCGGGTCCCACGGCAGGCCGCAGAAGGCCAGCAGCCGGCGCGTCTGGCCCTCCTGGTCGGCCACGATGTCCTCATAGGCCACCTCGGCGAAGCGGTCGGGCGGCAGCACCGCGCGCCAGTGGGCGACCAGGGCCTCGAAGCCCGCGACATAGCGGCCGACGTCCTCCAGGCCGTAGGCGTAGTCGTAGTAGGCGACGCCGGTGGCGAAGAGCTGGCGGTAGTTGGCCAGGGCCGCGTCCATCGGGTGGCGGCGCAGGCAGACGATGCGCGCGTTCGGCAGCGCCCGGTGGATTAGCCCGGCGTAGAGGACGTTCAGCGGCATCTTGTCGACAAAGCGCGGGGCGCGCCCGGCCAACCGGCCGGCGGCCTCCAGGTAGGCCCGGCCGAGCGCCGCCGGGTCGGCGTCGCGGGCCGCCTCCAGCGTCTGCGGGTCCAGCACCAGATTGGACGGCGTTGCCGCCGCCCGCTTCACCGCCAGGCCGAAATCGATCAGCTCGCCCACCGAGGCCACGTCCGCGTGGCTGGAGAGGATGCGATCGACCAGCGTCGTGCCGGTCCGCGGCAGGCCGACGACGAAGATCGGCGCCTCGGAGGGGTCGCCCAGCGCCGGGTCGCCGGCGCGGAAGGTGCCGGCGGCGGCGGCGAACAGCGCCGCGTCCACCGCGCTTGAGTACCCCACCGCCGCGCGCTTGGCGGCCTTGGCCCGCGTCAGCCAATCCAGCGCCGCTTCGTGGTCGCCCAGGTCCTCGCAGGTCTTGGCCAGCGCATGGCCCAGGTGCAGCGCCCGGTCCGGGTCGTCCGAGCGCTGGTCCATAAGGGCGGTGAGCTCGCCCAGGAAGTTCCGCTCCGGCGTCTGGCGCGCCAGCGTCACGCGCGCCGACCAGGCCCGGTGCAGCCCCGGATCCAGCGCCACGGCCGCGGCATAGGCCGCCTCGGCGCCCGCGAAGTCGCCCGCGAACTGCCGCGAGGCCGCCAGGTTGAACTGGAAGCTGGCGTTGCGCGGATCGGCGCCGGTCGCGGCCTCGAAGAGCGGGACGGCGCGCGCGTGCAGCCCTGCCCGGCTGAATACCACGCCCAGTGTATCCAGGGTGAGCGGGTCCCGCGGCGCCAGGGCCGCCGCCGCCTCGGCTGCCGCGACGGCGTCGGCCTGCGCGTTCAGCGCGATCAGGCTGCGCGCCAGATGCGCCCGGGGCCGCGGGTCGGCCGGGGCCAGGGCGATTGCCTTCTCGAACAGCTCGGCGGCGCGGCCGTGGTTGTCGTAGTCCGCCGCCAGCACGCCCAGCAGGAACCACGCCCCCGCAACCTGCGAATCGGCCCGCAGGACCTCCAGGCAGAGGGCATGCGCCTCCCGGTAGGCTTTGCGGGCCAACAGGGCCTCCGCATCGACCAGCGCTCGCCCAACGTGGTTCATTTTTGCAACAGGCCCGGCCTGCTCAATATCGCGCCACCCGCCGCGACAGCGAAGCTGCTTGCGGATTGTCGCTTGTATGGCCCCATCTTCCGGAAGACCAGTGGTCAACCTAGGGACTGGAAGAGGGGTCGCAGCATGTCAGGATTCCCAACACATCATCGCCGCGCGCTGCTGGCCTCCATCAGCGTCATCGCCCTGGCGGCCCCGGGGGGAGCCTTGGCGCAGGCGGCGGTCACCGACGTCGGCGAGGTCATCGTCACCGCCACGCGGCGCGAGGCCAGCGTGCAGGACGTGCCGATCAACATCTCCGCGGTCGGCGGCCTGGAGATCGAGCGGCAGGGCGCCACCGACCTGGCCGAAATCGCCGCGTTCGTGCCCGGCGTCTACCTGGTCGACCAGGGCGGACGCACCTCCGACCGGATCACCTTCCGCGGCCTGAACGTCGACGCCATCGGGCAGACGGACGTCATCGGCAACAACGGTGGCGACATCGTCTCCACCTATCTCGGCGAAATCCCGATCTACATCGACCTCAAGCTCAACGACATGGAGCGGGTGGAATTCCTCAAGGGCCCGCAAGGAACTCTCTACGGCGCCGGCACGATGGGCGGCGCGATCCGCTACATCCCCCGGCGGCCGCGCCTGGGCGTGGGCTCCTTCGAGATCCGCGGCGACGGCTACAAGTACGATGAGGCCAGCAGCTTCAGCTACGACTACGGCGCCACCGGCAACTTCCCGATCGGCGACACCGTGGCGGTCCGCGCCTCTCTCGACTTCCTGAAGGACTCCGGCTTCATCGACTACGACTACGTGGTCGCCCAGCCGGGCATCACCAACCCCAACATCCTGACCGGCCCCGGCATTACGCCGAAGAAGGACCGCAACGGCGAACAGACGGTCTCGGGCCGGCTCGGGGTGCGCTGGCAGCCGACTACGCAGTTCGACGTCAACCTCACCTACTACTACCAGAAGCAGCGCTCCGAAGGCCGGACCATCAGCGGCCACGCCAGCGCGATCATGACCGACCGCTATGTCTCGCCGCTGCGCGTCCTGGAGCCCAACACGCGCGAGAACGGCCTTCTGGCGCTGGAGATCACCGCCGACCTCGGCTTCGCCGAGCTGACGTCGGCGACCGGCTACGCCCGGTACAAGGAGCGCGGCCAGCGCGACCAGACCAACCTCCTGGTGGGCTTCGCCTACGGCTACGAGCTGTTTCCGAGCTTCACCGCCCTCACCCTCGAGGACCAGGACGATGAGACCTGGACCCAGGAAGTGCGGCTGGTCTCGAAGACGGACGGACCGCTCAGCTGGATCGTCGGCGGCTTCTATTCGAAGCTGGACTCCGAAGCGTTCTCCAAGGAGTTCACGCCTGGCTTCGACCTCTATGCCGTCAACAACCTCGGCGGCGGGCAGCTGCGTCCGGACTCGCTGGAGTATTTTGCGCCGGGCACACAGGATCTCAAGCAGCTCGCCGGCTACGGAGAGGTCAGCTACCAGATCACCGACGCATGGCAGATCACCGGCGGCGTCCGCTACTACGACTACAAGCTGAAGACCTCCTCCGCCGTGGACCTGCCCCTGCTGGAGACGGTGTTCAATGGACGTGACCCCAACTCCGTTGTCCTGACCTTCGAAGACGACGGCCAGAAGGCCGACGGCTTCCTCTTCAAGTTCAACACGTCCTACAAGCTGGGCGAGGACAAGCTGGTCTACTTCACGTACTCGGAAGGCTACCGGATCGGCGGCGGCAACGGCATCGCCGCCTGCCCCGTCCCGCTTGGCAACTTCCAGAACGTCTGCGCCATGCCGGACGAGATCGCCTTCCAACCTGACGAGACGATCAACTACGAGCTAGGGGCCAAGACCCAGTGGTTGGACGGCCGCCTGACGCTGAACGGCGCCGTCTACTTCATCGAATGGAAGGGCCCGCAGCTGCTCTCAGCTACGCTGATCGGCGGCGGAACTATCACCCGCAACGGCGATGGCGCGGAGACGAAGGGCTTCGAGCTGGACGCCAACTTCCGGGCCACCGAGCGGCTGACTGTGAGCGCCAGCTATTCGTACACGGACGCCAAGCTCACCGCCGACGCGCCGGACTTCGTCCGGACCATTCCCGACCCCGCCACCAATCCGCAGGGCAACCCGTTCGTAAACACCCTGGTCGGAGCCTTCGATGGCGACCGTCTCTCCGGTTCGCCCCGGCACCAGGGCGCGGTGCAGGTGACCTACACCCAGCCCCTCTCCGACGGACTGGACCTCGAGTTCCGCTATCAGGGCCGCTACGTAGGCGACATACTGTATTCCGTCGGCAGCCGCGGGGGCTTCCCGAAGTTCGACGACTTCTCCCTGCACGATGTGTCGGCGACGCTCAGCAGCGAGGAAGGCGATTGGCGGGTGACCCTCTATGCCGAGAACCTCTTCGACAAGTTCGTCGAGGTCGGCGGGGTCAAGAACCCCTGGTTCAACCAGGCGGGGCTGCAGGACGATACCGGCCGTACGGTGTTCGTCCGTACCGGCGTGAACGTCCTGCCGCCCCGCAAGGTCGGCCTGCGGTTCACCAAGCGCTTCGGCGGCTAAGGCAAAGCGCGGCCCTCCCTCAGATCTTCACGGCGCCCGTGGCTATGCGGTCGAACACCGACTTGGTGAGCTTCACGTACCCCCGCTTGGGGTCGTGGAAGAACAGGGCTCCCTTGATCCTGGAGGGGTCGTATCCGTCGGCGACCAGGTCGAGCTTGCGGACCTTGAAGGTGCCGGTGGCGTCCAGCGCCGGCAGCAGCCGCACGAACAGCGGCTGGGCGTAGGGCGGCAGCTCGCGGGCCACGTGCTGCCCAAAGGCCTCGGCGTCGAATGCGCCGTCGGGGACGATGGCGGCCATGCCGGCGCGGCCGTCGGCGCCCGCCACCTCAACGCCGTAGACCGTGACCTGATCCACGCCGGCGAAGGCTTGCAGGCGCTCGGCCACCTCGTTGGTGGAAACGTTCTCGCCCTTCCATCGGAAGGTGTCGCCAATGCGATCGACGAAGTAGAAATAGCCCTCGACGTCCTGCTTCATCAGATCCCCGGTGGCGAACCAGGCGTCGCCGCGGCCGAAGACGTCATGCAGCACCTTCTTTTCCGAGGCGGCCTTGTCCAGGTAGCCGGTGTAGTCGGTGCGGGCGTCGGCGTTGTTGATCTCGCCGATGCACTCGCCAACCTGGCCCGGGCCGCACTCGATGCAAAGGCCGTCGGGGCCGCGCACCACGGTCTCGGCTTCCACGTCGTACTGCACCAGGCGCATGTTGACCCGCTTGCGCATCCATTTCGGAACCCGGCCGATCGAGCCCTCCCGGCCGTCAAAGTTGAACAGGCTGACGTTGCCCTCGGTGGAGCCGTAGAACTCCAGGATCTCCGGTATGCGGAAGCGGGTCTTGAGGGCCGGCCAGACGTCGGGACGCAGGCCGTTGCCGAAGGCCAGCCGGATCTTGTGCCTGGTCTCGTCATCATCCGGCGGACTGTTCACAAGGTAGCGGCAGAGTTCGCCGATGTAGACGAACATCGTGCAGCCCTCGGCCACGATGTCGGCCCAGAAATGGGACGCCGAGAACCGCCGCTTCAGCACCACCGAACCGCCGTTCAGCAGCGCCGCGCCGATGGCGCACAGGCCGCCTGTGGCGTGGTAGAGCGGCAAGGCGATGTAGATGCGATCGGCCTTCGTCGCCCCTGTCGCGCCGGCAAAGCCGCGCATGTAGAGCTGGGCGCGCATGTGGGTGATGCGGGCGGCCTTGGGCATGCCGGTGGTGCCCGAGGTGTAGATCAGCAACGCCGGGTCGGCTGCGACCATGTCGTCGCGCACCGAGCGGTCCGGCGGTAGCTGGCTGCAGCTCTTCAGGGCTTGGCCCAGGTCGCGCTGGTCGCCGTGGGCCGGGCCCAGCACCCACTGTTGCAGCTGGCGCTCGATCAGCGGCTTGGCCTGCTCGAACGCCGGCGAAGTCTCGGCGTCGACGATCACGTGGTGGGCGCCCGAGATGGCCAGGCAGTGGGCCAGTTGCTGGCCGGCGAGGTGGTTGTTGATCAGGGCCGTGACCACGCCGACCTTCGACAGCCCGTACCAGATGGCGAAGTATTCCATCCGGTTGGGCATGAAGAGCGCCACCGTCTGGCCGCGGCGCAGGTTCAGGCCCTTGGCCCAGTGGGCGTAGCGGTTGGCCATGCCGTCCAGCTCGCCGTAGCTCAGCGTTCGACCTTCGAAGGTCACGGCGGGACGGGTGCGATGCTCTTCGACGGCGGCTTGCAGGTCGTCGCAGATCAGATTGGGCGAGTCGCGGGCGATCGACTTCACCCGTTTCAACGTACGGTTGAGTCCCTTCCAGAAGCGCCAGTCGCGCTTGAGCCTGGCTTCGAGCCGCATTCCCGTCTCCCGTGGCGCAGCCAGCTTGGCGAGCGCCGCGGGGAACGGCAAGCTAAGCCGTTAGGAGAAACGCTCCCAGGCCGCCTGTCGCGAGACGTCCAGCTTCTCGGCGATGGCGGCCCAGCTGACCTCGCGCTTGCGCAGGGTGTCGACCACCGTCTGGAGCAGGTTGCGGCTGGAGTCGGTCGCGAAGCTGACGAAGGGCAGGAACTCCAGGAGCTCGTCGGTCGGCTGCTCGAGCGGCTTGAACCCCGAGTACTCCGGGCCCGTCGCGGGCTGGCCCTCCAGCACCCGGTTACAGAGGCCGACGCACTCGTCGCAGATGAACGGCCCGGGGCCGGCGATCAGCGCCTTCACCTTGTGCTGCGACTTCCCGCAGAATGAACAGTGCAACGTCTTCGGCAGCTTCAGGCCCATGACCTTCTCGGCCTTCTTGCGGGCGCGGGCTTCGGCCTTGGGATCACGAGGTGGGGCATCAGACATCTTGGTCTCCGCGTCAGCGACTTGTCGTCAAGTTATACTTGACAGATCGATTGTCAAGCAGGCCTTGACTAATCAAAATGTGTCAGTGGTGCGGCATGAAGCGGCGCGCAATGCGTCAGCATTCGTATCTTGCGGACAGTAATGACCAGCGTGACTGTAAGATTTCGATGGGTATGGTGTAGCTCAGGACGGGAACCGGATGGTCACAGCCCCGTTTGAAGCCTTCGACGTATCCTGGAGGGATCACATGTCCACCGACTTCCAAGGCAGAGAACCGACAATCACCCCGAATAGCGACGCGCCCCTGTTCGCAGCCAACCCCGTCTGGGAGCGCTCGCGCAAGAAGAAGAGCATGCTCGGCGGTCGCAAGACCACCGCGCCGATGACCGCCCAGGCGCCGATGGCCGAGCCAGGGCCGGCGCCCATGGCCTCCGACCGTCTGGCCCCCGATGGCCTGTCGCCGGACCGTGTCGCCGCCGAGCCGCGCAGCTTCGCGGCCGAAGAGCCCGCCATGATCCTGGACAGGCCGGTCGACCGACCCTTCGCGGCCGGGACCGGCGCGACCACGACCCACTCCACCCTGGCCGCCAGCGAGCCGATGGCCGCCGCGCGCCATCCCGCTGCGGCCCGCACCGCCCGGACGGGCAACGCGGGGCCCTCGGCTGCTCTGATCGCCGGCGGCGTGGCGGCCGTGGCCCTGGTCGCGGTGGGCGGCTGGTACGCCATGGCGCCCCGTGACGGCGTTCCCGAACTGGCCCCCGGCCAAGTGACCACCAGCGAGGTCGCCGCCGCTCCCATCGTGGCCGCCCAGGGACCCGCGGAGGTCGCACAATCGACCAACACCCTGCCGGAACGCCGTATCGCCGCGCCGGTCCGGAACGAACCGCTTCAGGTCGCCCAGGCCCCCCGCGTCCGTCCCGCCGCCGCGGCGCCCGCCGCCAGCGCGACCGAGAGCGGGACCAACGTCAGCGCCGCCGCCGTCCTGCCCGACGCGCCTCAGCCCTATAATACGCTGAACCCCTCGGCCGCTCCGGCCCCGATCGCCCCGGCGGCCCCGGCGCCCGTTCAAGCCGCCCCGGCTCCAATGCCGGAGACCCCGCCGGTCGAGACCCCGGCCGCCCCTGCCACCGAGGCGCCCCTGATCTCACCGGTCAGCTAGGCCTTCGACAGGTCGGAACAGCAAACCAGGCGGCGGCGCGTCCGGGCAGGGAGCGCCGCCTTCGTATGCGCCGCCTGCGCGCTCAGGCGTCGCCCGGGATGGCGAGGAGTTCGATCTCGAAGACCAGGGTGCTGCCAGGCGGGATGGGGGGCCGGTTGCGGTCGCCGTAGCCGATGTCGGACGGAATGACGAATGCCCAGACCTCGCCCACCCGCATCATCGGGACGCCTTCCTGCCAGCCCTTGATGAGCTGATCCAGCGGGAAGGTCGCCGGCTCTCCGCGGGCGCGGGACGAGTCGAACTCGCGCCCGTCGATGAAGCGGCCCACGTAGTGGATGGTGACCACCGCCCCGGGCTCAGGCCGGGGCGCGGACGCTGGGGCGGCCTTGATGCGGCGATACTGCAACCCGCTGGCCGTCGTGGTCCAGCCGCGCCGCGCGCCCGACCAGGCGAGAAACGCCTGCTGGCCCTGGACCCACTGTTCCTGCGGCGTGCCACTGTAGGCGACCGGGCTCGGCGCCGGGGCGGATGGCGTCATGGCACACGCGCCTAGCGCGAGGGCCAAGGGCAGGGTCGAGATCAGGCGGGGCATCATCGGGGCTTCCGCAGCGGGAATCGGGCGTCTGTTATAGCTGGATCCATGTTGACACCCCACGGCCCCGAACTCCGCACGCAGATGGCCGCGAACCTGGCGGCGTTCGAGCGCCGGGAGGCCACGTCGGAGGGTCGCAGGCTGGCGGCGGTGGCGATCGTGGTCTCGCCGTATCGCAGCAAGGCCACGTTCCTCCTGACGCGCCGGGCGATGACCCTGCGGCGCAACGCCGGCAACTACGCCCTGCCCGGCGGCAACTTCGAGGCCGGCGAGGACGCGGTGGACGCCGCGGCGCGGGAACTGAAGGAGGAACTGGGCGTCCGCCTGCCGCGCGCGGCGGTCATGGGGTTGCTGGACGATTTCGTGACCCTGGGCGGCCATCGGGTGACGCCGGTGGTGTTCTGGTCGGACAAGGTGCTGCGCCTCACGCCGGACCCGCTCGAGGTGCACGCGGCCTGGCGCATCGCGCTCACCGAGCTCGACCACCCGGAAGCCCCGCGCCGGCTGCCGCGCGAGGGCGGCGGCGAGCCGATCCTTCAGATGCGCGTCAATGGCAGTTGGATAAACGCGCCGACTGCGGCGTGGCTCTGGCAGTTCCGCGAAGTGGCGGTGCATGGGCGCAACGCGCGACTGGACGGGATCGGGCAGCCGGAGTGGACGCGGTGATAGCGCCTGAGTTCCCTGAATAGCAGTGCGTGTCCTCGCGGCCGGACGTCCATATCGGGCTGCAGAACAGGGACCGATAAGCCGTGCGCACCGCCCCTGGGTCCCGGCTCTCCGCTTCGCTTCGGCCGGGATGACGGGATTGGCGGGTTGCAAGCGCCAGGCTGTCGCCGATCGAAAATAGGGTACGGACCCCAGCCGCACTAGCTGGACTGAGAGAGGTCCGGGCTTCATCATCGGACTCCAGCCTCGGTCCCAAGGAGCTCGGCGTCATGACCTTCAAGTCACTTGCCCTCGCCGCCGTCGCGGTCCTCCTCCTGCCCGCTGCGGCCTCCGCACAGGCCTACCGCGCGCCGCGGGCGGTGGGCGACCAGCCCAGCCTGGAGGGGACCTGGACCAACGCAACCCTGACGCCGCTGGAGCGGCCGGCCCGCATCGGCGAGCGCCGCGCGATGACGGCCGACGAGGTGGCGGCCGCCGAGGGGCGCCGCGCCGAGGTCATCGCCAAGAGCCTCGCGCCCACGAAGGACGACGCGGACTTCGAGAAGGAGCCTTGCTACGCGGGCAACACGCTCTCGGGCGGGGCGACCGCCGACTGCGGCTACAACGCCTTCTGGACCGACCACGGCGACACGGTCATGCGGGTGAACGGTGAGCCGCGCACCTCGCTCATCACCTCGCCCGGCAACGGCCGCATGCCGGCCCGGGTGAACGGGGGCGCGCCCCCGCCCCGTCGCGGCGTCTATGGCGTGGCCGGCGAGAACCCCGAGAACCAGACCCTGGGCGAGCGCTGCATCACCTCCTTCGGCAACCACGCCGGCCCGGTGATGCTGCCGTCGTTCTACAACTCGAACTACCAGATCGCGCAGGGCACCGACGCGGTGGTCATCGTGGTGGAGATGATCCACGACGCCCGCGTGATCCGCCTCAATGGCAAGCACGGCCCGAACAACGTCTGGTACGGCGACTCGATCGGCCATTGGGACGGCGAGACCCTGGTGGTCGAGACCACCAACTATCACCCGCACCAGCAGATGTTCGGCGGCTCGCCCAAGATGAAGGTCACCGAACGCTTCACCCGCGTCGGCGACAAGCGCCTGCGCTACGAGTTCAAGGTCGAGGATCCCAGCGTCTGGACCGGTCCCTGGAGCGGCGAGTACGAGTTCAGCCCGTCCAAGGGCCCAGTCTACGAATACGCCTGCCACGAGGGGAACTACGCGCTGCCGGGCATACTGGCCGGGGCGCGGGCGGCGGAGGCGGAAGCCAGGAAGGCGGGGACCGGAGGAGCCGGCACGCCGGGTCGGTAGGGGCCCGCGCGCGCGACGTGTGCATAAGTGCCATGAGGCGGCCGATGCCGAGGCGATTATATACTCTGCAAAATGGGCGACCGAACGTCCCACTACGTATCAGCACGGATGCGACGGTGCTGGCGTACGCTGTACAAATGTCCCAGCGCCCTGCCGGACCCTTCGGGGCTTAGGTTTGGCGTAGGGGCGATTGGGGAGACCTGATCGCCCCGCCTTCACGCCTTGGACCGGGTTCGTTCCCGCTGCGTCTCAGCTCTTTGATCTGCGTCAGTTCTGGCGCTGGCGCCTCAAGCGCGAGTCTTCCTCACCGAAGTAAGCGCGGCGCGCACCCTGCGCGGCGTCAGTGCTGAAGAGGCGGCCCGGTGCTAGCTCGTCACGGGCCGCGGGTCGGCTTCCGGCCGCGTGAGGTGCGAGCGGGTCCAATGCTCGCGGCGGTCCGTCCGCCGCGCCGCCCTCTCCCGACCTCTCCCACGGCGCTGCGCGCCTGGGAGAGGAGCCCCGGATCTTCCGCCTCGGCGGGCCAACAAGACAATTTGTTTCCGTTTTGTTCTTGACGGGCTCGCGCGTTTTTAGTAGGTTTCAGATAGGCGTCAGGGGTGCGGCTCGGGGCGGAGGGCCTCGCCAGACCCCTCGGGTGGCGGCCCCTCCCTTCGCGAGAGCGTGGCCGGCGCCCTTCCCTTCTTCGTTCGATCCAAGGGGCATCTGCATGACCTCAGAGAACCTCCCCGCGACGGCGGGCGGGCGCAGGCGGCCTGTGCGGTATTCGCGCGACGTGGTGCGCGCCTTCCTGGCGCGGGTGGCGAGCGGCGAGAGCCAGGCGTCGATCCACCGGGACCCGGCGATGCCGGGGCGCGGCGGGGTGGCGCTGTGGGCCAGGACACGGCCGAAGTTCGCCGAGCGGCTGACCCGGGCGCGGCTGGAGAGCGGGCACATGGGCCAGGGCGGGTCGGGTTCGACCTATTGCCCGGCGACGGCGCAGGAGATCTTCCGCCGGATCTGCGAGGGCGAGAGCGTCACCGGGATCTGCCGTGACCCGGCGATGCCGTGCTTCTCGACGGTATACCTGTGGCGTCGCACGTTTCCGGAGTTCGCCGAGGCGATGCGGGTGGCGCGCGAGGTGCAGGCCGAGCGGTTCTGTGACGAGGGCTGGGAGCTGGCCCGGGAGGCGACGCCCGGGACGGCGCACCTGACGGCGGTGCGGCTGACGCAACTGCGCTGGATGATGGGACACATGGCGCCGCGCAACTGGGGGCCGAAGAAGCCGCTGGCGGTCGAAGCGGAGGGCGCAGCCGAGCCGCAGGAGGTCACCCTGGTGGTCAAGCACTACAAGGTGGAGGAGCGGGAGGACGGGTGGCACCGGGTGGTGGCGCTGGAGCCCAACGAGGAGACCGGACGCCTGGAACGGATAACGCCGGAGGACGCGCCCTGGCACCCGCCGCCGCCAGGACGATGGCGCGACGCGCGGCGATGAGGGCGCAGCGGCGGCGAGGGCGCGGCGGTGCGACGGTCGATGGGCAACGGAGGGACGCCAACAAGACGCACTGTCATCCCGGCCGGAAGCCCGCGTGCGGGCTGTAGAGCCGGGACCCAGGGGTTCAGGCTGTGCGGTGGCGCCTGGGTCCCGGCTCTCCGCTTCGCTGCGGCCGGGATGACAGTGTTGGTGAGCGGAGATCCCAGGCTCTCGCCGGGATGAGCGGAAGATATCGAGTGAATTTGGCGCCGGGCCTAGGGTCGGCCCGATGTGGTTGGCCAGTGGCGAGCCGGAAAGCGGAACTTCCCGCCCTGCGGCGCCATTCCGACTGCGTGGCGACGATGATGGACCTGGTGGACATCGACCTGCTGTGGCCGATCGTCGGCGCCGTCGTGGCGGGGGCCGTCATCGGCATGGAGCGGGAGTATCGGGCGAGCCCGGCGGGGTTCCGCACGCACATCCTGGTCTGCCTCGCCTCGGCCGTCCTGATGCTGGCGGCGGTGCACCAGATCCGCTGGCTGAGCGATACGCCGCGTGAGCTGATCCGGATCGACCCGGTGCGCATGGCCCACGGCATCCTGACAGGGATCGGGTTCCTCTGTGGCGGGGTGATCTTCCGCGAGGGGTTCAACGTGCGGGGGCTGACCACGGCGGCGTCGCTATGGATGACCTCGGCGCTGGGGATCCTGTTCGGCGTGGGATTCTACGGCCTGGCGATCGGCGGAACGATAGCCGCGGTGGTGGTGCTGGCCGCCCTCACCCTGGCGGAGGCGTTGCTGCCCCGGCGTCGGTACGCCGAGATCAAGGTGCGCTACCGCCGTGACTCAGGCCAGACGCCCGCCGGGTTCCGCGCGTTGCTGGCCAGCCATAGCCTCAAGCCCATCGGCATCAGTCAGTCCGCCGAGGCCGGCATCGTGGCTTTCGCCGCCACCGTGGAGGGCTATCGCGAGGACGCGGCCGACGCCCTGGTGCAGGCGCTGCTGGCGGACGGCGAGGTCGAGGGGTTCGACTGCGCGCCCCACAGGGACTGAGCGCGGGCGGGTCAGCCGCGCGACGCGGCGGCGGGCGCGGACGCGGGGACGACGTCCAGGCGGGCGCGGACGCGCTCCAGCAGCGCACGAACAACCGGGACGGTCGCGGGCTTCTCCAGGACGTCGTCGTAGAGCGCCGCGGCGTCGCCGGCCGGAAGGTCGGTCGAGTGACAGATGATGATCGCGTGGCGCGACGGCCCGGGCTGGGCGCGGATGGCGCGGACCGCCTCGTCGCCTCCGCAGCGGGGCATATTGCGGTCCATGACGATCACGTCGAAAGCCGCGGCGCTGGCGGCCTCGACGGCGGCGAGCCCGTCCTCGACCATGGTCACCTGATGACCGAGCGCCGTGAGGACGGCCTGGGTCATCTGGCGATGGGCAGGGTGGTCCTCGACCACGAGGATCGCGCGGTCCGCCAGGCCGACCGGCGGCGGGTCGATCGGCTGCGCGTCCTCCTGAAGTTCGTTCCGTGACGCCATTTTGCCTCGACCACGCGAAATACGAGCCAGCTCTACAACCTGGAAGATTAAGGAATGCCAGCCGGTTCGCGCGCGCCTGCCGCGCCTGGGCGCTTGCGTAACGCGGGGGAGGGCCGCTAACTTGGAGTGCGCTATAAAAATCCGCGGGGAGACGCGAATGGACGATGCCAGCCCGGTCGGTGGAAACCAGACCCTCGACTTCGACCCCGACGCCCTGCGCGAGAAATACCGGCTGGAGCGGGACAAGCGCCTGCGGGAGGACGGCGAGGCGCAGTACGTCGAGCTGGCCGGCGAGTTCGCCCACTACGCCGAGGACGATCCCTACGCCGACCCGAACTTCACCCGCGCGCCGCTGAACGACGAGGTCGAGGTGGCGATCATCGGCGGAGGCTTCTCGGGCCTCCTGGCGGCGGCGCGGCTGCGCGAGGCCGGCGTCGACGACTTCCGGATCATCGAGGCCGGGGGCGACTTCGGCGGCACCTGGTACTGGAACCGCTATCCGGGCGCCCAGTGCGACATCGAGAGCTACTGCTACCTGCCGCTGCTCGAGGAGCTCGGCTACATCCCGAAGGAGAAGTACTCCTACTCCAGCGAGATCTTCGAGCACTCCCAGCGGGTGGGGAAGGCCCACAGCCTCTACGACCAGGCCTGCTTCCAGACGCGGGTGAACTCGCTGCGCTGGGACGAGGGCCTGAAGCGGTGGCGGATCGCCACCAACCGCGGCGACGACATGAAGGCCCGCTTCGTGATCATGGCGCTGGGCACCGCCAGCCGCGCGAAGCTGCCGGGCATTCCGGGGATCGAGACGTTCGAGGGCCACAGCTTCCACACCAGCCGCTGGGACTATGACTACACCGGCGGCGACACCACCGGGGGGCTGACCAAGCTCGCCGACAAGAAGGTGGCGATCATCGGCACCGGGGCGACGGCGATCCAGTGCGTGCCCTACGTGGGGCAGTACGCCGAGCACCTCTACGTCTTCCAGCGCACCCCGTCCTCGGTCGACCTGCGTGGCAACAAGCCCACCGACGAGGACTGGGCCAAGACGCTTGAGCCCGGCTGGCAGCGGGCGCGGCGGCACAACTTCGCCGCGGTGCTCGAGGGCAAGCCCTTCGACGAGGACCTGGTCAACGACGGCTGGACCGACATCTTCCGCAGCCTGGCCGCCGGCGTGAAGGACGCCGTCGCGCGGGGCGAGACGCTGACGCCGGAAGCGGCGGGGCGGTACGCGGAACTGGGCGACTTCATGAAGATGAACAAGATCCGCGCCCGGGTGGACGAGACGGTGAAGAACCCCGACGCGGCCGAGGCGCTGAAGCCCTGGTACCGCCAGTTCTGCAAGCGGCCGACCTTCAACGACGAGTTCCTGCCGACCTTCAACCGGCCGAACGTGACCCTGGTGGATGTGAGCGAGGCCAAGGGCGTCGAGCGGATCACCAAGACCGGCGTGGTGGCCAACGGGGTCGAATATCCCGTCGACTGCATCATCTACGCCTCGGGCTTCGAGATCTCGACGGCGTTCAAGCGCCGGATCGGGTTCGAGATCACCGGCCGCGACGGGCTGTCGCTGTACGACTACTACAAGGACGGCTTCCGCACCCTGCACGGCCACTCCAGCCGCAACTTCCCCAACTGGTTCTACATCGGCGTCGGGCAGAACGGCCTGTCCGTAAACATGACCGCCATGTTCGACGACCAGGCCCAGCACATCGCCTACATCATCAAGGAAGCCAGGGCCCGCCAGGCGCTGACGGTGGAGCCGACCGAGGCGGCCGAGGAGGCCTGGGTGGAGGTGATCCGCTCGGTGGCGGTGCTGAACCGCGACTTCCAGAACGCCTGCACCCCCGGCTACTACAACAACGAGGGCGGCGAGCGTTCGGGCGGGCTGAACGGCCAGACCTTCACGCCGGGCATCAACCGGTTCAACGAGATCCTGGCCGAATGGCGGGCGACCGGCGAGCTGGAAGGCCTGGAACTGCGGCGCGACTGATCCTTGCGACCCCCTCCGGCGCGGCCCAACGAGGGCCGCGCCGGTAGCGCGGGTCAATCCGGCGCGTAGGCCTCGAAGTTCGGCTCGTAGGCCCGCTCCGGGTCGGCGCGCACGCGACGGTCCAGTCGGGTCACGTCGTCGCCCACCAGGATCCGCCAGCGCTCGTCCTTCACCCCGTCAAGGATGATGGTCGCGGCCCGGGTGGCGGTGGTCGAGGCCATGGTCTCGAAGCGCTTCACGAACTCCTTCTCGGCGGCTTCCAGCGCCGCGTCGTCCAGCGCCTCCACGTCCTTCGTGCCGAACATCTTCAACTGCCCGCGGATCCGCTCGCGCGCCGCATCGGTCAGCTCGTCGCCCGAGAGCACCCGGCGCGAGTTGATGCCGATGGGGGTGCCCACGCCGCCCGGCATCACCACCGAGGCCTTGAGGTGCGGCGCATAGTTGCGGAAGTCGGTGACCAGCGCCTCGGTGAAGCCCTTCACGGCGAACTTCGCCGCGCTGTAGGCCGTGTGCGAGACGCCGGGCATCAGCGCCGCCCAGAAGCCGTTGGCGCTGGAGGTATTGACGATGTGCCCCTCGTCCGACTTCAGCAGCGCCGGCAGGAACGCCCGGCACGAGTAGTAGACGCCGAACCAGCAGATGTTGAACACCCGGTCCCACTCGGCCCGGTCGGCCAGCACGAAGCTGCCGCCGCCGCCGATGCCGGCGTTGTTGATCAGCAGGTTGATGTGCTCGACGCCGTGGTCGCGCGCCACCTCGGCGGCGAAGCGGTTCATCTGCTCCTCGTCGCCGACGTCGGCGATGTGGCTGGTGATGCGCACGCCCTGGGGCCGGCCGTCGGCGTCGGCGAGGCGCACGGTCTCGGCCATGGCGTCGGCGAACAGGTCGCACATCGCCACGTGAGCGCCTTGCGCCACGAGCTGGCGGACCAGTTCGCGGCCCATGCCCGTGCCGCCGCCGGTGACGACGGCGATCTTGCCGTTGAAGTCCTTCATGGGTTCCCTCCCTGGATTGTTGTCGGTCCTGGCGCTGTCTTACCTGCGCTTACCCTCGGGGACGCCAGCACGCACATGGCGGCGTGACGTTCTACCCGCCCTTGCCGTGGACGCGCGAAGCCGCCATGTCCGAAGGCTGACGACAAGAAACAGGCGGGAGGCCTCGAGCCATGTCCAACATCCCTTCGAGCGGACTACAGCTGCGCTCGCTCATCACGGCCGACGGGCAGCTGGAGCTGTCACTCGACGAGACGCCGGTGGCGGCGCCCAGCGGCGACGAGATCCTGGTGCAGATCGAGGCCGCGCCGATCAACCCGTCCGACCTGGGGCTGCTGGTGGGCCCGGCGGATGTCTCGACGCTGAAGGCGGCCGGCGGCAAGGTGACCGCAAAGGTGCCGCCCCAGATGATGCGGGCCATGGCGGCGCGCGTTGGCCACGCGCTGCCGGTGGGCAACGAGGGCGCCGGAACGGTGATCGCCGCCGGCCCCGGCGCGGCGGCCCAGGCCATGGTGGGCAAGCGGGTGGCGATGTTCGGCGGGGCGACCTACGCCCAGTACCGGACGGTCAACGCCGGCGACGTGCTGGTGCTGCCGGCGGACGCCAGCGCCGCGGACGGCGCCTCGTGCTTCGTCAACCCGCTGACCGCGCTGGGCTTCGTGGAGACCATGCGGCTGGAGGGGCACACCGCGCTGGTCCACACCGCGGCCGCCTCGAACCTGGGCCAGATGCTGCAGAAGATCTGCCTGAAGGACGGCGTGGACCTGGTGAACATCGTCCGCAGCGCCGAGCAGGCGAAGATCCTGAAGGACATCGGCGCGAAGTACGTGGTGGACTCGACCTCGCCGTCGTTCATGGAGGACCTGGTGGCGGCGCTGACGGCCACCAACGCGACCCTTGGCTTCGACGCCATCGGCGGCGGCAAGCTGGCCAGCCAGATCCTCAGCGCCATGGAACAGGCGCAGGCGGGCAAGGGCGGCACGTACAACCGCTACGGCTCGAACACCTACAAGCAGGTCTACATCTACGGCGGTCTCGACACGGGGCCGACCGAACTGAACCGCGCCTTCGGGTTCACCTGGGGCCTGGGCGGCTGGCTGCTGCCGCCCTTCCTGGCGAAGGTCGGCCCGGAGGCCAGCCAGAAGCTGCGCCAGCGGGTGATCGACGAGCTGAAGACGACCTTCGCCAGCCACTACACCGCCGAAATCTCCTTGGAGGAGGCGCTGAAGCCCGACGTGATCGCCGCCTACAATAAGAAGGCCACCGGCGAGAAGTATCTGATCAATCCCGCCAAGGGACACTGATCGCGCGGCCCTGCCTCTCTCCCAACCGGAGGGAGGCGAAACGCATCGGGCGTTGGCGGCTGCTGCGGCCGAAGAAAAAGACCGGACGGAAACTGGAGGGAAGCCGTCCGGCCTGAGTTCTGTTGGCGGGGGAGGCGTCCCGCGATGGGATTGCAGAACGGCTCCTGGCCCGTGGGCTTCAAGAGGCGTGCCAGATTTTGCGGCCCGGATCGGGACGCTGGCGCTTGTTTGCCGAATTCGACGCCTACATAGGCGGCTCGGCGCCCCGGCCTGCGTACCTGGCCTACGGAGCCGATGCGGCCTCAGTCCGGGAAACCGGGCTGAGGTCGCAATCATGCTGATGCCCAGATTCAGGAAATCCGAAATAAATCATCTGCATGGTTAAATATATCCGACACCGAATATTTGGTATCGGCAGGACAACTTGGAACGAAAACGTAGCTAGGCCGTTGGAGTGGTAGGAACGGGTAAGCCCCACTTCCAGGAACCTCACTTCATGCGAATTCGATCACTGGTCGCCGGCGTCGCCGTTGCGGCCCTAATGCCCACCTTCGCGCTTGCCCAGGCGAACTGCGAGCAACGCGCTACCAACCGGGTGGTCGGCACCGTCGCCGGAGCAGGCATCGGCGCGCTGCTGGGCAGCGTCATCGCCGGGCACGGGGACCGCAACACCGGCGCAGTGATCGGCGGCATCGGCGGCGCGGTGGCCGGCAACCAGCTGACCAAGGGCCGTGGCGATTGCACCCGGGCCTATGGTTACTACGACAACGCCGGCGCCTGGCACGCCTCCAACGTCAGCCGCGCCAACGCGCAGGGCTACTACGACCGCCAGGGCGAATGGGTCGACGGTGCGCCGAACGGCCACTACGACGAGGGCGGCCGCTGGGTGCGGGTGACCGACGAGTCCGCAGCAGCCGGCTACTACGACAGCGGCAACCGCTGGGTCCCGGCTTCGGCCAACGGATACTACGACAATGGCGGGCGCTGGATCGCCGGCTCGGCCGGCGGCCACTACAACACCTCCGGCCGCTGGGTGGCGGGCCCCTCGACCGGTCGTTACGATGCGCGCGGCCGCTGGATCCCCGGCGCGACCTCGGCCCGCGTCACCGACGTGCAGCCCGGCTACTACGAGAACGGTCGCTGGCACGCTGAGCAGGTCACCGGCTACTACGACACCCAGGGGCGCTGGATCCGCGTCGACAACTCAAGCTACCGGAGCGGCCGCTCCAACGCGCCCAGTGACGTCGCCGGGCGCCAGACGTGGCTCGACGAACGCATTCGCCGCGGCCTGGACGATGGCACCCTGACACGCGCCGAGGGCGGCCAGGCGCTGCGCCGCCTGGAAAGCATCAACCGCGAGGCCCGGGCGTTGCGCAACCGCGGCGGCGACCTGCGGCCGCGCGATGAGCAGGCGATCATGGCCAAGCTAGACGTGCTGACGCGCGACGTGCGCGACATGCGCCGCGGCCCGATCCGCACCTACTAAGAAACGGCCCCGGCCCCTACATCCCCGGCCGGGCGCCGGACGGCCTCAGCCCACCGCAACCGGGCTGGGGCCGTCTTTCTATCAGGCGACCTTCTGCGGCGCGGCGGCGGCCGGCGCAAGCTCGTTCAGGAACGCCAGGCCATCCTCGAAGTCGAGGAAGATGTCCATCAGCTCCTCAGG
Source organism: uncultured Phenylobacterium sp. (assembly GCF_902826855.1). Taxonomy (GTDB): domain Bacteria; phylum Pseudomonadota; class Alphaproteobacteria; order Caulobacterales; family Caulobacteraceae; genus Phenylobacterium. The sequence continues at coordinate 2,334 of NZ_CADEGK010000060.1, read as the reverse complement.
GTCGGCCGGAGTCTGGCGGCCACTCGGAAAGCGATAGCGCCAGAAGCTGAGGATGTGCTGGACCGCGCCCGTCTGCTCGCCGAGCGCCATGAACATCGCCGGCGCGGAGAGCAGGAAATCGCGGAACGCCACCGGCTGGCCGTCGACCGTCAGAGAGCGGAAAGCCTTGTCGTAGACGGCCAGCATCTCGTTCACGCCCGCGACCGCCCGGGTGACCAGACCCTCGACGCGGGTGCGGGCGGACGGCAGGTAGCGGCTCGTGTCAGGGGTGTTCGGACCCCGCGGCCGGATCGTTGCGAGCTCCACCAGGACCTGGCCCAGTTGCGGCGTGAGCTCGGCGAGCACCCACTTGTAGTAGAGGAAGCCGCGCCAGCAGAAGACGCCGTCCTGGTAGTCCTTGTCGCTGAGCCGCAGGACCTCCTTCAGGGGGCCGAAACTGTCGTCGATGGAATTCGAGAGCAGCTTCTCCACCAGCTTCGAGGCCGCCATGGCGCCGCCGCTCTCGCCTGCGGACAGGGTGACCAGGGCCATGACCTCCTGGCGGACGAACTCGTACATCCGCTGGATATCGGCGTCGGTGATGGCGAAATAGGCCCGCGCCGGCTCGAAGCCATGGCGCTTGAGGTGCTCGCGCAGCAGGAACGGGTCCAGCGACGGCAGTTCGTCGATCAACTCCAGGATCTGGCGGTCCGGCGTGTTGGGGCCCACGAGATCGCCGAACATCTGGTCGGCCGCCGCCTCGAAGTCGCGCTGGCCCATCATCAGGAAGCGGGCGCCGCAGCGCAGGTCGGAGCCGTCCATCGGCACCATGATCTTGGTGGCGGTGGCGACGGGCTTGGCGAACATCGCGCGCTCGGACGGGCGGACTCGGTGCTTGACGATGATGCCGCGATTGAGGAGCCGGTTCTGGAAGAACGGCCTTTCCGCCAGCGTGGGATCCTCCGCCACCTTCCGGTGAGTGGCGACGAGATTCAGCACGCGCGCCGTGGAGGCGGACCGCTCCAGCGAGATCAGGCTACGGATGGTGCGGTCAGGGGCGGCCATGGCCCCCCGACCGTCGCACGCCAGATGCAAAGATGGTCCTAACCAGCGGTGCGGCGCACGGCCCTGCCGCTTGCATGACCCGCGGTCAGGCGCGTCCAATCCGGCGCGAGAGCCGGAGGATGCGCCGATGAAGATCGATCTCCTGTCGCCGGAGAGCTTCGCGGGCGGGCAGCCGCACCGGCAGTTCGACTGGCTGCGCAGCAACGCGCCGGTCGCGTGGCACGACGAGCCGGGCGGCAGGGGCTTCTGGGCGGTGACACGGCACGCCGACGTCTGGGCGGTGGACCGCGACTTCCAGACCTATTCGTCCGAGCCCACCATCATGATCAACGACCCGCTGGCCGACGCCGGGTCGTTCGGGCCCCACAAGATGATGCTGATGATGGATCCGCCGGAACACACCGGGTTCCGGAAACTCATCCGCTCGGAGTTCACCGAACCGGCCGCGCGCCTGCGGGGCGAGCGGATCGCGCAGCTGGCCAAGCAGATCGTCGATGCGGTGATCGAGAAGGGCTCATGCGATTTCGTGGACGAGGTGGCTGGTGAGATGCCGTCGTTCGTGATCGCCGAGCTGATGGGCCTGCCGCTCGAGGACGGGCGCGAGCTCTACAAGCTGACCGAGATCATCCACACCGCGCCCGAGGCGTTGCCGCCCGGCGCCGCCGGACAGGCGGTGGCGAAGATGTTCGAGTACGGCGGCAAGGTGATCGCCGAGAAACGGGCGCGGCCGGGCGACGACCTGGCCAGCAAGCTGCTGGCCTGCGAGGTCGACGGGCGGCGGCTGGAGGACATGGAGTTCCTGCTGTTTTTCATGCTGCTGGTGGACGCCGGCGGGGATACGACGCGCAACCTCTTGTCGGCCGGCCTGCTGGCGCTGATGGAGAACCCTGAGCAGTACGCCTGGCTGATGGCGGACCTCGAGGGGCGGCTGCCGAGCGCCCGCGAGGAGCTGCTGCGCTGGACCAGCCCGGTGATCTACATGCGCCGCACCGCCAAGCACGACGCCGAGCTCGGCGGGGCCAAGATCAAGGCGGGCGACAAGGTGGTGATGTACTTCGGCGCCGCCAACCGCGACCCGGCGGTGTTCGAGCATCCGGACGTGCTGGACCTGAGCCGCGCTGAGAACCCGCACATCGCCTTCGGCACCGGCCCTCACGGCTGCCTGGGCCAGCACATCGCCCGGATCGAGATCGACGCCATGCTGCGCCAGGTGCTGACGCGGATGACCGGCTTCGAACTGGCGGCCCCGGTGGAATGGCTGCCGAGCAACTTCATCTCGGGGCCGAAGGC
>NZ_CADEGK010000059.1 GCF_902826855.1 uncultured Phenylobacterium sp. | reverse complement strand
GAAGAAGTCGACGTAGGTGACGTCCACGAAGCGAGACTTGGTCAGCAACGCCATGATGGGCATAGCCACGCTCAGCGCCATGATCAGCGAATAGCTGGGGTACCAGAGCTCGGAGAACAGGAACTGGAACTTCAGCCGCGGAGGCAGTTTCCGGATGCGGGCCGGCAGGTGCTTGATCAGCACGGTGACCAGGCTCCGCGACCACTGGAATTCCTGGATGACAAGGTCGCTGAACGTCTCCGGCCCTTCGCCGTGCGCGATGGCGTCGACGGCATGCACGCCTCTCCAGCCCTCGGCGCTCAAGATCAACGTCGTCGAATGGTCCTCGGCGAGTTCGGGACCCAGGCCGCCCGCGGCTCGCAGCGCGGATGTGCGGACCGCGTAGTGCGAACCGATGCAGAGCGGGGCCCAGCCCGCGTTGTAGCCAGCCTGAAGCGGGCCATGCATGCTCGCCTCGATGTAAAGACGCCCGCGCGCGGCCCAGCTTGCGCTGGCGTTCGAGTCGCAGATGCTGGGCGCCGAGACATAGCCCACCGCCGGATCGGCGAAGGGCGCAAGCATGTGCTTCAGATAGTCCGGGGCCGGGACGTGATCGACGTCGAACTGTGAGACGACGTCGTAGCGATCGTATCCGTAATGGTCGTAGAAGTAGGCGAGATTGCCTTCCTTGCAGTGCGCGCGCCTTGGCCAGGACTCGCGATGGTAGGCCGCCGCGCCCTTGCGGGTCGACAGATGGACCCCATGGACCCTGCACCAGTCGAGGGTCTCGCCGTCAGGGTCCTCGTCGGCCAGCCAGGTGTCGTGATCTACGCCTTCCTGCGCCAAGGCCGCCTCGAGCGTCTTCCTGGCGATGGCGAACGGCTCTGAGGGCGCCCTCGTCACCACGATCGCGACGCGGCAGCCGGGCGGCGGTCGCCCTGCACGAACGGGAGTCCGGGCGCCGTGGAAGAGCACGATGAAGTAGGCTGGGATCAGGGTGATCCACAGGAGGACTATGGTGACGGTCGCATAGCGGAGCGACGTGACCACGTGCGCTGGAGTCAGCCACCAGATCCAGAAATAGAGCAGGGCCGCCAGCCAAAGGGAGATGCCGGCCAGGTTGGCGGCCTTGCGCCAGCCCGAGAAGACCGGCCCGAGCACCAGTGGGGCGGCGCGGTCGCCCGGCGCCGCGGTCTTGCTCACTCCGCCCGAGACGAGCGGAGCAGAGCTCATTCCGCCGGTTCCGGTGTCACCTCTCCGGTCGCAGGCGCCGCGCGGTCGCCGTCCAGGCGCTGCGACAACGATGCCGTCGCGGAGCGCCCCCGGAAATAATCGATCGTCCGCGCCAGCCCGGCGTCCAGGGCAACTCGGGGAACCCAGCCCAGCTCGAATGTGGCTCGTGAAATGTCGGGCCGGCGCACATGCGGGTCGTCAACGGCCTCGGCGAGGAAGACGAGCCTTGATCGCGAGCCAGTCGCCTCGAGCACGCGCCTCGCGAAGTCCAGCACGCTGATCTCGTCCGGATTGCCGAGATTCAGAGGACCGGACGGCGCTGGCTCCACCGCCATCATCCTGATCAGTCCCTCGACGAGGTCGTCGACGTAGCACATGGAGCGGGTGTGGGAGCCGTCGCCCTGTACCGTGACGTCGCGGTTCTGCAGCGCCTCGACGACGAACGTGGAGACAACGCGGCCGTCGTCCTCCCGCATGCCCGGCCCATAGGTATTGAAGATCCGGGCCACCCGACAATCCACGCCGCGCATCCGCCGATAGTCGGCGATCAGCGCTTCGGCGCAGCGCTTGCCCTCGTCGTAGCAGGCTCGCGGCCCGACGATATCGACGTTGCCCCAATAGCTCTCTGGCTGCGGATGAACGAGGGGGTCGCCGTAAACCTCCGACGTCGAGGAATGCACCATCCGCGCGCCCGTAGAGCACGCCAGGTCCAGCATGTTGCGCGCGCCAAGCACGCTGGTCAGATTGGTCTTGATCGGGTCGGCCTGGTACGCCGTGGGCGAAGCCGGGCACGCGAGATTGTAGATCTGATCGACCTGAAGCGCGATCGGCTCCCGTACGTCATGCTCGATGAAGCTGTACGCAGGGTGGTCCAGGAAGTGCTGGACGTGCTCGCGAGGCCCGCTGCTGAGGTCGTCCAGGCAGATGACCCGGTGGCCGTCCGCCAGCAGTCGCCGGCACAGGTGGAACCCTAGGAAGCCGGCGCCGCCGGTCACCAGGATCGTGGATTGGGTGTTACGCGGCACTGGCTCCAGACCTCTTGTTGTCTGACGTTGGGTGCGAGCCTGACCCTCCGACGCGCGGCGCCGGCGAATGCCGAGGCGTCGCCGTCTCCGGCCTGCGGTGTTGCAGGAAGAGCAAAGTCATTGCGGCGCCCACCCTCTACGGACCCTGGTCCGCAACGAGATGCATCGCCGTCCGGGCGGCCACGCCGTCCCGTCTTCCCAGGCTGCCGCGGCCGCGCCGCGGCCGCTCTTCGTCGCCCCCCGGTCGCGCCGGCGGCCCCGCAAAATTGTTCATTGGGCCAGTCTAGCTTCGCGAATGCGGACGGCCTTGACGCGCATCAATGGCCGCCGGCACGCCGGGCAGGTTCAGGATCTGGCCCGGTCTCACCGGCGCAAGTCTGCCCGTTGTGGGAACCGCCGGGAAGAAGAGCCCCCTCCTACCGCGGCAGCACCAGGGCCGGGTCGATGGGCCGGGCGCGCTCCTGCGGGGTCGGGGCGTAGCGGACCTCGAAGTGCAGCTGCGGCTCGCTGACGCCGCCGGTGGAGCCAGCCTCGCCGATCTGCTGGCCCTGCGTGACCTTCTGCTGCATGCGGACGTCCACCCTGCCGAGGTGGCCGTAGGCCGTGACCCATCCGTTGTCGTGCTTGATCAGCACCAGGTTGCCGAAGCCAGGGACCTGGTCGCCGGCGTAGACAACGTCCCCCGAGGCCGAGGCGCGCACCGCCTCGCCGCCGCGGGCGCGGATATTCAGCCCGTCGTTGCGCTGGCTGGTGCCCTTGTCGCCGAAGCCGGAGATCACCTCGCCGCGGATCGGCCATTGGAAGACGCCCCGGCCCATCTGCATGATCTGGGCGTCGGAGACCTGCGGACTGGCGGTGGGCGCGCCGCTGATCGGACCGCTCGGCGGCGTGTAGGTGGACCGCGGCGGCCGCTGGGTCCGGGACGGCACATAGGGCTGCGGCGCGCTGGGCAAGGCGGCGCCGGCCTCGGGCTGCGAGGAGCGCGGCGGCGGCTGAGGCTGGGGCTGGGGCTGTGGCGGCGGATTGTCGAAGGTCGGGCGCGACGGACGCGGAGCCGGAGCCGGAGCCTCCTCGCGAATCGGCCCTCGGTCGCGATAGCCGGCGGGCAGGCGCAGGCGCCGGCCGGGCGCCAAGCTGGCGCCGCGGCGCAGGCCGTTGGCCGTGCGCAGGCTGTCGACACTCACGCTGAACCGTTGGGCGATCTCGCCCAAGGTGTCGCCGCGGGCCACCACATAGGCCTTCGCAGAGCCGCCCGGGCCGCGGATCGTCTGGCCGGCGCGTAGGCGGTAGGGCCGCTTGAGCTTGTTGATCCGCGCCAGTTCGGTGACGCTGCTGTCCATGCGGCGCGCGACTCCCTCCAGGGTGTCGCCGCGCTTGACGCGATACGCCTTGCCCGCGGTCTGGATGGTGACCACCCGGCCGGCGGCGGAGCGGTCCGAGCCGAAGTCCTCGGGCGCCGAGGGCTCTTCGTCGCGGCTCGCGCGGCCCGCACGCGACGGGGGCGCTACAGCCTCGACCTCGTCCGACCCGCCGGCGCCGGGGATGGTCAGCTTGCGGCCGCGCGCGATCGAACTGCTGCGGCCCATGCCGTTGGCGGCCTTGAGGTCGGCGACCGACACGCCGAAGCGCTGGGCGATGCCGAACAGCGTGTCGCCTGCGCGTACGACATAGGTCTCGGACTCGCCCCTGGCCTTGCCCGTGGAGCCCTTGGCCGGAGCGGTCGCCGTCGCCTTGGCGGCGGGATTCTTCAGCACCTTGCCTGGCAGCAGCCGGTAGGGGCGCTTCAAGCCATTGGCCTTGGCAAGCGCCTCGACGCTGACATTCAGGCGGTCGGCGATCTCGGCCAGGGTGTCGCCCCGGCGCACGGTGTAGGTTGAGCTCGACGATCGGGCGCGCGCGAAGGCATCGACCCCGGGCGCGGCCACCGCGCTCTCCGCAGTCGCCGGCGGTACATCCAACAGCGGCTGGGCGGTCGCGCCCCATGAGCCCGTGCTGACGCTGAGCGCCGTACCGGCCAACAGGACCAGGGCCGTTCGTTCGAGGAAGTGCGTCATCGCCGCTCCGGAGTGGCTCGAGAGGGAATCATCGGGGCGTGAGGTGGGATCATGGTCGTGAGCCGGCGCCCCCGCCAACCCGCAATGCAGTCGCAACACGAAAAGGTCAGAGCTCCTTGGCCACGCCGTCCAGCAACGGTACGAAGCGAACGTCGATCAGGGCTTCGACCTCGAACCCGCCCTGCCCGTCGCCGGTGTAGCGGCGGAGGCTCTGGACGGGCCCCTTCCCGATCGGAGCCACCAGGATCCCGGTCGGCTTCAGTTGCGAGAGCAGAGCCTTGGGCTCACCTGGCGCCGCGGCCGTGACCATAATGCGGTCAAAAGGCGCCTGCTCGGGCCACCCCTCGCCGCCGTCGCCGAAACGGGTGATCACGTTGGTCAGGCCCAGCTCCTTGAAGCGGCTCTCGGCTTCCTTCATCAGCGTGCGATAGCGCTCCACCGTGTAGACCAGCCGCGCCAGCTTCGAGAGGATGGTGGTCTGATAGCCTGAGCCGGTGCCGATCTCGAGCACCCGGTCGCGCCGGTCGATCTTGAGCGCCTGGGTCATCAAACCGACGATGAACGGCTGGCTGATGGTCTGGCCGCAGGCGATGGGCAGGGCGGAGTCCTCAAAGGCGCGCTCGCGGAACAGGTCCTGGGTGAAGATCGGCCGCGGTGTGGACTCGATCGCGCCCAGCACCTTGGGATCGGTCACGCCCTGCGAGCGCAGCGCCAGGATCAGGCGCGCCATGCGGGTTTCGGGCGCGTCCGGGTTCGGATTGAGATCGTCTTCGTCCGACATCTACAGCTTTGGCGGCACGCCGCCCAACTGACCCTTGAGGGCCTGGACGGTCGGTTGATGGGTCAGGTCGATGTGCAGCGGTGTCACGGAAATGCGGCCATCATAGAGCGCGCGCAGGTCGGTTCCGGCAGGTGGGCTTGATCGCGCCTGGCGGAAACCCACCCAGTAGTAGTCGCGGCCGCGCAGGTCGGTGCGCTTCTCGTTGTGCCGGATCTGGAAGTCCCGGAACCCCTGGCGGGTGACCTCAACCTCGGTGATGTCGCCGACCTCGCCGTTGGGGAAGTTGATGTTCAGCACCACGTCCTTGGGCCAGCCGATCTCCACCAGCCGCTTGATGATCCCGGGGCCGAACACCTCGGCCGCCTCATAGCTGGCGCCCGGTTCGTAGAAGCCCATCTGCGACAGGGCGATCGACGGGATGCCCAGCGCCATGCCCTCGATGGCGCCAGCGACCGTGCCCGACATGGTCACGTCCTCGGCCAGGTTGGCGCCGCGGTTGACGCCGGAGAGCACCAGGTCGGGTTTCTTGCCCGGGATCAGGTCGTTGACCCCCAGCATCACGCAGTCGGTGGGCGTCCCGGTGGTGGCGAAGCGGCGCTCGCTTAGTGTGCGCACCCGGCTCGGCTCGGCCAGGGTCAGGGCCCGGCTTGCCCCCGACTGCTCGTACTCCGGCGCACAGACCCAGACGTCGTCGGAGAGCCGCCCCGCAATCCGCTCCAGCGCCTCCAGCCCCTCGGCGTGGATCCCGTCGTCGTTGGTGACGAGGATCCTCAACGGGCGCCCCCGATGTGGGTCACGCCCGGCATGTAGGGATGCAGCGCCTGGGGGATGGCGATGCGGCCGCCCTCGTCCTGGTAGTTTTCCATGATCGCTACGAGGGTGCGGCCAACGGCCAGGCCCGAGCCGTTGAGGGTGTGGACGAACCGCGTGCCCTTCTCCCCGGCCTTCTTGGTCCGCGCGTCCATGCGGCGGGCCTGGAAGTCCCCGCAGTTGGAGCACGAGCTGATCTCGCGATAGCGGGCCTCCGACGGCAGCCAGACCTCCAGGTCGTAGGTCTTCCTGGCGGAGAACCCCATGTCGCCAGCGCACAGCAGCATGGTGCGGAACGGCAGCTGCAGCGCCTTCAGCACCTTCTCGGCGCACTCGACCATCCGCTCGTGCTCGGCCTCGGACTGTTCGGGCGCCGTGATCGAGACCATCTCGACCTTCTGGAACTGGTGCTGGCGGATCATGCCGCGGGTGTCGCGCCCCGACGCGCCGGCCTCGGCCCGGAAGCAGTGGGTGAGCGCGGTCAGCCGCAGCGGCAGCTCCTCCTCCGGCGTGATCTGCTCGCGCACCAGGTTGGTCAGCGAGACCTCTGCGGTGGGAATCAGCCAGCGCAGTTCCGGCGCCTCGGCGTGGTCGGCGACCGCACGGGCGTTTTCCAGGCCGGGAAAGGCCACGAACTGGTCGTCCGAGAACTTCGGCAACTGGCCGGTGCCGAACATGGTTTCGGAGCGCACCAGAAGCGGCGGCGACACCTCGAGGTAGCCGTGCTCTCGCGTCTGCAGGTCCAGCATGAACTGACCGACGGCGCGTTCCAGCCGGGCCAGATCGCCCTTCAGCACCACAAAGCGGGCGCCACTCATCCGCGCGGCGGCTTCGAAGTCCATCAGGCCGGAGGCCTCACCCAGGGTGGTATGGTCCTTCGCCACCGCGATCGCGAACGGTTCGCCCCAGCGGCGCACCTCGACGTTGTCGGCCTCGTCCGCGCCCGGCGGCACGTCCGATGCCGGCAAGTTGGGCAGGGCCGAAATGATCGCCCGAAGCGCCTCCCCGGCCGTGCGCTCGGCCTCCGCGTGCTCGGCCAGCACGCCCTTCAGCGTCTCGACCTGCGTCATCAGCGCGCTCGCGGCGGCCTCGTCCTTACGTCCCTTGGCGGCGCCGATCTGCTTGGAGGCCTCGTTGCGTTCGGCCTGCGCCGTCTGGCCGGCGGTCTGGGCGGCGCGCAGCTTGGCGTCGAGGTCGAGGATCTCGGCGACGCGGCCAGAGGAGCCCTTCGCCGCCCAGGCTTTCTCGTAAAGCTCGGGGGTTTCGCGAATGGCTCGGATGTCGTGCATGGGTCCACTCAGGCTGAGCGGCACTCTCTAGAGCGCGTCGGCTACCGGGCCAACCCTCAGGCCGCCACGTCCTCGTCCTTGCGACGCAGCTCGATCAGCTTCACGCAGCCCACCGAGACGAAATAGAGCCCGATGATAGGGGTCGCGAGCAGGAGCTGGCTGATCGGGTCCGGCGGGGTGACGACGGCGGCCACAACCACCACCGCCAGAACGGCGTAGCGCCAGCCCTTCCACAGCATCTCCGAGGTGACGATGCGGGCCATGCCGAGCAGCGTCAGCACCACCGGGAGCTGGAAGCAGAGGCCGAAGGCGAGCAGCAGGGTGGTGACGAGGGTCAGGTAGTCCGAGACCTTGGGCACCATCTGCACCTGGATGCCGGACGTGCCGACGATCTGCTGGCTCAGCGAGAACCACAGAACGAAGGGCATGATGATGTAATAGACCAGCGCCGCGCCCATCAGGAACAGGACTGGCGCGGCCACCAGGAACGGCAGGAAGGCGTAGCGCTCCCGCTTGTAGAGCCCTGGAGCGACGAAGGCGTAGACCTGCCAGGCCAGCACGGGAAAGGTCAGCACCACGGCGCCGAAGCCGGCCAGCTTCAGCTTGGTGAAGAAGAACTCCAGCGGCGCGGTGAAGATCATGCCGGGCGTGCTCCCGGCCACGGCGGTGATGCTCTTCAGGCCGACGACGACGAAGAACAGGTCGAACGGGCCCTTGGCCTCGCCCTTCTGCTGGGCGGCGAAAATCTGGCCCGCCAGCTCGAAAGGGTGGGTCAGGAACTCGTAGATCGGGGTCGAGAAGAAGAAGCAGATCGCGAAGCCGACGATAATCGAAGCGACACAGACGATGAGCCGCGAGCGCAACTCGACAAGATGGTCGAGCAGCGGCGCGCGGGAGGCCTCGATCTCGGCCTCATCGGGGTCCAGATCGCTCAAGACCCGGCCTCAGCAGTCTTCGCGGACCTGGCCTTGCGGGGCTTGGGCGCCTCGGCCACGGCAAGGGTCTTGCGCGTGGTGGTCGTGGTGGGCTTGGCGGCGGTGGGCTTGGCCCCGTTCGTCCTGGACTTGGGCTGGGCAGCCGACTTCCTGGGGGCCCGCGGCTTCTTCGGCGTCGGATCCTCGGAGATGGTCAGCGGCGGATTGTTCCGGATGTGCTCGTCGTAGTTGAACGTCTCCACGCCCCCGTGCAGGTCGACACCCACGTCCGTCAGGTTCTGTTCGATGTCGCCGACGATCGAGCGCATCTCCTGATCGGCCTCGGCCATGTCCAGGTACTGGCCCTTGCGCATGGCTTCGACCTCCTTGCGCAGGTCGTCCAGCTCGGACTGGCGGGCCATCTCGTCGAAGGAGGCGCGGAATTCGGAGGCCATGCCACGCAGCTTGGCCACGAACTGCCCGAGCCGCCGCAGCAGCATCGGAAGGTCCTTGGGTCCCACCACGATCAGGGCGATGGCCGCGATGACCAGGTACTCAAGGGCGCCGACTTCGGGGAGCATGGGCCTGGCCTAAACAGAAGCGCCGGCCAATCAAGCGCGGGCCGGCGCGGATAGCGGGGTGTAGCGGCGGATCAGCTGCGCGCGCCGTCTTTCTCGTCTTTCGGCAGCGGCTTGGCGGTCTCCTCCGGGACGTCGTCGCCCTTGAGGCCATCGCGGAAGGCGCGGATGCCCTTGGCCGCATCGCCCATCAGGCCGGAGAGCTTGCCGCGACCGCCGAACAGAAGAAGCGCGACCACCACGATCGCCGCAATGTGCCAGATGCTGAAGGCGCCCATGCGCTTAGTACTCCCAAGGTGCGGCCCGCCGTCGGCCGCCCGATATCTCCGCCGCTATATAGTCCGTCCGTCGTCGGCGCGCCAACGCGGCCTTTGCGCTCAGCTGTCCTCTTCCAGGTAGTCGACATGGAATTCCGGCGCGTCGGCTTCCAGCGGGTCCTCGTCGGCCGAGGCCGCGTTCGGGTCCGGCAGCGCGAAGTCGGCCGGCAGGTCGAGGGAGAGCAGCCCCGCGGTGCGCATTTCCGCCATGCCCGGCAGGTCAGCGAGCGCAGCGAGGCCGTAGTGTTCCAGGAAGGCGTCGGTGGTGCCGTAGGTGACCGGGCGCCCGGGCGTGCGGCGCCGGCCGCGCATGCGCACCATGCCCAGTTCCAGCAGCACGTCCAGGGTGCCGCGGCTGGCCTGCACGCCGCGCACCGACTCGATCTCGGCGCGGGTGACCGGCTGGTGGTAGGCGATGATCGCCAGCGTCTCCTGGGCGGCCTTGGAGAGGCGGCGGGGCTCGTCGCGCTCCTGCGTCATCAGCCAGGCCAGGTCCTCGGCCGTCTGGAAGCGCCAGCCGCCGGCGACCTGCGTCAGCACCACGCCGCGCCCGGCATAGCGGGCGACGAGCTCCTCCAGCGCGCCTGCCACGTCCGCGCCCTCCGGCAGCCGGCCGGCGAGGTCGCGCTCGCTCAGGGCGCCGGCGGCGGCGAATAGCAGCGCCTCGATCTCGCGGGCGGTTTCCATGCGGTCGGTCATGCCGTCTCACCCTTGCGGGCCCTCAGGTAGATGTCGGCGAAGGCCTCCAGCTGGCGGGCTTCCAACTCGCCCTCGCGGACCAGCTCCAGACCGGCCGCCAGGGTCGACGCCAGGTAGGAGGCGCGGCTGGGTCCGGCGGTCGGCGTGCCCAGGGGCGCGACGCCAGCCAGGGGCGTCCAGCGGTCAAGGTCGGGCAGCAGGCGGCGCAGCCGGTCGCGAGCGTCCTCCAGCGGATAGGCTGCCGGCGGGGCGGGCTTGTAGCTGCGCTGCGTCTCCTTCTGGCGCTGGCCGATGTAGGCGCTCATCAGGCCGTAGAGATCGCCCTCCAGGCGGCCGGAGGGGATGATGCGGATGGCCTGCGGGTCGCCGCGCCCGAACACGTCGCGACCGAGCTGCGGGCGCACGCGAAGCGCCTCGGCGGCGTTGCGCATGGCTTCCAGCTTCGCGAGGCGGAAGGCCAGGCGCGCGGCGATCTCCTCTGCGGGGGCTTCCTCCGGCTTGGGCTGTTCGGGCTTGGGCAGCAGCAGCCGCGACTTCAGGTAGGCCAGCCAGGCGGCCATCACCAGGTAGTCCGCCGCCAGCGAGAAGCGCCGCCGGCGGGCCTCCTGCACGAAGGCCAGGTACTGTTCGGCCAGCTTCAGCACCGACAACTTGAGCAGGTCGACCTTCTGGGTGCGGGCGAGCGCCAGGAGCACGTGCAGCGGGCCCTCGTAGCCCTCCACGTCGATGATCAGCGCCTCGCCATCCTCCGCAGCCGTGGCGGCGGCGTCGAAGTCGAGGCTGGGCTGGAAACCCTCGGTCATTCGGCCCCCCTCTTCATGCCGCCCATCGTCCTTCAAACGCCGCGTCGAAGCGAGCGCGGCCCGCCACCGCATCGAAGGGCTCCTGAGCCTTGGGCAGGCGCGCCAGCGCCGACTCTGCGCGGCGCAAGGCCCTGCCCCGCAGCCGCCCCGCGCCCTCCACCACGGCCTTCATCTCGGCCAGGTCGCCGTTGCAGTGCAGGACGACGTCGCAGCCAGCCGCCCGCGCGGCCTGGGCGCGCTCGCGGAAGCCGCCGCCCAGGGCCTTCATCGACAGGTCGTCGGTCATCACCAGGCCCTGGAAGCCGATGGCGCCGCGGACCACCCGGCGCAGCACCGACCGAGAGGTCGTGGCCGGGCGCGCAGCGTCGACCGCGGCGTAGATGACGTGCGCTGTCATCGCCATGGGCATGTCGGAAAGGGCGCGGAACGGGGCGAAGTCGCGGGCCTCCAGCTCGTCCCAGCCGGCCTCCACAACCGGCAGGTCCAGGTGGCTGTCGGCCTTGGCGCGGCCGTGGCCGGGGATGTGCTTGATCACCGGCAGGACGCCGCCGGCGATCAGGCCCTCGGCGGCGGCGCGGCCCAGCAGGGCGACGTCGTCGGCGTCCTCGCCATAGGCGCGGTCGCCGATGACCTCGTGGCCCAGGGGGTCGGGCACGTCGAGCACCGGCAGGCAGTTGACGTTGATCCCGAGCGCCGCCAGGTCGTGGGCTATCAGGCGTCCGCCCAGCCGAGCCGTCTCGCGGCGCAGCAGCGGGTCGCCGGCCGCCAGCGCGCCATAGGCCCGGCCCGGTGGGTAGCGACGCCAGTGCGGCGGCCCCAGGCGCTGCACGCGCCCGCCCTCCTGGTCCACGAGGATCGGCGCATCGGCGCGGCGCACGATCCAGCGCAATTCGGCGGTCAGCGCCCGCACCTGCTCGGGCGAGGCGATGTTGCGCGCGAACAGGATGAACCCCCAGGGACACGCTTCGGCGAAGAAGGCCTTCTCCGCCGGCGTCACCGTGTGACCCGCACAGCCCAGGATGGCCGCCGTGCAGGTCACCGGACGAAGCAGCTCTTCCCGGCCGCCTGGAGCTTGGCGCAGAAGGCCTGGGCGTCGGCCCGGGAGGCGAATCCGGTCACGGCGGTGCGGTAGAGGACGCCGCCGTTCCGCTCGATCTTCTCCACCGCCTTGCCCTTGCCGGCCGCGAGGCCGGGCGCCGCGGCCACCGCCTCGTTCCAGGCCCGGTCGGCCAGCGCGGTGGAGGAGACCGCGCCGATCTGCACCGCCGCGCCACCACCCGCGGCAGCGGCCTTCGGTGGCTCGGGTTGGGCCTTGGCGACCGGCGGCGGCGGCTTCGGCGCTGGCGGCGCGACCTTCGGAGCCGGCGCCGTGGCGGCGGACTTAGGCGCCGGCGAAGGCGCGGTGGCCGGGATCGCCGGGCGGATGGCTGGGGCGGCCTGCGCCGGCGGGGCCTGCGCCGGCGGGGCCTGGGCCACCGTCACGGGCGTGGTCGGCCGCGCCTGCGGCTGCTCCGGGCCCGGCGTGAAGGTGGGCGGCGGCGTCGTGTCCATCGGCTGGCCGGGCTCGCCCTTGTAGACCTGCAGTCCGGCGGCGGGGTCCAGCGGCTGGGCGTCCGCCGGCGGGGCGTCCTTGATCGCCTCGGTGGGCTCGCCCACCACCTGCGGAGCCTCGCCGGCCTGGCGCACGCCTGACTGGTAGAAATAGAAGATCGCCGCCACCAGGGCCCCCAGCACGAGGACGCTGAGGATCAGGGTGAAGGGGATGGGGCTCCCGCCACGCACCGGCTGTCGCGGGTCGAAGCTCAGCGGCGCGTCGCCGGTGGGAGGCGTGTAGGCGCCGCGCTGGTGGTCGGTCATCGCGAGGGCTCCGGAGGGTCCAGGCGCGGCCGTCCGTTCCGGGAACGAATCGCCCGCATTCGCCGCCAGTCTATCGGACGCGGTGGCGAGACGTGGGCGGCGGCTGAGGATTTCTGTGTATGCCCTTCCCTCGGCGACGAATGCGCCCTCAGCGCCGTTCGAGGTCCATCAAACCCGAGGTGTCCAGGCCATAGCGGTGGAACAGGGCGCGGAACTCGCGCAGTTCGTCGGACGAGACCTTCCCGGCCCGCAGCGCGATGTGCACGTCGTGGCCACGGCTCTGGACCCCCGCGACGGCCCGGATTCGCTTCAGCCAGGTCAGGAAGGCGGCTTCATCCCCGGGCGAATGGTACATCGGGGCGCGAACGACGAGGACGTCCACGCCTCAGTTCCAGACGTCGAGGTGGAACAGCCTGCGGTGCTCTTCGATCGCGTAGCGGTCGGTCATGCCGGCGATGTAGTCGCAGACCACGCGAGCGCGGCCGGCCTGATCGCGGCCCTCGCAGCGCACGTACCACTCCCCCGACAGGACGTCGGGTTCAGCCATGAACAGCTGGAACATCTCCGCCAGGATCCGGCGCGCCTGGCTGCGGGTGCGGTTGACCTTCCAGTGGCGGTACATCCGCTCCAGCAGGAACTTGCGCAGCGTTGCCAGGTCCTCGACCATATCGCGGGAGAAGGCCACCAGAGCGTGGCCCAGCATGCGGACGTCCTCCGGGGAGCCCGCCTTGCCCACATCGGCCCGCCGGCGGGTCTCGATCAGGACGTCATCCACCATGGCGCCGATCATCCTACGCACCGCCTCCAGGCGAAGGATGCCCGGCTCGCAGTCGGGAAACTCCGCCCAGGCGCTCCTCACGTGCGGCCCGATCAGGGCCACCTCGGCGAGTTCATCGAGGTTGAACAGCCCGGCCAGGACGCCGTCGTCCACGTCGTGGTTGTTGTAGGCGATGTCGTCGGCCAGCGCGGCGACCTGCGCCTCCGCCGAGGCCCAGGTGTCGAGGCGCAGGCCATACTGGGCGTCGAACTCGGAGATGGCGCTCCAGGAGGGCTTGGCGAGCTGGTCCACCACCGGCCCGTTGTGCTTGATCACCCCCTCCAGGGTCTCCCAGGTCAGGTTCAGGCCGTCGAAACGCGGATAGCGGCGCTCCAGCTTGGTGACCACCCGGAAGGTCTGGACGTTGTGGTCGAACCCGCCGAAGCCCTGCATCTGCACCTGCAGCTCGTCCTCGCCGGCATGGCCGAAGGGCGGGTGGCCGAGGTCGTGGGCCAGCGCGATGGTCTCGGCCAGGTCGGCGTCGAGGCCAAGCGCGGTGGCCAGGGAGCGCGCGATCTGGGCCACCTCCAGCGAGTGGGTGAGGCGCGTGCGGAAGTGGTCGCCCTCGTGGGCCACGAACACCTGGGTCTTCTCCTTGAGCCTGCGGAAGGCTGTGGAGTGGATGATCCGGTCGCGGTCGCGGGCGAAGTCGGTGCGCGTGCGGCTGTGCGCCTCGTCGACCTTGCGGCCTCGGGACGCGGAAGGATCCTCGGCGTACGGGGCGCGGCGTGTGATAGAGGAAGCCATTCAGACCGATCTTGAGCCCAGGCCCCTTGGTCGAAGCCGCTGACGCCCTCATATAGTCGAGACGGAGCCTGCGTCTAACAGCGCGTGACCCTACCAGAGCGTGACCCCCATCAGAGCATGACGACGTCTGACCTCACCCTTTCGCCCTCGGCGGCGCAGCGCATCCAGGCCATCGGCGCCCGCGAGGGGCGGCCGGTGATGCTCCGCGTGGCGGTGGAGGGCGGCGGCTGTTCGGGCTTCCAGTACCAGTTCGACCTGGTCGAGGAGGCCCAGCCGGACGACCTGCGGATCGAACGCGACGGCGCCGCGGCCCTGGTCGACGAGATGTCGCTGGTGCTGCTCAAGGGCTCGGTGATCGACTATGTCGACGAGCTGGCCGGCGCCGAGTTCCGGGTGCGCAACCCCAACGCCAAGTCCAGCTGCGGCTGCGGCGTCAGCTTCTCAATCTGAAGACGGCGGGGCGGCGGGGGCCTCGGTGATCCGGTAGTCGCTGGGTGGCGCGAACAACTCCGGCCTGTTCGGAAGGCCGTGGCTATACTCATCGTAGCGCACGACCAGCGCCGCGCGGCCCTGGCGCAGGTAGCTGAGCACCACAGGCGCCGCGCGGCGGTCATCCACCAGGATCACGAGGTGATGGTCGCCGATGGTGAACGCGTGGACGCTGACCATCATCGCGCCCCAGGGGGCGGTCCGCACCGCGGTGGGCGCGTGCCTGGCGACGAACTCGATCTCGCAGCCGTACTCCAGGGTCGTGAGCGGCGCAGGAACGTCCGGGCCCAGGACGATTGGCGCCCGGACGCTCAGGTCGGGTCCCGGGTCGATGGAGTGCTGACCCTGTCGCGTGGTCTCGTTGAGCACCCACAGATCCGGCTCAGCGATGATCACCAGGGCCTGGGCGCCGCTCGCCAGGTCCGGCTGCTCCTCGTTGCGGAGCCGTTGCGATCCCTGCCGGTAGAGCGTTCGGGGCTGGGCGGCGCGGTCGGCGGCGGCCAGGCCAGGCGTCACGTTGCGCGTCACCGCCCGGAACAGACCCGTCGGAGCGCAGCCAGGCGGGGCCACGCTCTGGCCCGGCTGCGGGAACGGGATCACGGGTGGCGGCTGGGCCGCCGCGGCACAGGCCAGCGCCGTCGCCGTCGCCGTGGCGACCGCGACGCCAGACGCTACGGACCGAAAACGTTGCATGACCAGCTCCCGGCGTAGGGACCCATGTCGGCCCGCTCCGGTCAAGCTGGACACACCCCGCGGCCTTTGCGAAGGCCTTTCGGGTTCAGCCTTCCCGTCTTCGCCGCCGGAGTTCTCGATGCGCATCGCCACCTGGAACGTGAACTCGGTCAACGCCCGGATCGAGACGGTCTTGCGCTGGTTCGAGGAGGCCAAGCCCGACGTCGCGTGCCTGCAGGAGATCAAGTGCGTCGACGAGAAGTTCCCGACCGAAGCCTTTGAACGGCTGGGCTACAACGTCGCTGTCCATGGACAGAAGACCTACAACGGGGTCGCCCTGCTCTCGAAGGCGCCGCTCGAGGACATCCGTCGCGGGCTGCCCGGCGACGATGGCGACGACCACGCCCGCTACATCGAGGCGGTGGTGTCAGGCCCGGAGCCCGTGCGGGTGGGCTGCATCTACCTGCCCAACGGCAATCCGGTGGCCAGCGAGAAGTTCGCCTACAAGCTGGGCTGGATGGCGCGGCTCCACGCCCACGCCCGCAGCCTGCTGGCGCTGGAGGAGCGGTTCATTCTGCTGGGCGACTACAACGTCATTCCCGAGCCGCGGGACGCGGAGTTCCCGGCCAACTGGGAGCGCGACGCCCTGTTCCAGCCCGAGAGCCGGGCCGCGTTCCGGGCGCTGAAGAACCTGGGGCTCACCGAGGCCTATCTGCAGGCCGACGGCGCGCCCGGCGCCTACACCTTCTGGGACTACCAGGCCGGCGCCTGGCAGCGGAACAACGGCATCCGGATAGACCACGCCCTGCTCTCGCCGCAGGCCGCCGACGTCCTGGCGGGCGTCGCCATCCATCGCGACGTGCGCAGCTGGGACAAGCCCTCGGACCACGTGCCGGTGGTGGTCGAACTGGGCCTCTAGGCGCAGCGCGTCCGCCGCGCTTAGCCGACTCGGCGAATGGGCGTAGCCTCGGCGCATGGACGAGGTGGGCCGGCTCGTGACGCTGCTGGTGCTGGTGGGCGCGGCCTTCGCCCTGGCGGGCGGCGTCTGCGCATGGTTCCTCGACGAGCGCCGCCGGATCACGCGCGCCCTGGCCGGGGCCCTGGGGGTCCAGCCGCAGCCGCTGCTGATCGCCCGCGGCCGCGGCGCGGGCGTCGGATTTGACCTCCAGGGCGGTCAGGTGGTCGTGGCCTGGGACAAGGGCGGCTGGACCCTTTCCTATCGGCTGGAGGAGCTGGTGGGCGCGGAGCTGATCGTCGATCGCCGATGCGCCGCCCGCGCCTTCCGTGGCGAGCCGCGGCGGCCGCTGGACGAGCTGGCGGACCCCGAGGAACGGGTGCGCCTGCGGCTGGTGTTCGACGATGCGCACCATCCGGATTTCGAACTCGACGTCTGGCGGCCCGAGGATGCCGGGCGCAGCGGCCGGCTGGCGCCCGACGAGGCCCTGGCCGAAGCCAACCGCTGGCTCGCGCGCCTGGAGGCGGTGCTGCGCCGGCCGATCGCGGCGAAGGCTGCGCCGGCGGTTGCCGGGCCTGCCCGCCCCAACCCGGCGCCCACGGCCGCGCCGCCGTGGGAGGCTGAGGATGAGGACGATCTGGTGGACGACGAGGAAGATGCTAGCTTGACGCCGTAAACCACCGCGGACGACCCCGGGGACATCATGACCAGCCTGCTCGCCGCCGCCGCCTTCTTCATCCTGCTGCACCTGCTGGTGTCCGGCACCCGGCTGCGGGACGGGCTGATCGCGCGGATCGGCCAAGGGCCGTACATGGGCCTCTTCGTGCTGGCGTCCTTCGCCGGTCTGGGCTGGCTGGGCTTCGGCTTCGCCCAGGCGCGCGGAGAGGCGTGGAACGTCGCCTATTGGGGCGCCACGCCGGCCACGCGCACAGTGCAGCTCGGCCTGCAACTCGTGGCCATGCTGCTGATCGTGCCGGGCCTCACCACGCCCAATCCCACGAGCGTGCGCCAGGAGGGCGCCCTGGAGCGGCCTGACGTGGTCAAGGGCATGCTGCGGATCACCCGGCACCCGTTCCTGTGGGGCGTAGCGATCTGGGCCGTCGGGCACCTGCTGGTCAACGGCGAGCGCGCCAGTCTGGTGCTCTTCAGCTCGATGCTGTTCCTGGCGCTGTTCGGGACAGTCAGCATCGACGCCAAGCGCAAGCGGGTGCTGGGGGCCAAGTGGGACGCCTTCGCCGCCGAGACCTCCAACGTCCCCTTCGTCGCGATCGCGGCCGGCCGCCAAAAGCTGCGCGTGGGTGAGATCGGCGGACTGCGGCTGATCGCGGCGGTGGTGGTCTGGGCAGCGTTGGCCTGGGGGCACCCCTACCTGTTCGGCGTCCATGCCCTACCCCACTGAGGCTTAGCCGAGCGCGAAGGCCACGGCCGCCTCGGCGTGGGCCACGGCGGTGTCGACCGTGGGCAACGGCATGTCGGCGGGATCGAGCAGCAGGCCGATCTCGGTGCAGCCGAAAATGATGCCGTCGGCGCCGGCGGCCTGGCCGCGCGCGATCATCGCCAGCACTTCGGCCCTCGACTCCGGCCGGATCACACCAAGGCAAAGCTCGTCGAAGATGATCGCGTGCAGGCGATCGCGATCGGCCTGGTCCGGGATCAGCGCCGGCAGATCGAGCGCCGCCAGGCGGTCCCGGTAGAAGGCCTTCTCCATCGTGAAGCGGGTGGCCAGCAACAGCGGGCGGGCCACACCCAGCGCCTTCAGAGCGGCCGCGGTAGCGTCGGCGATGTGGATCACCGGCACGGCGACGGCCGCGGCGACCTGCGGCGCGTTCAGGTGCATGGTGTTGGCGCAGATCACGATCGCCTCGGCGCCGGCGGCCTCCAGGCGGCGCGCCGCGTCGGCCAGGATGGCCCCGGTCGCCTCCCAGTCGTCCCTCGCCTGCAACGCGGCGATCGGGGCGAAATCCACCGACCACAGGACCAACTGGCAGGAACTCAAGCCGCCCAGCCGCTCGCGCACCAGCCGGGTGAGCTCGCGGTAGTAGACGGCGGTGCTCTCGGCGCTCATCCCGCCGATCAGACCGAGGGTGCGCATCGGCTCAGAGGTCCGCGTAGACGTGGGTCTCCGCGCGGCCGCCCGGGTGGGTTACCGCCCCCAGGTGGGCGGGGCCCACGCCCTGGGCGAACTTCCACAGGGCCCCGGAGTTGTAGTTGGTGCCCCGCGGCTCCCAGTGGCGCTGGCGGTTCTCCAGCTCGATGGGATCGACCTCCAGCTCGATCGTGCCGGCGTCGGCGTCGATGGCGATGATGTCGCCGTCCTTGATCAGGCCGATCGGGCCGCCGGCGGCGGCCTCCGGCCCCACGTGCCCGACGCACAGACCCCGCGTGGCGCCGGAGAAGCGGCCGTCGGTGATCAGGGCGATGTTCTCCACGCCCTGACCGTAGATCGCTGCGGTGGTGGAGAGCATCTCGCGCATCCCGGGACCGCCCTTGGGGCCCTCGTAGCGGATGACCAGGACGTCGCCTTCGTTGTACTCGCGCGCCTCGACGGCGGCGAAGCAGGCCTCCTCGCCGTCGAATACCCGGGCCGGCCCGCGGTGCTTGGTGTGCTGCAGCCCCGCCACCTTGACGATGGCCCCGTCGGGCGCCAGCGAACCCCAGAGGCCGACCACGCCGCCGGTCGGCGAGAATGGGTTGGAGACGGGGCGGATCACGTCCTGATCCTCGCGCCAGACCACGTCCTTCAGGTTCTCGGCGATGGTCTTGCCGGTGACGGTCATGCAGTCGCCGTGGATCAGGCCGGCGTCGAACAGGGTGCGCAGCAGCATCGGCACGCCACCCGCCTCGCCCATCTTCTTGGCCGGGTATTTGCCGCCGGGCATCAGGTCGGTGAGGTAGGGCGTCCTGCGCATGATCTCGCAGACGTCGCGCAGGGTGAATTCGATGCCGCACTCGTTGGCCATGGCCGGAAGGTGCAGGCCGCCGTTGGTCGAGCCCCCGGTCGCCGCGATCACCACCGCGGCGTTCTCGAACGCCTCGCGGGTGCAGATGTCGCGCGGGCGGATGTTGCGGGCCAGCAGCTCCATCACCGCCTCGCCGGTGGCGACGGCGTACTGGTCGCGGTCCAGGTAGGCCGCCGGAAGGGCCGAGCTGAGCGGCAAGGCCAGGCCGATGGCCTCCGACACGCAGGCCATGGTGTTGGCGGTGAACTGGCCGCCGCAGGCGCCGTCGCCAGGGCAGGCGTGCTGTTCCAGGTCGCAGAGGTCCTCCAGCGACATGGTCCCGGCGGAGTGCTTGCCGACCGCCTCGAACATGTCCTGGACGGTGACCTCCTTGCCGCGCCAGACCCCCGGCAGGATCGAGCCGCCGTAGATGAAGGCCGAGGGCACGTTCAGGCGCAGCATGGCCATCATCATGCCCGGCAGCGACTTGTCGCAGCCCGCGACGCCGATCAGGGCGTCGTAGCTGTGGCCGCGGATGGAGAGTTCGACAGAATCGGCGATCACCTCGCGGCTGACCAGGGACGAGCGCATGCCCTCGTGGCCCATGGCGATGCCGTCGGTGACGGTGATGGTGCAGAACTCGCGCGGGGTGCCGCCGGCCCGGCGGACGCCCTCGGCCGCGGCGTGGCCCTGGCGCATGAGGGCGGTGTTGCAGGGCGCCGATTCATTCCAGCAGGACGCGACGCCCACGAACGGCTGGGCGATCTCGCGCGAGCCGAGGCCCATGGCGTAGAGGTACGAGCGATGCGGCGCGCGCGACGGCCCCTCGGTCGTGTGGCGGCTGGGCAGGCGGGCCTTGTCCCAGGATCCGTCGGGCTTGCGATGCATGCGTGAGCTCCTGTCTTGGCGCCCCACTCTCTAGGGTCGCCCCGGCGCAGGCGAAAGGGCCGGCTAACGCGTAGCGGCCTCCATATCCTTGATGCGGGTCGTCCAGGCGGCCTCGAACGCCGGGGTCCAGTCGGGGCCGAGCAGGTCGCGGCAGGTCTCCATGACGATCCAGAAGAAGCGGTCGAAGACCTCGGCGGGCGTGCCGAATCCGTCGTGGTTCACCCGTTCGGCGCGCACCAGGTTGGCCTGGTACGGCCCGCCCGGATCCATCAGGCAGTCGAACACCATGGTCAGCATCTCGGCGCGGATCGAGCCGGTGACATCGCGGGCGAACCGTTCCTCGGTCTCCGGGAACGCCGCGAACAGCCGGGCGTAGATAGCGGCTGCCGGATCGCCGGCCCGTTCCGCCAGCAACTCCAATGAATCGGCGATGGCGTCCGCGACCCCGGTCTTCATCTGCGCCCTTCGCCCCCTCGCCTGCCCTGCCTATAGTCGCCGCGACGAGAATGCGGGAGGCGCCCACGTGGAGTTCGAGGAAATCACCTACGCGGTCGACGGCGGCGTCGGCGTCATCACCCTGAACCGGCCGAAGTACCGCAACGCCCAGGGCTGGCGGATGCTGGACGAAATCGACGCGGCGTTCGACCAGGCGCGCAACGATGCGGCGGTCCGCGTGGTGCTGGTGCGTGGCGCGGGCGGCGTCTTCTCCACGGGCCATGACCTGGGGACGCCCGAGGGCGCCGCGTACCGCAAGGCGAAGGTCGAGGCGGGCGGCCTTAGCCACTACGACTCGTTCAAGCACTACAACCTCGACCTCCTCCTGAAGTGGCGCAACTTCCCCAAGCCGACGGTGGCCATGGTCGAGGGCTACTGCATCTATGCCGGCTGGATGCTGGCGGCGGCCATGGACGTGGTGTTCGCCGCCGAGGACGCGGAGTTCCTGGCCGGGTACGTCGAGTACATGTCCATCCCCTGGGACATCGGCATCCGCCGGGCCAAGGAGCTGTGCTTCGAAAGCCGCTTCATCTCGGCGGCCGAGGCGCGTGATGGCGGACTGGTGAACCGCGTCCTGCCCAAGGCCGACCTGGAGCGCGAGACGATGGCGTGGGCCAGGCGCGTGGCGGAGAACGACCCCGTCTACCTCCGCCTGGCGAAGGTGCAGATGAACAAGGCCCAGGACCACCAGGGCTTCACCAACGCCGTCGAGGACTCGCTGGGCGACTACATGGCCATGATGTGGATGCCGGGAAACACCATGCGGATGGAGGGCGAACGGCGGCTGCTGACGGTCGACCTGGCGGTGCGCGGCAAGCGCGGCGAGCGGTTCGGACTTCAGGTTCCAGCGCCGGCGAAGGGCTGACCTTGACCCCACTCGATCCGGAGCTCGCGCCGGCGATCCGCTCGCGGCAAGTCGACGGCGTGAACGGCCTCAGCGTGCATATCCTCGAGGCCGGTTTCGAGGCGGATGGGCGACCGCTCGTGCTGCTGCTGCACGGCTTTCCGGAGCTCGCCTATTCCTGGCGCAAGGTGATGCCCGCCCTGGCCGCGGCCGGCTTTCACGTGGTGGCTCCAGACATGCGGGGCTACGGGCGCACGACGGGGTGGGATCCGGCCTACGACGCCGACCTGGAGCCCTTCCGCTTCATGAACCTGGCGCAGGACTGCGTGTCGCTGGTCGAGGCGCTGGGGCGGCGCGAGGTCGCCTGCGTCGTCGGCCACGACTTCGGCTCGCCGGTGGCCGGGCACTGCGCGCTGACCCGGCCCGACATCTTCCGCTCGGTGGTGATGATGAGCGCGCCGTTCGAAGGGGCGCCGGCGGCCAAGGCCGCGCCTGCCGCGGCCACGCCGGCGCGGGACATCCACGCCGACCTGGCCGCCCTGCCCCGGCCGCGGAAGCTGTACCACTGGTACTACGGGACCCGGCCGGCGAACGAGGACATGTGGCGCGCGCCACAGGGGGTCGCCGCGTTCCTGCGCGCCTACTATCACGTGAAGAGCGCCGACTGGCCGGGCAACCGGCCACATCGGCTGCCCCGCCGGGACGCTGAGAGCCTGGCGATCCTGCCTGACTACTATGCGATGCCCCTGGAGCAGACGATGGCGCAGGTAGCGGCGGCCTATGCGCCGTCGGCGGCCGAGGTGGCGGCGTGCGGCTGGCTGACGGACGACGAACTGGCGGTCTATGCGCGGGAGTATTCGCGCACCGGGTTCCAGGGCGGCCTGCAGTGGTACCGCTGCGCCACCAGCGGCATCGCGGCGCGCGACCTGCGGGCGTTCGCGGGCCGCACGATCGACGTGCCCTCGCTGTTCATCGCCGGCGCTGCCGACTGGGGCGTCTACCAGACGCCGGGATCGTTCGAACGCATGCAGACGCACGGCTGCACGCGGATGGCCGGCGCGCACCTGATCCCAGGGGCGGGTCATTGGGTGCAGCAGGAGCAGCCGCAGGCGGTGGCGGATTTGCTGCTGGGGTTCCTGGCCGGGTTGGGCTGATCCCACTCCCCAAGCGGTCGTCATCCCGCGGCTTGTCCGCGGGACCCATGATCACCGGGCATGCCGAAGGGCCACGACGGCGAGGCCGTGGGTAGGTTACGATCGCGTAGCGCTAGATGGGTCCCGCGGACAAGTCGCTGGATGACGATGAAAAAATTGAGCTACGCCGGCGGGCCGCGGGCGCGGGTTGGGGCCATTTTGGGGTCCAGGCGGACGATCGTCGCGCCGGGCGGGGCTCTTGGCAGCGGTTCGGGGAGGTCCGCGGCGGCCTCCGCGGCCACCGCCTGGCAGCGGGCGGC
>NZ_CADEGK010000058.1 GCF_902826855.1 uncultured Phenylobacterium sp. | reverse complement strand
GCTCCGGGCGGGCGGGCGGCCGTCACCGTCTGGGCCGAGGGCGAAGCCAGCCTCGAGCAGCTTCGCAGCCACGGCGCCCGGCTCGCCCAGGAGCTTCCAGCCGACGTGGTGTTCCGCCTGGGCGCGCCAGCGCAAGCGCCTCCGCCGAGCGGCGGCTTCGTGGATCGCACGCTGTGAGCGAGGTCGCCAAACGACCGCTTGCAGTGGCCTTGACCTACGAGGCGCCCGACGCGCCCCGCGTGGTCGCCATCGGCCGCGGCGAAGTCGGCCAACGGATCATCGACACCGCCCGGGAGCACAACATCCCGCTGGAGGCCAACGCGCCGCTGGCCGAGGCGCTGTCCACGCTGGAACTGGAGACGGAGATTCCCGTCGAGCTCTACCAGGCCGTGGCCACGATCATCGGCTTCATCATGCGCGCGGCGGGCGAGGCCCGTCCCGCGCCACAACTGCGGCCCTAGCTGAACACCTCGGCGTGGTCGGGGCCGCGCAGGCCGCGGTAGATTTCGGCGAGCGACGCAGCGAACATCGCCATCGACCAGGTCCCGAACAACGCCCACAGCACGGCGGCCAACGCCCAGCCCACAGGGTGGATCTTGGCGAACAGGCCTGCGGGGTTCTGCATAAGAAGCCGCCCCATTTCGCTCAACGGCATGAACAGGCTGAAAATGCCAGCGCCCAGCGCGAACAGCAGAACCTGCGCCAGGAGGAGCAGCCCGAATACGCCCAGCATGACCAGGAAGATCCGCCCTGCGTGGCCGCGGGTCTGCCTCCAGGCCTCCGGGATGCGGAAGTTTCGTTCCGCGAAGGCCATCGGCGGAGCGAGGGCGAGCCGACTGGCGCCCCACATCATAATTCCGACCAGCAGGAGGATCAGCGGGAAGGCAATCAGCGCGCCGCTTGCCCCGGCGGCGGCGCTTCCGGCCGCGGTGATCCCAACGATGAGCAGAACCACGACCAGGATGGCTGCGAAGGCGATGAGGAAGACCGCAACCACCGTCAACGCCATCCAGAGCTCGCGGCCTCCGAGGCGGAGGAAGAGGAAGCGCCGGTCTTCGGGAAACAGCACCGCACGGTAGGCCGCGCCGTAGAGCAGTAGGCCACTCACCACCGAGGCGACGAACGAGACCGGCTGCAGCGCCTGCATGGGCGCCATGGCCTGAGTGAGGGCCTCCGGATCTGCCGCGGCGCCGGACCTCAATGTGGACATGGCGTCGAAGCCCATCGCCATGCCGACGAACTGCGGGGTGAGGCCTACCAAGCCATAGACCAACGCCCACGCCAGGAACGCCAGAGGCTCGCGAGCAACGAGTCGAACGCCCGCCGTGATCGCGTCGCCGATGGAAAACTCGCGCATGCCGGCTCGCCCCTCTTCCGCGCAGCATAGGCGCGTAGCGGCCGAGCAGCCTAGAGGCGGTCCTCAGGCACGGGAACCTGAGGCGCGTTGCGCGGGGTGATCAGTCGGGCGAGCTTCGGCTTCAGCCAGGTCTCGAAGTCGTCGACGAACTCGTACACCGCCGGCACCAGCACCAGCGACAGCAGCGTCGAGGTGATCAGACCGCCGATCACGGCGACGGCCATCGGCTGGCGGAACTCCGAGCCCTTCTCCAGCGCCAGCGCGGTCGGCAGCATGCCGGCGGCCATCGCCAGGCTGGTCATGATGATGGGCCGCGCCCGCTCGCGGCAGGCTTCCAGCAGCGCCTCGCGCTGGCTCATGCCTTCGCGCTCGCGCTCGATGGCGTACTCGACCAGCAGGATCGAGTTCTTCGCCGCTAGCCCCATCAGCATGAGGAGGCCGATGAGCGAGGGGATCGACAGCGACAGCCCGAAGAGCAGCAGCCCGATGAACGCACCGCCGATCGCCAGCGGCAGGGCCGCCAGGATGACGATCGGCTTGAAGAACGAGCGGAACAGCAGGACCAGCACCCCGAAGATCATCATGATCCCCGAGACCAGGGCGATCGCGAAGGAGACGATCATCTCGCCGTAGGCCTGCTGCTGGCCGAGCGCGGCCGGACTGACGCCCTCTGGTAGGTTCTTCATGATCGGCAGGCCCGCGACCGCCCTGCCCGCCTCGCCCATCTGGACGCCGTTGAGCTCCGCCTGGATCGTCAGCTGACGCTGTCGGTTCAGACGCTGGATGCGCGCCGGCCCGGCCTGGAAGGTGACGTCGGCCACGGCAGCCAGGGTGGTGGTGTCGCCGGTGGCGGTCGGCAGGCGCAGCGCCTTGATCTGCTCCAGATCGGCGCGCGCGTCGGACGGCAGGCGGATGCGGATGGGGATGCGCCGTTCGCCGGCCGTCAGCTTGGCCACATTGGCGTCGATATCGCCAACGGTGGCGACGCGCGCGGCCTGGGCGATGACGTCCGCCGAGACGCCCAGCCGCGCCGCTTCCGCAGGGCGGGGGCGGATGATCAGCTCCGGCCCCACCGGAGGCGTCGACGGATGCGGATCGGCGAGCACGTCCAGGGTGCGCATCTGCCGTTCGAGCTCGGTAGCGGTGGCCAACAGCTTCACCGGGTCCTGCGACGTCAGGATCTGTTGGTAGCCGGTCCCGCCGCCGGGGCCGAACTCGGCGAAGGTGATCCGCGCGTCCGGCACCAGGCGCAGCTTCTTGCGAAGGTCGGCGCGGATTTCGTCCCCGTGGCGGCGCCCCTTCGTCTTCAGGAGTACGTTCAGGCTGGCGGCGCGCAGGTCGCCGCCGCCCCCACCGCCGCTGAAGGGATTGGACGGGCCGGATGACCCCACCTCGGCAAAGACGTCGGTAACGTCAGGGTCGCTCTTCAACACCGTGGTCACGCGCTGGACCACGGTCTCCATGTCATCCACCGTCGCGCCCGGAGCGCCCTGGATCTGGACGAACAGGAAGTCGGAATCCTGCGGCGGCTGGAAGCCGGACGGCAGCTGCGGGATGATGACCAGCGAGGCGAAGAACATGATCGCCCCGGCGAGCGAAGCCACGATCCGGTGGTCCAGGGCCCACTCCAGGGCATTGCGATAGAAGCCCTCGAACGGCGGCCGTGGCTTGGAATGGCTGTCGGGCGCCAGGAGGTATGCCGCCATCAGCGGTGTCAGCAGGCGAGCCACGAGTAGCGAGAACAGCACCGCGACGCAGACCGTCAGACCGAACTCGCGGAAGAACTGGCCGACCATGCCGGTCATGAAGCTGACCGGCGCGAACACCACCACAATGGCCGCTGTCGTCGCCACGACCGCCAGGCCGATCGCGTCGGCCCCCTGCATCGCGGCCTCGTACGGGCGGAGACCCTGCTTGACCCGCTTCTCGATGTTCTCGATCTCGACGATGGCGTCGTCGATCAGGATGCCGATGACCAGCGTCAGGCCCAGCAGGGTCACGGTGTTGAGCGAGAACCCGAACATCTTGATCACGAAGAAGGTTGGGATCAGCGAGACCGGCATCGCGAAGGCGGTGATCATCGTGGCCCGCCAGTCGCGTAGGAAGAGCCACACAACGAGCGCGGCGAGCAGCATTCCTTCCAGCAGCACGTGCTGGGTGGCCCGGAACGTCTCGCGTGTCTCGTTCACCTGGGTGAAGATGCGGGTGAACTCGACGCCGGGGTATTGCTTTTCGAGCTGGTCGAGGCGGCGCATCGCGCGATCCTCGACGTCGATGTCGGACGCAGCCCGGGCCTTGAGGAGCTGGAAACCCACGACCGGGCGCCCGTTCAGGCGCGCAAACCCGCGCCTCTCGCCCTGGCCGTCGCCGATGTCGGCGACGTCGGTCAGCTTCACGTAGCGCCCGCCGCCGGTCGGGATCGTCATCTCGCGGAGCGCGGCCAGGGTGTTGGCGGCGGCCAGCACGCGGACGGTCTGTTCGCGACCGCCCACCTCGACCCGGCCACCGGGAACGTCCAGGTCGGCGGAGCGCAGCGCGTTGTTCACCTGGGCGGCGGTCAGCCCGAGGGCGGCCAGCCGGTCGGGGTCGACGATGACGTTGATCTCGCGGCTGACGCCGCCGACGCGGTTGGTCTGGGCCACGCCCTTCTCGGCCTGCAGCGCACGGCTGACGACGTCATCGATGAACCACGACAACTCGACGTCGGACATCTGCGGCGCCGATACCGCGAACGTGGAGATCGGCAGGGAGTCGAACTCCACCCGCTGAACCAGCGGCTCGTCGATCTCGCGCGGCAGGTTGGGCCGGATCTGGTCGATCCGCGTCTGCACCTCGTCGGTCTTCTTCTGGAGGTCCTCGCCGATCTCCAGCTGGATGGTCGTCGACGAGACGCCCTGGGTGACCGAGGACTGGATGTTTCGCACGCTGGGGATCGAGGCGAGCGCGTCCTCGACCTGGCGGGTGATCTGCGTCTCCATCTCGCCCGGCGCGGCGCCTGCCTGGGTGACGGTGACGGAGACGGCCGGAAAGGTCACATCGGGGAAGTTCTTTATCGCCAGGGTCGGATAGGCGATCAGCCCCGCGATCATCAGGCCGATGAACAGCACCACCACCGGGATCGGGTTGCGGATCGCCCAGGCCGAGATACGCGTGCCGCCGGCGGGCTGGTGGTCGTGGCTCATGTCGCGGGCCTCGGCGCGGCCGGGCCGACCACGGCAGGCGCTGCGCCCTCCACTGGCCGGACCATGTCATTGTCCAGCAGGAAGGCGCCGGCGTTGCGGATGACGCGCGTGCCGGCGGGGGGGCCACGCGTGAGCTGCACGAGGCCGCCGCCCCGCTGGCCGGTCTGCACCAGAACCCGGCGCACGCGGTTGTTGGACTGAACGGTCATGACGCTGGCCCCGTCGGCGTCGTAGCGGACGGCGGCCTCCGGGATCACAAGCGCCATCGCCGAGGCGTCGGCGAAGAGCGCCCGGCCGAAGCCACCGGCGCGTATGTCGCTGCGCACCGGCAGCAGCACGCGGACATCGCCGAGCTTGGTCTGCGGATCGATCTGCGGGCTGATCAGCCGGACGCGGCCCTGCGCGGAGACGCCGCCGGGCAGGGTCACCGTCGCCGACTGCCCGACCCGGATGTGAGCGAGGTCCGCTTCCGACATTTCCGCCGCGAGCTCGATCTGGCCATCGCGGGCAATGCGGAACCACGGAGCGGCGCCGCCGGGAGCGGACAGGTCGCCCGGGCGCACGTTCTTTTCCAGGATCAACCCCGACACGGGCGCAGCCACCGAGAGCTTGCCGGCGCGGGTCTGCAGGTCCTTCAGGCTGGCAGCCTGGGCGCGGGCCTGGGCGCGGGCGGCGGTGGCCTGGAACCGGCGCTGGTCGATCTGTTCCTGCGAGAGCACGCCGGTTCCATCCAGATCCTTGACCCGCCGGGCCTGGTCCTCGGCCTGCTGGGCCTGGGCCTCGGCCTGGGCGGCCAGCGCCTGCGCCTGCGCCACCTGGGCCTGGAGCAGGGTATTGTCGAGCTGCACCAGCGTCTGCCCGGCCTTCACGTACTGGCCGACGTCGGCCAGCACACGGGCGACACGGTAGCCGTTCACCTCCGGCACCACGGCGGCCTCCTCGCGCGGGATCAGGTCGCCAGAGGCGCTGAGGGCGCCGGTGATCGGCCGCAGTTCAACCCGGACGACGCTGACGGCGCGAGCGCGCTCCGCCTCGGTCTGCTTCTCCGGCGGCTTCTTGCACGCCGAGAGCGCCAGGACGGCGGCCAGCGGGATGAGGAGTTTGGCGAGCTTCATTCGGGTCGTCTCACTTGGCCGCGTAGGCCTGGACGGGCCAGCCGCCGCCCAAGGCCTTCATGGCCTGGACGGAGCGGCGCAAGGCCTGGACCTGGGCCGCCGTCAGTTGGGCGCGGATCACGCGCCAGTTCTGCTGGGCCTGGAGGGTGGTGGCAAGGTCGTTGAAACCGCGGTCGTAGCCGATGCGGGTCGCCTCATAGCCACGGCGCGCCCGCGCCTCACCCTCGGTGAGCAGCGCGACCCGGCGGCGATCGGCGTCGAGGTTGACCAATGCGCCCTCCGACTCCTGGAAGGCGGTCTGCACGGTCTTCTCGTAGGCGAGCACGGCCTGTTCGGTGCGCGCGCCCTGGACCTTAAGGTCCGCGAGCAGACGCGGGATCGATAGCACCGGCTGGACCGCGCTGCCGCCCCAGGTCCGGCTCTCGCTCGTGGAGGAGAATCCCGGCTGCTTGATCTTCTGCCAGCCGATGCCGGGGGTGAGGGTCAGGCTCGGGAAGAAGGCCAGCTGCGCCAGGATCTTCTGGTTCACCTGGCTCCTCACCGCCGCCTGCGCCTGGCGCACGTCGGGCCGGCGCTCCAGCAGCTCGCTGGGCAAGCTGCCCGGGAGAGGCGGGGGGGCGCCCACGTTCGGCGTCGCGTTGATATTGGCTGTGGGTTCTACGATCCGGCCCGCCAGGATCAGGAGCGCCCGCTTTTCCACCTGGAGCTGCGCCTCGAGGGCTGCGACCTGCGACCGGGCCTGGGCCAGGTCGCCGGCCACGCGGTCGGGCTCGGACTGTGCGGCAAGGCCCAGGCGGGCGCGCTGGTCGACGATGTCGTAGAGCCCCTGGACGATGCGCAGGGCCTCCTGTGCGTCGGCCAGCTGGATGGCGAGGCCCTTGGCCGAAAACCAGGAGTCGGCCGTCTGGGCCGCGATCCCGGCGCGCGCGACCTCATAGGCATAGCGGGCGCGGTCCACCTCGGCGGTAGCGGCGCGGCCGGCGAACAAGGCGTCGAACGGACTGATCTCCCAGCTGACATTGAAGTTGGCCGACTGGGCGGTCGAGGTCCCGCTGTTGGAGAAGCCAGGTATGCTCACCGCCGTGCCGCCCAGCTGGGTGGTCCGGGTGCGACGGCTGGAACCGGTGGCGTCGCCCTGAGGCAGGTATTGAGCGATCGCGCTGATCCGCTGGCCCCGGACTTCGTCGAGCCGCGCCAGGGCCGTGCGGACGTCCAGGTTGCGGACCAGGGCCTGCTCCACGAGGGCGGTAAGCTCGGCGTCGCCGTAGGCCGTCCACCAGGTATCCAACGCGATTGAGCCGGCCGGCGCCGCCATCGCTGTCGCGGGCGCCTCATAGGTCACGGGCAAGCTGACGTCCGCCTTGCGCGCCGTGGCGCAGGCGGAAAGCGACAGCGCGGCCAGGGCCGCAAACATGAGGTGGCGTTTACGCATGATCAGGATCGGTGTTCGGCGGCGAGTTGTTGAACGCAAGCGAGCAGCCGCGCAAGCGAAGGCTAGAAACTGCACAGTTGGGTTGCCGCCTCCCCTGAGCCTCTGACGAGCCCCTACGTCAACCATTTGCCGGAAACTCCGTATCACGTAAAGTGTTTTAGTGACGCACAAGGACTTCACCGGCGGGGGCGACCCACAGCGTAGCCTGGGCCTCCTTTGGGGCCGGCAGGAAACGGGGCGGCGCGGGCCCAAACCGCGGTTTTCCGCCGAGAAGGTCGTGGCCGCCGCCACGGCCATCGCCGACGCCGAGGGGCTGCCGGCGCTGAGCATGCGGCGGGTGGCCGAGGCCATGGGGGTCTCGGCAATGTCGCTCTACACCTACGTGCCGTCGAAGGCCGAACTGGTGGACCTGATGTTCGATCGGGCCATGGGCGCGGTTCCGGACCCGGACGACGACCTCTCCGGCTGGCGCGCCCGGCTCACCTTCATCGCCCGCCAGCGGTGGGCGCTGGCAGAGCGGCATCCGTGGGTGCTCGACCTGGCCCTGCACCGCCCGCCGCTCGGCCCCAATGTGCTGAAGAAGGCCGAGGCGACCATTCAGGCCCTGGACGGCATGGGGCTGGCCGAGGAGGAAATGACCCTCGTGGCCGAGGTGCTGCAGAACTACATCGCCGGCGCGCTGCAGGTGGCCCGCGAGGCCCGCGACATCGAGCGCCGCAGCGGCATCACCGACGAACAGTGGCTGGAGCTCATCGAGCCGGTGCTGCAGCAGCACGTCGATCCGGCGACCTATCCCGCCCTGAGCCGCATCGGCGAGGGCCGCCGCAAGCGCGGCGGCGGCGGTCTGGGCGCGAGCCTGGCCAGCTTCGAGTTCGGCCTGGAGCGGGTGCTGGACGGGCTGGAGGCCTATATCCGCGAGCGCCACGCGTTGGCCTAGCGGCCCCGGCCGCTAGGCTCTAGGGTCGCGCAAATTTCGACCCCCATTTCGAGTGTATCCATGAAAAAGTTTCTCCTGAGCGCGGCTGCCGCAACGCTCCTGGCCGGGCCCATGTTCGCGGCCGAACCGAATCTCGACGCCGGCCGGATCCTGCGCGACATCGAGGTGCTGTCGTCCGATGCGTTCGAGGGCCGTGGCCCCGCCACCCCCGGAGAGACCAAGACCGTCGCCTATCTGCTCGATCAGATGAAGGCCGCCGGACTGCAGCCGGCCGGCGACCTGCTGCCGGGCGGCGACCGGGCCTGGACCCAGGATGTCCCCCTGGTCCGCTCGACCACCAAGGGCCCCGTGGACATCAGCGTCACCATGGGGGGGACGACCAAGACATGGACGCAAGGGCAAGAGGTCGCCCTGCGCGCCACCCTGAGCGGCGACCGGCTGACGGTGAAGGACGCGCCGGTCGTTTTCGTCGGCTATGGCGTCAAGGCCCCGGAGCGCGACTGGGACGACTACAAGGGCGTCGACCTGAAGGGCAAGGTCGCCCTGGTGCTGGTCAACGACCCGGACTTCGAGAACGCGACCGGCGGCGACTTCGGCGGCAAGGCGATGACCTACTATGGCCGGTGGACCTACAAGTTCGAAGAGGCCGCCCGGCAGGGCGCCATCGGCTTCCTAGTCATCCATGAGACCGCGCCGGCGTCCTATGGCTGGGCGACGGTCAAGAATTCCAACACCAACGAGATCTTCGACGTCATCCGCAGGGATCCGCGCACCGCTCACGCGCCGCTGGAGGGCTGGGTGCAGCGCGACGCCGCGGCGGCGCTGATCAAGGCGGGGGGCTACGATCTCGATGCGCTGAAGGCGCAGGCCCGGACCCGGGCGTTCAAGCCGGTGACCCTGGAAGGCGTTACCTTCTCGGCCGACTATGCGGTCGACACGCAGAAGGTCGTCTCAAAGAACGTGGTGGGGGCGATCCGAGGGACCCGGTTCCCGGACGAGCGGGTGATCTACACCGCCCACTGGGACCACCTGGGCGTGGGACAGCCGGACGCCAGGGGCGACCGGATCTACAACGGCGCACTCGACAACGCTTCCGGCACGGCGATGCTGCTGGAGTTGGGCCGAGCGTTCGCCAAATTGCCGAAGCCGCAGCGTTCTGTGGTCTTCCTGGCCCTGACGGCGGAGGAGAAGGGCCTGCTGGGCTCGGAGTACTATGCCTCGGCGCCGCTGTATCCGCTGGCGACCACCGTCGGCGTGATCAACATGGACGGCGTGGGCCCCAGCGGCCTGGCGCGCGACTTCACCACCTCCGGCAACGCGCCGCTCACCCTGCAGGATGAGCTTATCACGGTCGGCAAGGCGCACAACCGCACCTACAGCCCAGACCCCCGCCCCGCGGCCGGCCTCTTCTTCCGCTCCGACCACTTCCCGTTCGCCAAGGCGGGCGTTCCGGCCATCAGCTTCGGCGGCGGCGTGGACCTGGTGGTGGGCGGCCGGGAGGCCGGCGCCGCCAGGTCCAGGGCCTATACCGCCGACCGCTACCACCAGCCCGCCGACGAGTACGATCCGACCTGGGACCGCAAGGGCTTCGTCGCAGACGGCGCGCTGCTGCTCGATCTCGGCCAAAAACTGGCGAACTCCCGCATCTGGCCCGAGTGGAAGGCGGGTTCTGAGTTCAAGGACGAGCGGGACAAGACGAAGGCGATGCGGAAGTGACCTCCCCTTCTCCTGGGCGCAGCGTAAGGGAGATGGGCGTGATAGAACATCTTGAGAACTGGGCCGTCAGCGGCTACCGATATCCCGGCTGAGGAGACCCGCATGGCCCAATCCGGCAAGATACGCTGTGGCATCGGCGGGTGGACGTTCGAGCCGTGGCGGGGGGTGTTTTACCCGCCTGGGCTGTCGCAGAAGAAGGAGCTGGAGTACGCCAGCCGCCAGCTCTCCGCGATCGAGATCAACGGCACCTACTACTCCAGCTTCAAGCCGGACAGCTGGGCCAAATGGCGAGACGCGACCCCCAACGGCTTCCGCTTCGCGGTGAAGGCCTCGCGGTTCTGCGTGAACCGCAGGAAGCTGAGCGACGGCAAGCAGTCGGTGGAGTTCTTCCTGGGCCAGGGCCTGACCGAGCTCGGCGACCGCCTGGGGCCGATCCTGTGGCAGTTCATGGCGACCAAGAAGTTCGACTACGACGACTTCTCCGGCTTCTTCGACCTGTTGCCCGACAACCTCAACGGCCTGCCGCTCCGGCACGTCATCGAGGTGCGCAACGCCACCTTTGCCGACCCCCGGTTCGTGGCCCTGTGCCGCGAACGCGGAATGACCATCTGCGCATCCGAGAACGAGAACTACCCGCTGATCCCGGACATCACCGGCGAGGTCGTCTATCTGCGGCTGATCTCGGCGTCCGACGAGATCGAGACCGGCTATGAGCCCAAGGACCTCGACCTCTGGGCCGGACGGTTCAAGGACTACGCCCAGGGCCGCGTCCCCGGCGACTTCACGCCGATCGACCGCACCGGCCCGCCGGAGACCCCGCGAGACGTCTACGCCTTCGTGATCCACGAGGGGAAGGTGCGCGCCCCGGCGGCGGCCATGCAGTTCATCAAGCGCGTCGACCCGGGGTTCATCGCCGGGTGAGCGGCGAACCGGGCCCGATCACCCGCGGTCGCGCGTTGTTCGGCCAGGGGCGCTTCGGCGCGGCCCTGGCGGCGTTCGACGAGGCCATCGCCGTCCACCCCCGATCGCCCCTCGCCCACAGCGGCCGGGCGCGCGCCCTGGTCGCCCTCGGACGGGCTGGCGAGGGCTTGGCGAGCGCTGACCGCGCGCTGGGGCTCGACCCCGGACTGGCCGACGCCTGGCGCGGCCGTGGCCTTGCGCTGCTGGAGCTGAAGCGACCGGACGAGGCGCTGGCGGCGTTCCGCGCGGTCGCCCCCGCGGGAACACCCGTCGAGCAGGCGGACTCCGTGGCGGACGTGGGCCTGGCGCTGGCCGGTCTCGGCCGCCACGACGAGGCGAGCGCGACCTATGACGAGGCGCTGGCGATCGCGCCCCACGCGCCGCTGGCCCGCTATCGCCGCGCCTGGGTGCGTCTATTACGACGCGACTTCGCCGGCGGCTGGGACGACTACGAGGCTCGCTGGCTGCAGCGGCATGCGACCGCCGGCCATATGACGCCGGCCTTCCGCGAACGGCTGACGCTGGGCCCTGCCGTGGATGACCTGCGGGGCCAGCGCGTCCTGGTGGTGGCCGAGCAGGGCGTCGGCGACGTGATCATGTTCGCCAGTGTGCTGCCCGACCTGGCCGCGATCGCCGCGAAAGTCACCTGCGTCGTTGAGTTCCGCCTGCTCACCCTCTTCTCCGTCTCGTTCCCGGATATCGAAGTTGTGGCGGGCAGCGGGCCGGCGCTGGTCGACCTGGCGCGGATCGACCGGGTGGTGGCGATCGGCAGCCTGCCGGCCGCCTTCCGCCGCGCCGAAGCCGACTTCCCCGGCCGCCCCTACCTGCGCCCGATGCCACGGACGGTGGAGGCCTGGCGCGCACGGCTCGGGCCATCGCCCGGACTGCGCCGCATCGGGATCTCTTGGCGCGGCGGCGCGGCGCAGACCGGTGTCGCGGCGCGCTCCATGCCGCTCGAGACGCTGCGCCCCTTGTTCGAGCATCCCGGGTACGAGGTCGTCAGCCTCCAGTATGGCGACGTGACCGCTGAGCTGGCCGCGGTCAACGCCGGCCTGGCGCGCCCCATCGTCAGCTTTCCGCGCAAGGAGATCGACGACTTCGAGGCGCTCGCAGGCCTGGTGTGTGCGCTTGACGGCGTGGTCACCGTGCAGACCGCGCTGGCCCACCTCACCGGGGCGATCGGGCAACTGGGCCTGGTGATGATCCCGCCGCGCCCGGAGTGGCGCTATGGAGACGGGGGGACCGACATGCCGTGGTACGCGTCGCTGCGGCTGTTCCGGCAGGCGGACGGGGAAGGTTGGGCGCCCGTCCTGGGACGGGTGATCGAAGCGCTGCCGCCGTCTTGATCCGAGCGCCGTCCGGTGGCTTGACCGACCCGGCGTCAGGGCGGCCTGTTAGGGCCGACGCTGCGGCGTCGAACGCCCGATGGAGGCCCCGATGTCCGAATTCACCCTCGACGACCTGATGTTCAAGCCCGGCCTGATGAAGGGCCAGCGGATCCTGATCACCGGTGGCGGCACCGGCCTGGGCAAGGTGATGGCCGAGGCCTGCGCCCTGCTGGGCGCCGACGTGATCATCTGGGGACGCCGCGGCGCCGTCATCGACGCCACGGCCAAGGAGCTCTCCGAGCATGCCGCGAAGTTCGGCGGCGGGGTGGTCACCGGTCAGGCTTGCGACATCCGCGTGCCCGAGGCCATCCACGACACGATGGACGAGGTCTGGGCGGGCGGCGCCCCCACCGGCCTGGTCAACAACGCCGCGGGCAATTTCATCAGCCGCACCGAGGACCTGTCGCCGCGCGGGTTCGACGCCATCGCCAACATCGTCTTCCGCGGTTCGTTCAACGTGACCCTGGACGCCGGCAAGCGCTGGCTGGCGGAGGGCAAGCATGCCTCGGTGGTGTCGATCCTGACCACCTGGGTCTGGCACGGCGGACCGTTCACCGTGCCCTCGGCCATGTCCAAGGCCGGGCTGAACGTCATGACCATGAGCCTGGCGGTGGAGTGGGGCGACCGCGGCATCCGCTTCAACGCCATCGCGCCGGGCCCCTTCCCGACCGAAGGCGCCTGGGCGCGCCTCAGCCCCGGCCAGACCACGGAAGGCGCCGGCAAGGCCGATCCGGAGATCCCGCTGAACCGCGTGGGCGAGATGCGCGAGCTGGCCAACCTGGCCGTCTACCTGCTCGATCCCGGGTCCGCGTACGTCAACGGCCAGACCATCGCCATCGACGGCGGCGGCTACCTCGGCGGACGCGGCCGCGCGGACCTCGCCTCCTGGACCGACGAGCAGTGGGAACAGGCTCGTAACGCCATCAAGGGCGCCAACGAGAAGGACCGCGCCCAGCGCACGGTGTAGCTGACGGCGCTAGACCCCTTGCCGCACACGTCAACTGCCTAGAGAATGACTCGCGTCACTTTTCAGTCGGGTACCCAACACGTGGCAGACGTCGCCTACCTCCCCGTCGGCAAGCGGGAGCAGACCAAGGTCCAGAACCGCCAGGCTATCCTGGACGCCGCGCGTGAGGTGTTCGGCGAGCTGGGCGTTGAAGCGGCCACCGTGCGCGACATCATCCGCCGCACGGGTCTCGCGGCCGGGACCTTCTACAACTACTACCGCTCCAAGGATGAGGTGTTCGCCGCCCTCTCCGACGACGGCGCGCGGCGGTTCGCCCCGATCCTGAAGAGCCTGCGCCACAAGGGCCACTTCGACGGGTTCGTGCGCGAGGCCATCGTCGCCTATTTCGAGTTCATGGCCGACGAGCACAACAGCTGGGCCGCGCGACGGCCCGAGGGCGAGATCCAGCCGCATATCCAGGGCGAGACGCCGGAGATGAAGGCGGTTTTCGCCGAGGTGAAGGCGGCCATCGAGGACGCCATCGCCGAAGGCCGCGGGCCCGCCTCGGACACCGAGTACATGACTGCGGCCTGTATCGGCATCGCCCGCGAGGTCGGCGACCGCATGCTGGCGCGGCGGCCGATCGACACCGCCTCGGCCGCCGACTTCGCCGTGGAGATGATCCTGAACGGCCTGAAGGGCCTGCCGGGCGCGATGCGTGGCGCCTGAGCGCTTCCGCTTGAACGACGTTGCGGGAACGTGTCCAGATCGCGCCCGGTCATGAGGAGCAGGATCTGATGCGCGCGCTGGTGGTTGAAGAGCTTCTCCCGGACTACGCCGGCTGCAAAATCAAGGACCTGCCGATGCCCGAGCCCGGACCGGGCGAGGTGCGGATCAAGGTCAAGGCCGCCGCCGTCAACTTCCCCGACCTGATGCAGACCAGAGGCGAGCACCAGCACAAGCCGTCGATCCCGTTCGTGGGCGGCATGGAACTCGCCGGCGACGTGGACGCCCTGGGCGAGGGCGTCACTGGCTTCGCCATCGGTGACCCGGTGGTCTCCGGCGGACGCGGCGGGTTCGCCGAATACGCCATCCTGCCGGCCGTCGCCCTGCGCAAGAAGCCGGCCAATTTCAGCTACAGCGAGGCCGCGGGGTATCCGGTCTGCTACCTCACCGCCTACGTCGCCTTCAGTCGCATCGGCATGGTGCAGCCGGGCGAGTGGGTGCTGGTGCACGGCGCAGCCGGCGGCGTCGGCCTGGCCGCCGTCGATTACGCCAAGCTGCTGGGCGCCAAGGTGATCGCGGCCTCCGCCTCCGACGAGAAGCTGGCGATCATCGAGCGTGAGTACGACGTGGACGCCACGGTCAACGTCACCCGCGGCTTCCGCGAGCGGGTGAAGGAACTCACCGGGGGCAAGGGCGCCGACGTCATCTACGATCCGGTCGGCGGCGACGTGTTCGACGAGTCGGTCCGCTGCATCGCCTTCGGCGGCCGCATCCTCTCCATCGGCTTCACAAGTGGCCGGCTGCCTGTGCTCCCGGTCAACATCGCCCTGATCAAGGGCTTCTCGGTGATGGGCGTCCGGGCCGGCGAATACGGCCGCCAGAACCCGGCCAAGGGCCGCGAGAACAACGAAGCGATCTGGAAGCTGGCCGAGGAGGGTAAGGTGAAGCCCCGCGTCGACGCCGAATATCCGCTGAGCGAATGGCGCGACGCCTTCGAGACGCTGGCCCAGCGCAAGGTGGTCGGCAAGACGATTATCCGGCCGGACCTCTAGAAGGCGCTCATGACCATCGGCAACGACGAGGACCTGGAGAAGCTGCGGGCCGCCGGGCGGCTGGTGGCGCGGACGCTGACCGCCATGGGCGCAGCCCTGGAGCCCGGCATCACCACCCGCGAGCTCGACGACCTCGGCCGACGGCTGATCGAGCGAGAGGGCGGCCGCTCGGCGCCGGAAATCACCTACGGCTTCCCGGGCGCCACCTGCATCTCCATCGGCCCGGACGTAGCGCACGGCATCCCGGACGATCGGCGCGTCGAGGCCGGCGACCTGATCAACATCGACGTCTCGGCCGAGCTGGACGGCTTCTTCGGTGACACCGGCGCGAGCTTCGCCGTGCCCCCGGTTAGCGCGCGCGTCGAGCGCCTGTGCCGCGACGGCCGCCGGGCGCTGTGGAGTGGCATCCGCGCGGTGCGCGCTGGCGGCGACCTGGCCGCGCCGGGCCGCCAGATCGAGGCCTTCGCACGCAGGAACGGCTACAGCCTGGTCCGGAACCTCGCGAGCCACGGGGTCGGCGGGGCGCTGCATGAGGAGCCCAAGGAGATCCCCACCTGGGCCGAGCCGTCGGACCGGCGCAAAATCACCGAGGGCTTGGTCTTTACCCTGGAGCCGTTCCTGTCGCTCGGCGCCGACTGGGTCGTGGAGAGCCGCGGCGACGGCTGGACGCTGGCGCCGCCGCGCGGCCAGCCCACCGTTCAATACGAACACACCCTGGTCGCCACTCGCAGCGGGCCGCTGGTGATGACGCTGGCCTGAGGCGTGGTTGACAGCCGCCGGCCCTTCCACTATCCACCGCCGCTCGATTTTCGACCCGGAGCCTTCCCGTGAAGCGCACATTCCAGCCCTCCCGCCTCGTGCGCGCGCGCCGCCACGGCTTCCGGCTGCGCATGTCGACCAAGAACGGCCAGAAGATCCTCGCCCGTCGCCGGTCCAAGGGCCGCAAGCGCCTCAGCGCCTAGGACTGGCTAAGGTGTCCGCGTGACGGACGCCTCCCCTGCCATTGAGCGCCTCAGGAAGCGCAGCGAGTTCCTCGCCTGCGCCCAGGCCCCATCCTGCGCGAAGGGCGCCGTCGTCGTGCAGGCCCGGGCCCGCGGCGACGACCTGCCGCTCGTCCGCGTCGGCTTCACCGCGACGAAACGCATCGGCGGCGCCGTGGAGCGCAACCGCGCCAAGCGGCGGATGCGCGAGGCCGCCCGCGCGCTCTTGCCGCAGTTTGCCTCGCCCGGGGTCGACTACGTGATCATCGCCCGGGGCGGCGTGCTGACCCGCCCGTGGGCCCGTTTGCTTGACGATGTGAAAAGCGCGCTGATAAGGCTCGCGGCCGACCGCGCGGCCACCCACATACCCTAGCGCCTCCCCCTCTTCCCCGCTTCTGCCGGAAAGCCCACGTCGCCGCTCATGAGAGACGAAAACACCCGCAACACGATCATCTTCTTCGTGTGCGCGGCGATCATGCTCCTGGCCTACCAGTTCTTCGTGGCCGACCCGGCGACCAAGCGGATGCAGGCCGAGGAAGCCGCCCGCAAGGCTCAGGCTGCGGCGGTCGCGACCGTCCCCGGCGCCGCTGCCGCGCCAGGCGCGACCAGCGCCGGCATCGCCCGACCGGGCATCGCCGTGCCGCAGGCCATGACCCGCCAGGCCGCTGTCACCGCGTCCCCTCGCGTCATGATCGACACCCCGGCGCTGAAGGGTTCGATGTCCCTGCGCGGGGCGCGGATCGACGACCTTTACCTCACCGGCTACCGCCAGACCCTGGCCAAGGACTCGCCGCCGGTGGAGTTGTTCCGCCCCGAGGGCGCGCCGTTCGCCTTCTTCGCCGACCTGGGCTGGACTGGCGCGAACGTGCCCGGCCTGCCCGACGGACAAACCCAGTGGACCCTGGCCCAGGGCTCGACGCTCGCGCCCGGCAAGCCGGTGACCCTGACCTACGACAACGGCCAGGGGCTGGCCTTCACCCGCGTCATCGCGGTGGACGAGAACTACATGTTCACCGTCACCG
The DNA here is from genome assembly GCF_902826855.1 of uncultured Phenylobacterium sp. Lineage (GTDB taxonomy): Bacteria > Pseudomonadota > Alphaproteobacteria > Caulobacterales > Caulobacteraceae > Phenylobacterium. The sequence goes on along the minus strand of NZ_CADEGK010000058.1, from coordinate 6,089 downwards.
ACACGGTGGCCAACCGCGGGGCCACGCCGATCACGCTCGCCCCCTACGGGTCGGTGCAGCGCCAGGGCGTGCCCGCCACCTTGGGCAAGAACGGCGTCGTCCACGAGGGCGCGGCCGGCTACTTCGCCGAGAAGCGACGGCTGCTGAAGTACGCCAAGTGGCAGAAGGAGGGTGGCGGCCCCGCTCACGCCTCGGTCGGCGGCTGGCTTGGCATCACCGACCACTACTGGCTGGCCGCCCTGATCCCCGGGCCGCAGGAGCATTTCGAGGGCCGCTACGGCCTGACCCGCGCCGCCGGGGTCAACATCGTCGACGCCAACTTCGTGGGCCAGCCGCGCGCCATCGGCGTAGGCCAGCAGGTCACCTCGACCACCCGCCTGTTCGCGGGCGCGAAGAAGGTGCCGCTGCTGAAGGAATACCAGACCAAGCTGGCCATCCCGCACTTCGACGAGGCGGTCGACTGGGGGATGTTCTGGTTCCTGACCCGTCCCGTCTACCAGTTCCTGAGCTTCCTCTTCGCCCACATCGGCAACTTCGGGGTCGCCATCCTGGCGCTCACCGTGGTCGTGCGACTGATCTTCTTCCCGCTCGCCAACAAGCAATACGAGTCGATGACGAAGATGAAGAAGGTGCAGCCGGCGATGGAGGAGCTGCGCAAGAAGTTCAAGGACGACCCGGCGCGCCAACAGCAGGAGCTCATGGAGCTCTACAAGCGCGAGAAGGTGAACCCACTGGCCGGGTGCCTGCCGATCTTCCTTCAGATCCCGGTGTTCTTCGCGCTATTCAAGGTGTTGCAGATCACGCTGGAGATGCGGCATGCGCCGTTCTTCGGCTATATCAAGGACCTGTCGGCGCCGGACCCGACCACCATCTTCAACCTGTTCGGCCTTATCCCCTGGGACCCGGGCACGGCGCCGCTGATCGGCGACCTCTTGGCTTACGGCAACCCTCCGGGCTTCCTGCACATCGGCGTGCTCGCCATTCTCTACGGGGCGACGACTTGGCTGACGACCTCGATGAGCCCGCCGGCCCCCGACCCGATGCAGCAGAAGATGCTGCAGTTCATGCCCCTGCTGTTCACCTTCATCATGGCGCAATTCGCGATCGGGCTACTGGTCTACTACACCTGGTCCAACGTGCTCACGACGATCCAGCAGTACATCATGATGCGGCGCTTCAAGGTGGATAACCCCATCGACCGGATCATCGGCAAGCTGACCGGCAAGCCCACGCCCGCGGGATGACGGACGCGGCGTTCGACGACGAGGCGCTTGAAGCCGCGCGGGTCTTCTTCGCCCACCCGGTCACCTTCATGATGGGCGCGGTGGCGATCGCCGGCCTGCCGCCCGCCGATCTGCCCGAAGTGGCCTTCGCCGGGCGCTCCAACGTGGGCAAGTCGTCGCTGATCAATGCGGTGACCGGCCGCACGCACCTGGCGCGGGCCTCCACCGCACCGGGGCGCACGCGGGAGATCAATTTCTTCGTCGCCGACGAGACGCTGCGGCTGGTCGACCTGCCCGGCTACGGCTTCGCCAAGGTCAGCCGCGAGGCGAAGAACAAGTTCCAGAACCTGGGGCGCAGCTACCTGCGCGGCCGCCCCAACCTGAAGCGCGCCTACCTGCTGATCGACGCCCGCCACGGCCTGAAGGACGTGGACGCCGAGGCCATGGAGGCCTTCGACCTGGCCGCCGTCAGCTACCAGGTCATCCTCACGAAGGCCGACAAGCTGAAGGGCCGAGACGTCGAGCAGATGGTTGCCGAGACGACGCGCAAGATCGCCAAGCGGCCGGCGGCGTTCCCGCGCGTGCTGGCCACCTCCGCCGAGAAGGGCGCCGGGATCCCCGAACTCCGCGCGGAGATCCTGGCGGCCTGCGCGTCTTAGGCGCCGCTAGCCCTCCGCAGCGTCACCGCGCTAACTGGCGCGCGAACCTCAGGGATCCACCATGATCGACATGTCCGCCCGCACCGCCTTCGACGAAGAGCTGAACCTGTTCCGCGACCAGGTGCGCAAGTTCTACGACAAGGCCTTGTGGCCCAACCTCGACCGCTGGGAGGCGGAGGGCGTCGTCGACCGCCAGTTCTGGCTGGCGTGCGGCGAGGCTGGGCTGCTCTGCCCCGGGGTGGCCCCGGAGTACGGCGGGCTGGGCCTCGACTTCCGCTACAACGCGGTGGTCTCCGAGGAGCTGTTCTATGCGGGATCGTCGGCGGGCATCACGCTGCAGTCGGACATCGTGGCCGACTACATCCAGAACTTCGGCTCCGAGGAACAGAAGCTGGAGTGGCTGCCGAAGATGGTCTCCGGGGAGGCTATAACGGCCATCGCCATGACCGAGCCCAGCACGGGGTCCGACCTGCAGGCCGTGCGCACCACCGCCATCCGCGACGGAAACGAGTACGTCGTGAACGGGTCGAAGACCTACATCACCAACGGCCAGAACGCCGACCTGATCATCGTGGTGGCCAAGACTGACCCCGCCGCCGGCGGCAAGGGCATCTCGCTGATCCTGGTGGAGGCTACCCGCGAAGGCTTCAAGCGCGGCCGGAACCTCGACAAGATCGGGATGCACTCGGCCGACACCTCCGAACTCTTCTTCGAGGACGTACGCGTGCCCACGTCCAACTGCCTGGGCGAGGAGGGCAAGGGCTTCGGCTATCTGATGAGCCAGCTGCCGCAGGAACGGCTGGGCATCGCCGTCCAGGCCCAGGCGGCCGCCCAGCGCGCCTTCGACGAAACGGTGAAGTTCACCAAGGACCGCAAGGCCTTCAAGCAGACCGTCTTCGACTTCCAGAACACCCGCTTCACCCTGGGCGCGCTGAAGGCCAAGATGCAGGCCGGTTGGGCCCACCTGGACTGGGCGATCGCCCGGCACCTGCAAGGCAAGCTGACCGCCGCCGAAGGCTCTGCAGCAAAGCTGTTCCACACCGAGCTGCAATGGGAGGTCTGCGACGCGGGCCTGCAACTGCACGGCGGCGCCGGCTACATGAACGAGTATCCCATCGCCCGGCTGTGGCGCGACGCGCGCGTCCAACGCATCTACGGCGGCACCAGCGAGATCATGAAGGAAGTCGTCGCGCGTTCGATCTAAGCGCTCAAAATCGAGCGAAGGCGCGCAACAAGCGCAGCCGTTCGGCGTTGATCCTATGACCAAGTACCGTGGGAACCCGGCGCCATGAGCCAGTCCTTCGTCGCGCCCACGCGTGACCCTGCCTTGCGTGCGTCCGATCGGCACGCCAACCGCCTGCTCGCCGCGCTGAACGCGAGGGAGTACGCGATCCTGGCGCCCCATCTCGAACCTATCCAGCTGGCCCGGGGCCGGGTGTTGTTCGAGCCGGGCGACGAGGTCACCACCACCTACTTCCCGTGCCGGAAGGCCATGGTCTCACTGCTCATCGTCACCCGCGACGGGCGTGAGGTCGAGGCCGCCACGATCGGGCGCGAGGGCGCGGTCGGCGGCATCGTCAGCGAAGGCCACAAGCCCGCCTTCGGCCGCGCCATGGTGCAGATCGGCGGCGAGGCGTTGGCCATCCCCACCAGCCATCTGGAAGCGGCCAAGACCGGCTCGACACGCTTTACCGACCTCTTCGCCCGCTACGCCGACGCGCTGCTTGCACAGATGATGCAGTCGGTGGCGTGCAACGCACTGCACACCGCGGAGGAGCGGGCCGCCCGCTGGCTGCTCGCCACCCATGACCGCGCGGGCGACAACATCATCCAGCTGACCCAGGAATCCCTGGCCGAGATGCTGGGCGTCCAGCGCACCACCGTCTCGGCGGTGACCAGCGGCCTGGCCGCGCGCGGATTGATCCGCAACCGCCGCGGTCGCGTCGAGGTGCTGGACCGGGCCGGGCTCGAACGCGCCGCCTGCGAGTGCTACCGCGCCGTGGAGGACCACTTCGCCAGGCTGTTGCCCGAGGTGACCACCTAGACACCGCTCATCGCCGCTTTCGCGGCTGGGGCCGCGTGACAGGGTCGCCGCCGTCCGCTATCGGACCCCCCGAGTTCGAGGACGGCACATTGAGCGACACCGAGGAACAGGGCTGGGCGACGGCGACGACGCTGGCCGAGGCCCTGCCCTACATCCAGACCTACAATCGCCAGACCGTGGTCATCAAATACGGCGGCCACGCCATGGGCGAGGAACAGGTCGCCAAGCTGTTCGCTGCCGACGTGGTGCTGTTGCGCATGCTGGGGGTACAGCCGGTCGTGGTGCACGGCGGCGGCCCCCAGATTTCGGCCTGGCTGCAGAAGGCCGGAGTGAAGTCCACCTTCGTCGACGGGCTGCGGGTCACCGACCAGGCCACCATGGAAGTCGCCGAGATGGTGTTGTCGGGCGCCATCAACAAGGAGATCGCCAGCTGGATCACCCAGGCCGGCGCCGCCTCCGACGTGCGCGGCGTGGGGCTTTCCGGCAAGGACGCGAAACTGATAACGGTCGAGAAGGTCACCCGCACCCGCCGCAGCCCCGACTCGGTGGAGGAGCAGATCGTCGACCTGGGCTTCGTGGGCGAACCCAAGGTGATCGACACCGCCCTGATCGAGGCCCTGATCAAGGCGGAGCACGACTACATCCCGGTGGTGGCCCCGATCGGCGTGGACGAGAGCGGCCAGACCTTCAACATCAATGCCGACACCGTGGCCGGCGCCCTGGCCGGCGCGCTGGGCGCCAAGCGCATGCTGCTGCTCACCGACGTGGCGGGCGTCCTGGACGCGAACAAGCAACGCATCCCGCAGCTCACCGTAGCCGAGGCGCGAGCGGCCATCGCCGACAAGGTCGCCACCGGCGGCATGATACCCAAGCTGGAGACCGCCATCGCCGCGGTGGAGGCGGGAGTCGAGGCTGTGGTCATCCTGGACGGCCGGCGGCCGCACGCCATGCTGCTGGAGCTCTTCACCGAGCACGGCTCCGGCACCCTCGTCCGCGCATGACAGCCGACCTGCGGCACGTGGACACCTGGCTGTTCGATCTCGACGGCACCCTCTACCCCGCCGAGTCCGGCTTCCTCGACTCCGTCGTCGACCGCATGACCGACTTCGTGGAAAAGGCCACCGGCCTGCCGCGGCCCGAGGCCTTCAAGCTGCAGAAGGCGTACCTGGCCGAGCATGGCCTGACGCTGAAGGGCCTGATGCTGCATCACGGGGTCGATCCCGACGAGTTCCACGCCATCTTCCACGATCTCAGCCTCGAGGCCCTGGCCCACGATCCCGACCTGCTGGCCGCCCTGGCGCGGCTGCCCGGCCGGCGGCTGATCTTCACCAATGCCGACGACCGCCACGCGCTGCGCGTCATGCAGCACCTGGGGCTGTCGGACCTCTTCGACGACGTCTTCCACATCGGCTCGGGCGGCTACGAGCCGAAGCCCAGCCCCGAGGCCTTCGTGCGGATAGGCGCCGCGCACGCCATCGAGCCCACCGCCACCGCCTTCTTCGAGGACAGCCAGCGCAACCTGGAGCCGGCCGCGGACCTCGGCATGACCACCGTCCTGGTCGGCCCCTACGCCGCCCAGTCCACCGCCCCTTTCGTCCACCACCGCACCGCCAAGCTCACGCCGTTCCTGAACGGCGCCCAGCTCAAAGAGGCCGCCTGAATGTCGAACGAGCTCAAGTCCGTGATCGAAGCCGCCTGGGAAGAGCGCGACGGCGTCAACCAGCAGACGACCGGCCGGGTGCGCGACGCCGTGCACGAGACCATCGAACTGCTGGACTCCGGAAGGCTGCGGGTGGCGCAGCGAGAGGCCGACGGGACCTGGGTGACCAACCAATGGGCGAAGCAGGCGATCCTGCTGCTCTTCCGCCTCACCCCCAACCGGTTGATCGACGCCGACGCGCCGCACCCCTACTGGGACAAGGTGCCCTTGAAGTTCACCGGCTGGAACGCCGCCCGCTTCGAGGCCGCCGGCTTCCGCGCCGTGCCCGGCTGCACCGTGCGCAAGGGTGCGTTCCTGGCGAAGAACGTGGTGCTGACGCCATCCTTCGTGAACATCGGAGCCTACGTCGACGAAGGGACCATGGTCGACACCTGGGCCACGGTCGGGTCATGCGCCCAGATCGGCAAGCACTGCCACATCTCCGGCGGCGCCGGCATCGGCGG
>NZ_CADEGK010000057.1:21285-22992 GCF_902826855.1 uncultured Phenylobacterium sp. | reverse complement strand
GCCCATGTTCAAGGCGCTCGACGATGTCTCCTTCGAGATCGCGCAGGGCGATGTCGTCGGCGTCATCGGCCGCAACGGGGCCGGCAAGAGCACGCTGCTCAAGGTGCTTTCGCGCGTGACCGAGCCGACAAAGGGCCGCGTCGAGATGCGCGGCCGCGTCGGCTCGCTGCTCGAGGTCGGCATGGGTTTCGACCGCGAACTGACGGGCCGCGAGAACACCTTCCTCAATGGCGCCATCCTCGGCATGAAGAAGAAGGAGATCGACCGGAAGTTCGACGAGATCGTCGCCTTCGCGGAAATCGAACAATTCATCGACACGCCGGTGAAGCGCTACAGCTCGGGCATGTATACGCGCCTCGCCTTTGCCGTGGCCGCCCACCTCGAGCCGGAAATCCTGATCGTCGACGAAGTCCTCGCCGTCGGCGACGCCAAGTTCCAGGCGCGCTGCCTCGGCAAGATGGGCGAAGTCGCCAGCCATGGCCGCACCGTCGTGTTCGTCTCGCACAACATGTCTGCGATCGCGAACTTCTGCCCGCGCTCCATCTGGATGGAACGTGGCCGCGTGCGCGAGATCGGCCGCACCAACGAGATCGTCGCCCACTATCTCGCCGATGGCGGCTCGGACACCGGCGCGCTGGAGTTCACTGCCGAGAACGCGCCCGGCTCAGACCATATCAAGCTGTATGCCCTGCGCATGCGCTCCTCTGCCGGCCTCTCGACCACCAACTTCTCGACCAGCGAGCCCATCGAGGTCGAGATGGAGTACGAAATTCTCCAGCCTGCGAAAGGCCTGCGCACGGGCCTTCTCCTGCTCGGCCGGGAAGGGGAGATCATCCTCTCGACCAAGGATCTCGACTCCTATTCCCCCGAATACGCGCGCAAGCCCGGCCGCTATGTCAGCCGCTGCACGCTGCCCGCCCACTTCCTCAACGCTGGCCGTTTCTATCTCACCTGCAATTCGGACATTCCGGGCGTGCAGATGAATTTCGACGTCGCCCGCGCCATGGCGTTCTCAGTCGAGGTCGCCGGCGACAGCATCGGCGGCATGCTGCCCAGCCAGCGCAACGGCCTCCTGCGCATGGCGCTGCCGTGGACGGTCACGCCCGCAGCCTGAGGCTGGCGGTGAAAGGGTCCTGAGCACGTGCGCATCGGTATCAGCATCGAGGTCGAACCCGGCTTGAACGGCGGCATTGCGCCGGCCATTCACAGCCTCATATCCGCACTCGGCCGCCTCGATGACGGGCCTGAAACCTATGTCCTCGTCGTCCGCTCGCAGAAACAGGCCGACTGGCTCGCAGGCCTCGGCGCCAACCAGCAGATCGTGCTGCACCCGGACGCGACGCGCAAAAGAACCTGGAAGACCGGCCTGCAGGACTTCAAGACGAAGATCCGCCGCAAGTTCACGCTGCCCTCGCGCTGGCATGAGGCGCATGTGTCGGACGGCTTCTTCGAGAGCCTCGATCTTGGCGTGATGCATTTCCCGACGCAGTCCTTCACCTACTGCGCCATTCCCACGGTCTACAACCCGCACGACCTGCAGCACCTGCATTACCCGCAATTCTTCACGCCCGACGAGCTGGCGTGGCGCGAGGCGATGTATCCGATGGGCTGCCGCCTGTCGCAGGCGGTGATCGTCAACTCGCAATGGATCAAGGAAGACATCGTGAAGCAGTTCGCGGTGTCGCCGGACAAGATCCAGGTCATTCC
>NZ_CADEGK010000057.1:16194-21185 GCF_902826855.1 uncultured Phenylobacterium sp. | reverse complement strand
CAGGAGCTGAAGCTGGAAGACCAGGTCCGCTTCCTCGGCTTCGTCTCGCCGACCGAACTGCGCTGCCTCTATTCCATGGCCGGCTGCCTTGTCCTGCCGACACTGTTCGAAGCCAACAGCCTGCCGATCTTCGAAGCCTGGTCAGAAGGCCTGCCGGTCGTCAGCTCCGACGTGACGGCGTTGCCCGAACAGGTCGGAGACGCCGGCCTGCTGTGTGATCCGTTCGAGCCCGCCTCCATCGCCCGCGCCATCGAGCAGGCCCTGTTCGACCAGACGCTGCGCGAGGACCTGATCGCCCGGGGCCGCCGCCGCCTTGCCGACTTCGACTGGAACCGCACGGCCCGCGCCTATCGCGCCGTCTATCGCAAGGCCTCGGGCCAGCGCCTGTCCGCCGAGGACGCCCGGCTCCTCCAGTGGGACTGGATGCGCAACGCCGCCCGCTCCGCCTGAACCTGTCGCAAAAGCCCAGCCGCAAAAACAAGAACGCCGCCTCCGGAGGGGAGGCGGCGCCAGACGTCTTCCAGTCAGTACTCTACGCTTAAGCCTTGACCATCGCGGCGACGGCCTGGTCGACGCAGCGATCGATCGATTCCGCCGTCGAGACCGTGGGCTTCCAGCCAAGCAGGCGCTCGGCCTTGTCGACCGCCGGGATGCGCAGGCGAACATCGTCGCTGTAGGTCGGCAGGTGCTCGAACGTCAGCTTCCTGTCGGCCGGGATCACGCCCTTGCGCTTGCCCGCTTCGAAGATCAGCTTCGCCAGCTCCGTCATCGTCATCGGCTCGGGGTTGCCGAGATTGAAGGTCTCGTTCTTCGTGCGCTCGTCGAAGGAATACTTCGCGATCGCCGAGGCGATGTCGTCGATCCAGGTGAAGCAGCGGATCTGCTCGCCATCGCCGATGACTTTCAGCGGGAACTCGTTGCGCACGATCAGGCGTTCAACGAAGTCCGCGAAGACGTGCGAGATGCCCGGTTCGCCCTCGGAGCGTTCGAACGGGGTGATGATGTTGAACGGACGCCAGACCGTGAAATCCATGCCGAACTGCTGCTTGAAGGCGCGCGACAGGCGCTCGCCCATCAGCTTCGACAGGCCGTAGTCGGTCGAGGGGATGCGCATGTCCTCAACGTCTTCCTCGCGGCTCGGCGCGGTTTCGCAGCGCTCGTAGACCATGGAGGACGAGATGTAGACGATGCGCTTGACCGTGCCGAGTTCCTTGGCGGCCCAGAGGATGTTCTGGTGCAGCGTCACGTCGCGGCTCAGGATGTCGGCCGGATAGGTGTGGAAGCCCGAGACGCCGAAGATGCGCGCGGCCGCCTGGATGACGCCATCGACGTCCTTCGTCATGATCTTGCGGACGAACGCCTCGTCGGCCAGGTCGCCCTCGATCAGCTCGTAATTGCGCTTCCGCTCGATATGGCCGTAGCGGAAGAAGTTGTCGACGCCGACCACCTCATGGCCCTGCGCCTGCAGGCCGGGGATGACCGCCTGCATCAGCGATCCCTCGGATCCCGTGACTAGGATTTTCATGTCTGTTTTACCTCGTGTGACTGGAAGTAGCCGTTATCGGATGTGTGCCGCATCTCAGGCCAAAGTCCCCAGATGTCGACAAGCCAGCAATCGGGGTTGTCGATGTGGCCGAGGACGGCCTTGAGATCCTTGAATTCCCTGTGCGGCGTCATGAGGATCACGGCGTCAGCGCCGCTTATGTCCTCGATCGGGCTGTGGCCCGGAACGCGCGGGTCGACACACACGACGTCATAGCCCTTGAACTGCAGCTGTCGGCGCATCTTGAACGCCAGCGAATTGCGCGTGTCGTCATTGTTGGCCTTGAACGCCATGCCGAGAACGACGACCTTGCCCGCCGGCATGCGCTTCTCGATCTGCTGCAGGATCTGCATCGTCATGCCTTCGTTGATCCGGAAGGCGGAGGAGATCATCTCGTTGTACGGCACGCGCTCGACCAGGTACCAGCCGTCCTTGTAAAGGCACGGGCCGCCCACGTTCGGGCCCGGCACCGGAAGCTTGAGGCGCGGATAGTCCTTGTTCACGGCGTCGATCACGCGGATGGCGTTGGCCCCGAACTGGCCGCAGATCAGGTGGAATTCGTTGGCAAGCGCGAATTCGACATAGCGCGCCATGTTGGTGATCAGCTTGCCCAGCTCCGCCTCGGTCGGCGTCAGGAAATGGGTCTCGCTCTCGATGAAGGTGTTGAAGAACGCCGCAGCGCGATTGTAGGCGCGCTCGTCGTAAGCGCCGATGATCTGCGGCAGGCTCTTGATCTCCTCGATCGACTTGCCCTGCAGCACGCGCTCGGGCCCGAACACCAGATCGAGCTTGCCATCGCCATCGCCATCGCCATCGCCATCGCCGAGCGCCTTGCGCACCGCATCCGTCGTGCCCGGCGACACCGTCGAGCGCAGGATGATCAGCTGGTCTTTCAGGTAAGGCTTTGCCGCCTTGATGAACTTGATCAGGTGGTCGACGCGCGGATTGAGGTTCTCGTCGATCGGCGTGCCGATAATGATGATCACCACATCGCTTCTGCCGATGACGTCGATCCTGTCGGTCATCTGCAGGCGCTTGGTCGCCAGGACTTCCTTCAGCAGATTATCGGCATGCTCCTCGATGAACGGCATCTGGCCGGCCATCACCTGCGCGTTGACCTCGGTGTTGATGTCCAGCCCGTAGACGAAATGCCCAGCCTGCGCGAGCACGAGAGACAAGGGCAGGCCAACGTGACCACCCGCTCCCACAACCGTGACGTTCATGTGACCCGCGCTCCGAAGTTTACCGAGCGTCAAAAAGCAAGGGCGGCGCCACAGACCGCCGCCGGACGCCGGCAGGGGAAACATCCCGTTAACCAGAAATCCCAAACCCCGTCAGGACGCCCGCTCTGCAGACAACCGCCCGATTTCCCGCCACGTGCGAACCTGAGACCCACACCACACCCAGTACAACCTATCCGGCACACCAACACCGCCTAATCGCGCGAGCCTTTAAGACTCATGCCCCGTAATCCTCCGGCGACTTGGCCTGGCGGTGGAAGCCGAGGCGTTCGGCGTAATCGAGGGGGTTATGCGGCTTTACGAGGGCGTCCTTGGGCGTGGCGACAAGGTCGACAAGGCGGGTCAGGAAGAAGCGCATGGCGGCCCCGCGCGCCAGCACCGGCAAGGCTGTGCGTTCCCGCGGCTCAAGACGGCGGACCGTCTCATAGCTCGAGATCAGGGCGCGGCCTTTGGTGAGGTTGTATTCGCCGCGGCGCTCGAAGCACCACGCATTGAGGCAGACGGCGATGTCGTAGGCGAGGAAGTCCGAGCAGGCGAAGTAGAAGTCGATCACGCCCGAAAGCTTGCCATCGAGGAAGAAGGTGTTGTCGGGGAACAGGTCCGCGTGAATGGCGCCGCCGGGCAGCGTCTTGGGCCAGTTGGCCTTGAGGAAGTCGAGATCGCCCTGCACCAGCGCTGAGAGGCCGGGCGAAAGCGCGTCTGCTTCCGCTTCGCGGCCGGCGAACATCACCGGCCATGAGGCGAGCGAGAGATCGTTGGGTCGCCGCAAGCGGAAATCGCTGAGGGAGACATGGAAGCGTCCAAGCGCCTGGCCGAGCGCGCGGCATTGGTTGATGTCGGGACGGCGCGGGCTCATGCCCTGCAGGAAAGTGCATATCACGGCGGGCTTGCCGTGGACGGTGCGCAGCGGATTGCCGTCGCGCGCGGGAACGGGAAGCGGCGCGGGGAAGCCTTTCGAGGCAAGGTGTCCCATCATGCCCATGAAGAAGGGCAGGTCTTCCTTCTTCGCGCGCTTTTCGAAGACGGTGAGGATGTAGCGGCCTCTGGGCGTCTCGAGCAGGAAGTTCGAGTTCTCGACGCCTTCGGCAATGCCCTTGAACGCCAGCGGCGGGCCGAGATCATACTCGGTCAGCAGCGCAGACAGGGTCGCATCATCAATGTCTGTATAGACGGCCATGAGGGCTGGTTAGGGGCAGAGCCCGCGACAGGCAAGCGATGTGTGGGATTATTGGCGGTCCTACACGCCTTCCAGCACGCGGGGGATGCGGAAGACGACGTCTTCCTGGGCGGTGACGACTTCGTGCACGGAGACATTGAACCTTGCGCGGCAGGCGGCGATGACGCCCTGGACCAGTGTTTCGGGAGCGGAGGCGCCGGCGGTGAGGCCGAGCGTCTTCACGCCGGTGAACCAGGCCCAATCGATATTGTCGGCGGAAGCGATCAGATGAGCGGCGTCGGCGCCGGAACGTTCGGCGACTTCCTTGAGGCGCACGGAGTTCGACGAGTTGGCGGCGCCGATGACGAGGACCAGCTCGGCGTCTTCCGCGATCGCCTTTACCGCTTCCTGGCGGTTGGTGGTGGCGTAGCAGATGTCGTCCTTGCGCGGTTCGGCGAGATGCGGGAAGCGGCGGCGAAGGGCGGCGACGATGTCCTTGGTGTCGTCGACCGACAGCGTGGTCTGCGTCACATAGGCGAGACGCGAGGCGTCGGCGGGCGTGAAGGTTTCGGCATCCTCGACGGTTTCAATCAGCGTCATCGCGCCGGGGCCGATCTGGCCCATCGTGCCGACGACTTCCGGGTGGCCGGCGTGGCCGATGAGCAAGGTATGAAGTCCGTTGCGGGCGTGGCGCTGGGCCTCCACATGGACCTTCGAGACCAGCGGGCAGGTGGCGTCCAGGAACAGCATCTTGCGCGCCTTGGCCTCGGCGGGGACCGCCTTGGGCACCCCGTGGGCGGAGAACACCACCGGCCGGTCAACCGGACACTCCGCCAGTTCCTCCACGAACACCGCCCCCAGCGCCTTCAGCCGGTCGACCACGTGGCGGTTGTGGACGATCTCGTGCCGCACATAGACCGGCGCGCCATACTTCGCGATCGCCCGCTCCACGATCTGGATCGCGCGGTCCACGCCGGCGCAGAAGCCACGCGGGCTGGCGAGCAGGACGGTGAGTGGCGGACGGGAGGACATGGCGCGGAACGTAAGGCCG
>NZ_CADEGK010000057.1:0-16094 GCF_902826855.1 uncultured Phenylobacterium sp. | reverse complement strand
GGCGAGCAGGACGGTGAGTGGCGGACGGGAGGACATGGCGCGGAACGTAAGGCCGCAGGCCCCTCCCCGCCAGCCGCGTTGCGGCCACACTCGGCAGGCTGTAGTTAGGCCACGACCCCGCGACGTGCTCGCGGCCCTTCTGTTGGACGCCCCGCCATGCGCCGCCACCCGCTCCTCGCCCCCGCGCTGCTTGCCGTCGCCGCCGCGGTGGCCGTGACCTCCGCGCCCCTGACCGCCTACGCCCAGGGCCGTCGCGATCCGGGCGCTGAGCAGCGCAAGCAGGAGGAAGACGCCGCCAAGAAGCGCAAGCAGAAGGAAGAGTGGGGCGACAACCAGTCGCCGCTGCCGCAACTGCGCAACGCCGGGCCCTGCCCGTTCGTGAAAAGCCTCTATGACGCCGCCCGCTATGTGGAGTTCAAGGACGGCCTGGAGGCCTCGGCGAACGTCGGCTACTCCGGCGAGATCCAGGGCATATCCGCCGGCTGCCAATACAAGGACGACGACCCCATCGAGGTCTCGATGCAGGTGCTCTTCGAGCTCGGCAAAGGCCCCCAGGCCGCAGGCCGCTCAAAGACCTACCGCTACTGGATCGCCGTCACCGACCGCAACAAGGCCGTCCTGGCCAAGCAGCATTTCGATCTGCCCGTGACCTTCCCGGAGGGCCAGGACCGCGTCTACGTGACCGAAGAGATCGCCCAGGTCGTCATACCGCGCGGCAGCATGACCACCTCCGGCTCGAATTTCGAGGTGCTGGTGGGCTTCGACGTGACGCCGGAGATGGCGGCCTTCAACCGTGACGGCAAGCGGTTCCGCCTGAACGTCGGCCAGGTCGCAGGCGTCACGCCACCCCCATGAGCGATCTCAGACGGGCGCTGGGCGAGGCGGTGCAGGCCGCCTTCGCCGCCATTGGCGCGCCCCCCGAACTGGGCCGGGTGACCGCCTCCGACCGGCCGGACCTCGCCGACTTCCAGTCCAACGGCGCACTGGCCGCGGCCAAGACCCTGGGCAGGAACCCGCGCGAGATCGCGACCGCCGTCGTGGAGAAGCTGGCCGGCGACCCCCGCCTCGCCGCTGTCGAAATCGCCGGCCCCGGCTTCATCAACCTGAAGGTCGCCGACGCCACGCTCGGCGCCCGCGCCGACACCATCGCCGCCGATGCGCGCGCCGGCGCCGAGACCGTGACCGAGCCGCGCCGGGTCATCGTCGACTACGGCGGTCCCAACGTGGCCAAGCCGATGCACGTGGGCCACCTGCGCGCCTCGATCATCGGCGAGAGCCTCAAGCGCCTCTACCGCTTCCGCGGCGACACGGTCGTGGGCGACGCCCATTTCGGCGACTGGGGCTACCAGATGGGCCTTCTGATCGGCGCCGTGATGGACGAGAGTCCGGCCGTCGCCGCCGTCGTCGACGCGATCAACGCCGGCCAGCCCGGCGATGTCGCCGCCTTCAACGCCGTCACCCTGGCCGACCTCGACCGCCTCTACCCGGAGGCCGCCGCCAGGGGGAAGGCCGACACCGACTATCGCGACCGCGCGCGCAGGATCACCGCCGCCCTGCAGGTGAAGCAGCCTGGCTACTACGCCCTGTGGGAACGCTTCCGCACCGTGACCAAGGTCGCCCTCGAGCGGGACTTCCACGCCCTCGGCGTCGACTTCGACTGGTGGAAGGGCGAGAGCGACGTCGAGCACCTGATCGCGCCCATGGTGGCCGAGCTCGACGCCAAGGGCCTGCTGGTGGACGACCAGGGCGCGCGGATCATCCGCGTGGTCCGAGAGGGCGACAAGCGCGAGCTTCCGCCACTCCTGGTGGTGTCCTCCGAGGGGTCGGCCATGTACGGGACCACCGACCTGGCGACGATCCTGGACCGCAAGCGCGAGTTCGATCCGCACCTGGTGATCTACTGCGTCTCCCCGCGACAGGCCCACCACTTCGCGACCGTGTACCGCGCTGCCTACCCGGCCGGCTACGCGGTCGCAGGACAGTTGGAGCACGTCGGGTTCGGCACCATGAACGGGACGGACGGCAAGCCCTTCAAGACCCGCGAGGGCGGTGTTTTGAAGTTGAACGATATGATCGAGATGTCCCGGGACAAGGCGCGCGCGCGCCTGCACGAAGCCGGCCTGGGCGAGGATCTGCCGGCGCCCGAGTTCGAGGATATCGCCGGCAAGGTCGCCGTGGCGGCCCTGAAATTCGCCGACCTGCAGAACTTCCGCGGCACCTCCTACGTCTTCGACCTCGACCGCTTCACCAGCTTCGAAGGCAAGACCGGGCCGTACCTCCTCTACCAGGCTGTCCGGGTGAAGAGCCTGCTGCGCCGCGCGGAGGCCGAAGGCCACACGACCGGTCCGGTCACCGTCGCCGAGCCCGCCGAGCGCGACCTCGTCCTTACGCTGGACGCCTTCGACGCCGCGCTCGCCGAGGCCTACGACAAGAAGGCGCCCAACGTGCTCGCCGAGCACGCCTACCGCCTGTCCCAGGCCTTCTCGAAGTTCTATGCCGCCTGCCCGATCCTGCAGGCCGCGCCGGCCGTGCGCGCCAGCCGCCTCACTCTGGCGACGGCGGCGCTCCGCCAGTCGGAGCTGGCGCTGGATCTGCTGGGGATAGCGGCGCCGGATCGGATGTAGCCCGCACCAGGTGGATCTTCGGCGCCTGCACGCGGAAGACGTTGTCCAGCCGGCTGATCGTCAGGATCTCGCGAACCCTGCCTTCGGGGCAGGTCAGGACGATCCGCCGGGACTCGTCCTGGGCGCTGGCCAGCGCCCGCAGCCCGTGGGACGAGATTTCCTCGACCCCTGAGAGGTCCACTTCCAGCGCCTCGTCGTGGGCCGCGGCCTCATCGGCGGCGTCGGTCAGGAACTCGGAGAAGGCCTGGCTCACGGACTGGTCGAGGCGGCCGTCCACCTCGACCACCGAATGGTCTTCGCCGACGAGCTTCCGCCACCCCATGCGTGCCAACCCCACTGCCCCGTGACGCAGCTACGCGCCCCCACGGGACGCGGATGCGTTTGGCGAGGACTTTTCGCAGCTTCACCTTCACAGAGCGTGAAAGCGTCGACTGGCCCCGGGTCCAGCGACAAGCCCTCAACGCGCCGCCGGGCCCTCCACGTCCAGCCCCTGCGCCTCCAGCGTCTCGATCACCCCGCCCTCGGCGATAAGCTGGCGAAGCCACACGATGGCCACCGCCTTGCCGGGACGCTCCAACTCCGCCGCGATCCCCTTGGCCTCGTCGTTGATCTGCTGACGCCAGATTTCCGGTCCGCCGGTGACAGCCAGGAAGCACTTCTGGAAGCCGCGCGGCCCCTTGAGCGCCGCCCCCACGTCGCCGCGGGCCCAGCCGCGGGCGGCTTCGGCGGCCGGGGCCCTGCCGGCCTCGATGTCGTCCAGCGCCGCCGACAGGCAGGCGGTCTGGATCTCCAGGGTCAGCCCGGCTTTGAACTCCCTCAGCGCCGGCGCGGCGTCGCGCTTCTCGCCCGTCCGCTCGCGCACCTTCAGCTTGCGGGCGGCCTTGCGCACGTCGCCCTGGGCGTCGCGCCAACGCGGTCCGTCATCGCGGCTATCGTTCAGCAGGAGGAACCCCGCGGCCAGCGGCCCCCAGCCGCGGTAGGCTCTGGCGTCCTTGCCCGCCGCCTCCCGCGCCGCCACGAACCGGGACCGCAGCGGCTCGGCCAGGTCGTCCTCCATCTCCCCCTTCTGGCGCAGGCTCCGGCGCAGGGAGAGCAGCAGGCCCAGGGTCTTGAACGACAGGCTCATCCGGTAGTTTCGACCGCCGCCCACCAGCGCGTTGGCGCCGCGAAGCCGCCGGTTAAGGCCGGCCTGATCCCAGACCAGGTCCGGCGGCAGCCCCGTCTCCGGCAGGGCCAGGATGTAGACGGTGGTGTCGTCGTCCGAGACCCGCCACCAGGCTGGGCCACGGTCACGGGCGACGACCACGAACTCCTCGACGACATTGGCCTCGGGATCGTCGAGCGCAGCCCCCGAGCCCGTCGCCGTCGCCTGCCCTGCCGCCGGTGCGGCGAAGGCCATCAGGGCCAGGGCGGCGAGCCATGTCTTGCGGCGCATGCGTTCCTCCGAAGCACCACCCTAGCGTCGGCGCCGCTCCCGGCGAAGCTGGGCCATGGCGCCAACGAGGTTGGCTAACGCGCCGGAACGCCGCTAGTGCAGGTCTTCGCCCTCCGTCTCAGCAGAACGAACCCATGGCAGGATCCAAAATGACCTTCGACGACGTCGTCATGGGACGCCGCAGTATCCGCGGCTACAAGCCCGACCCCGTCCCCAGGGAACTGATCGAAGAGGTCATCGCCCTGGCGATGCGCTCGCCGTCGTCGATGAACGTGCAGCCCTGGAACTTCTACGTCATCACCGGCGAGCCGCTGGACCGGATTCGCGCCGGCAACACCGAGCGCAACATGTCGGGCGTGCCGCAGTCGCGCGAGTTCCGCATCGGGACCGCCGGCTTCGAGGGCAAGCACCGCGAACGCCAGATCGGCGTGGCCAAGCAGTTGTTCGGGGCCATGGGCATCGCGCGCGACGACAAGGAAGGCCGCCAGGACTGGGTGCTGCGCGGCTTCCGCCAGTTCGACGCCCCGGTCTGCGTGATCGTGACCTTCGACAAGGAGCTCGAGGGCATGGACGACGCGCCCTTCGACTGCGGCGCGGTGGCGACCGCCCTGGTCAACGCCGCCTGGTCCCGCGGGCTTGGCGCGGTGATCAACAGCCAGGGGATCATGCAGTCGCCGGTGGTGCGCGAACATGCCGGCATCGCCGACGACCAGGTGATCATGAAGAGCATCGCGCTGGGCTGGCCGGACGAGACCTTCCCAGCCAACGCCGTGGTGTCCGAACGCAAGTCGGTGAAAGAGGCGACCGTCTTCGTCGGCTTCGACGAGTAGCGTCCGCGCGGCCGCTAGAGCGCCGCCAGCACCATCGGGCCAAGGGTGGGAATAGCCATCAGGACGGCGAAACCAACGGACATCAGGGACAGCGCAAGTCTCATGGGGCGACTCCTTCGCCCCCTCAATTAGGCCTTCGCCCGGGCGGCCGCACCGCCCGTTTTCGCAGAGGTGTTCTGCTATTTCGGCGCTTCCCGCCCGGCTGCGCTCGGCAAAAGATCGGTCGCGCTCGGGAGAAGCTCGGATGCGACGACACGCCGTCGCGACTACCACTCCGGCCATCGAGTGCGGAGTTGGAGTGGAGCATGGCGGAACACGTCGAAGTGTGGGTGGGCCGGCGGCTGCGGCGTCGGCGCCGGCTGCTGGGCATGACCCAGATGGAGCTCGGCGGCGCCTGCGGCGTCAGCTTCCAGCAGATCCAGAAATACGAGTCCGCCTCCAGCCGCCTGTCGGTCGCCATGCTGTGGAAGCTGGCCTGCGCGCTCGGCGTACCCGCCAGCTACTTCTTCGCCGACCTGCCCCAGCGCCAAGGCGCCGAGGACGTCGACCCTCCGCCTGCGCACCCCAGACGCGCCAACGCCACCTGACCGACGCGCGCGGCTAGGCCGCCGGCGACCGTCGCGCGCCGCATAGTCCGGCCAGCGCCAGGACCGCTCCGCAGGTGATGATCACCGGCGCGGGCGTCCAGAGCCGAAACACCGCGGGGGCCAGCAGGGCGCCGGCCATGGTGGCCGCCGCCAGGATGGCGTAGCGCAGCCGGAAGACCGCGGTGGCGTCGGCCACGTCCATGCGCGTCTGGAAGAAGGGCATCATCTGCAGGAAGGCCATCGAGCCACCGACGCCCAGGACGAACCCGGCGGCGGCCATGGCCAGCGGCGCGAACCCGGGCGGGGCGAAGAGCGCACCGGCGCCGATGCCGGCCAGGCCCATGCCGCGCAGCACGTAGCCGGCGAATAGGAACCGCCAGCCGTCGCGCACCCGCCAGGTCACGGTGATGAGGTTGGTCAGCCCGTCGCCCACCGCCGTCGCCGCCATCACCAGGGCCAGCGTGCCCAAGCCGCCGGCGACGCCGCCCTGCACGAGCAGCAGCGGCAGGCCCAGGGCGATGCCCAACGAACGCGTCGCGTAAGACACCGCGGCCGTGGCCAGGATGGTGCGGGCGCCTGGCGTGGCGCGCGCGGCGCGCCAGCCCCGCGAAAGCCGCTGCAACACCGTCGCCGGCCTGGCCTGGGCGGGCGTGTCCCCGTCGAACCGATGGCCGGCCAGCGCTATCGAGCCCGCCGAGGCCAGGAAGCTCGCCGAGTTGGCGGTGAGCAGGTGGATCGGCGCCGCCAACGCCGCGATCGCCGCACCCAGGGCGGAGCCGGCGATCACCGCCAGCCGGCCGGTCACATCGAACAGGCCGTTCAGCGCCCGCAGACGATGCGGGTCGGGCATCAGCCGCGGGATCACCGCCTGCAGCGCCGGGTCGAACACCGCCTGCACGCCCGCCAGCAACACCCCCGCCGCGATCAGCAGGGGCAGCGACAGGCCGACCGTGAAGGCCGCCGCCACGACCGCGGCGCTGACCGCGGCGCGGATGAGGTCCGCCCAGATCATCACCTTGCGCGAGCTCAGCCCGTCGACCACGGCCCCGGCGCCCAGCGCGAATGCGAGCATGGCGCCCGACTGGGCGATCGGCAGCCAGGCGGCGTCCGCCCCGGCCATCCCCACCGCGAGCCAGATCGCCCCCAGCCGGTACATCTCCCCGCCCGCGTCGGACAGCGCCTGCCCCGCCCACAGCGTGCGAACGCCGCGATCCTTCAGCAGTCCGACATAAGGGTGGGCCCCGCCGGACCCCTTGGCCGCCCGGGACATGATTCGCCCCTCCCCTCCGCGAGCGAAGATAGCGCGGCGCGCGCCGGCTGCGAGGTTGATGGTCACGGCCCGGGCCGGTACTAACGGGCAGGGCGCGGCGGGGCCGCGGGCCCATCTGACGGACCGATGGATCGATGGTGCGCGACTTGGACCTGGTGACTTTCATCCGGCGTAGCATCCCATCGGTCTGGGCGCTGGATGTCCTGTTGCTGGTTCGCCGGGCGCCCGCGCGAAGCTGGTCTCCCCACGAGCTCGTCGGCGAACTGCGGGCCAGCGACGCGGTGGTGACGGGCGTGCTTGACGGGCTGCAGCGCGAAGGCCTGGTCGCCCAGGGCGAGGACGGCCGCTTCCGCTTCGCCCCGGCCGGCGAGCTGCTGGAAGAGCTTACCGTCGCCCTGGCCCACGCCTACGCCGAGCGACCCGTCGCGGTGATCAATGCGATCGTCTCGACCGAGGCGAAGCTACAGACGCTGGCCGACGCGTTCCGGCTGAACCCGCCGGGGTCGTGAACACGCCGGCCCTGATCTATGGGCTCTGCCTGGCGGCCAGCGCCAGCTGCGCGGCGCTGCTGGGGCGGGCCTACCTGCGCAGCCGCATGCGCCTGTTGCTGTGGACGGCGGTGGCCTTCTGCTTCTTCGCCCTGAACAACCTGGCGCTGGTCGTCGACATGCTGCTGCTGCCGGGCGTCGACCTCTGGGTCTGGCGCCAGGCGGCCGCCGGCGCGGGCCTCGCCGTCCTCATCTTCGGCTTCGTCTGGGAGGTGCGATGAGCGTCGCGCCCAGCATCGTCCTGTTCGTGGCCGGCGCCATGAGCGCGGGGTTCGCCATCGCCGGGCTGTTCTTCCTGCGGTTCTGGGTGCGCACCCGCGACCGGCTGTTCGCCGCCTTCGCCGCCGCGTTCTGGCTGATGGCGCTGAACCAGGTGGTGGCCGGCTTCTCGCGCCACGCCCACGTCGAGAACAGCGCCGCCTACCTGCTCCGCCTCGCCGCCTTCGTGCTGATCATCGTCGCGGTGCTGAGCAAGAACGGACCGCGCGGTTCGCAGCCCTAGCGGCCCGCGGCCATTGCATCGCGAGCGCCCCGCATGCCACGTTCGCCGGCGCGGGTGCGGGTCGCCCGGCCGAACGAAACACGAGGCGCGCGATGAAGTTTGAAGGCGGATGCTATTGCGGCGCGGTGCGCTACACGGCCGAGGGCGAACCCGCCTTCAAGGCCCAGTGCCATTGCCGCGAGTGCCAGTACATCACCGGCGGCGGGCCGAACTTCTTCATGCTGATGCCCGCCGACGGGTTCAAGTACGTCAAGGGCCAACCCAGCGCCTTCTCGCGCTCCGACCTTGAGAACCCAGTCACCCGCGAGTTCTGCCCGTCCTGCGGCACCCACCTGGTGACGCGGCTTCCCGGCCGTCCCGTCGTAGTGGTCAAGGTGGGCTCCATGGACGATCCGAAGCTCTATGGCGGTCCGCAGATGGCGATCTACACGATGGACAAGCAGCCCTTCCACTGTATCCCCGAGGGCCTGCCGACGAACGAGCGCGTGCCCGGCTGAGGCCCGGCAAAAAGGGGAACGACACGATGGACCGTCTCAAGGGCAAGGTCGCGCTGGTCACCGGCGGCGGCCGCGGCATCGGCCGCTCGATCGCGCTGGCCATGGCGCGCGAGGGCGCGATGATCGCGGTCTCCTCGCGCACCACCGCCGAGCTGGACAAGGTCGCCGCCGAGGCCCGGGCCGCCGGCGCGCCGGACACGCTGGTGATCCAGGCCGACGCCACCAAGGCCGCCGACCAGCGCGGCGCCGTCAAGGCCGTGGTCGAGAAGTTCGGCCGCATCGACATTCTGGTGAACAACGCCGGCGGGGTCACCACCCGCACGCCCCAGGGCCTCGGGGCCTACACCCACGACGACGACACCTTCGCCGACAACATCGACCTGAACCTCAACTCAGCCTACTGGGCCACCGCCGAGGCCCTGCCCCACATGCGCCAGCACGGCTACGGCCGGGTGATGACCATCGGCTCCGGCTACGCCAAGCGCTCCGGCGGCCCGATCGCCTACACGGTGGCCAAGCACGGCCTGATCGGCCTCACCCGTGCGCTCGCCCACGACACCGCCGCCCACGGCATCACCGTCAACTGCCTCTGCCCCGGCTGGACCAACACCCAGCTGGTCAACTTCGAGGCCCAGACGCCGGCGTTCAAGGCCATGGTCGAGTCCGAGAACCTGCAGCACCGGATCGTCGAGCCCGACGAGCTGGGCCCCATGGCGGTGCTCCTCGCCTCGCCCGAAAGCGCCGCCATCACCGGCCAGGTGATCAGCGTCGACGGCGGCTACAAGGTCTGACGGAACGCGTTTCGTATCCAGGGCTTAGACCACCATGACCCCCATCGCCGCCGCCCCGGTCGTCCTGCTCGCCGCCACCGTCCTGGCCCTGGCCGGCTGCGCAACCTCACAGGGCCAGGGGCCGGACCGAAAGGCCCAGACCGCGTCGTCCTCCAAGTATGACGAGACCCGCAAGCAGGCCATGGAGATCGGGTCGCAGCCCGCCCGCGACATGGGCATCTCGAAGCGCAAGGTCCCGGCGGTGCTGGAAGACGCGCTCGCCGATCCCTACGGCATCCGCAAGCTCAAGACCTGCGCCCAGCTGGCCGCCGCGGTGCGGACCCTCAACGAGGCGTTGGGTCCCGACTACCAGGCGGGCGGCGAGTACCGCGAGAACCGGGCGGGCAAGCTCGCCGCCGCCGGCGGCAAGGCGGTGATCAACAGCATCATTCCCTACCGCGCCCTGGTCCGCGAGATCACCGGGGCCGCTCCCGCCGATCGCCACATGGACGCCCTCATCGACGCCGGCCTCGCCCGCCGCGGCTTCCTGCGCGGCGTCCAGTACAAGCAGCGCTGCAAGGTCCGGTCGTAGGCCTGCGCCCACGCCCAGGTATCTCCCTCGCTCCATCGCAACCTCAACGGAGTCGCCTCGGGCCGAAAGTTCTGCTTTTGTTCGCTGCATGCCCGATCGCTTCCCCATCCCCTGGACCCTCAAGGAAAACGAACAGTCCTGGGCGGTCTGCGACGCCAACGGCTTCGCGCTCGCCTACGTCCACTTCCTCGGCCGCCCGGTCGTCGGCACCAACCCCGACCTGCTGACCCGCGACCAAGCCCGGCGCATCGCCGCCAACATCGCCCGCCTGCCCGAACTCCTGGCGACCCGGAACTGAGGCCGCGCGGATGCCCGAGGCGCCTCGCCAGCCGTCGCTGTTCGCCGTCACCGACGCCCCGCCCGACGCCGCCCCGCCCATCGTCCAGCCCGCCGGCGACGGCTTCTGGCTGATGCCGCGCGACGCGCAGATCACCCTGGCCCAGGTCGCCGAAGCCGGCGGCGCCATCCGCCTCACCTGCGCCGCCTGCCGCCGCACGCGACAGTGGCGCCCCGCCCAGCTCCCCGGCGTCGACCCCGATACCCCGATGACCGTAATCGCCCGCCGCGCCGTCTGCGGCGACCCCGCCTGCCGCGCGCGCCGCGGCGTGCTGACCGTCCTGCGCCCCACGCCGCCTCGCCGCCGCCCCGGCCACGTCACCGCCCGCGACCTCGCCCGCATCCGCGCCCTGGCCGAGCAGGTGACGCCGGCCTTCCGCCCGCCGGTTCTCGACGACCTCGACGCCCCCTTGCGCGTCGGCGCCTTCATGCCCGGCGACGAACGCTACGCCGGCGGCTACGTCGTCGGCGCCTGGGCCGGCCGCGTCCTGGTCGGCTGGGGCATCCCGCGCTCGGCGAAGAACCTGCGGCGGAAGGCGGGGCGGTAGGCCCAGCTACGCCCGCGGCCCGGATGCCAGCGTCTCGAGCGCCTGATTGATGTGGGCCCGCAGCGCCGGGTCGCGGGTGGTTTCCAGCATCGCACTCAGGCAGGCGCGCGCCGCCGGCTGGTCGCCCAGCCGCAGTTCCAGGCGCGCCCGATCCCACCAACCCTGGCTGTATCCGGGCGCGAGGGTGCTGATCCGCTGGAAGATCGACAGCGCGCGGTCGGGCTGGCCCCCCGCCTCCGCCCGGACGGCCTGGTTCGTCAGCAGCCTCACCAGGACGGCCCGGTTGGGCATGGGCGCCACGTGCTCCGCCGTAACGGCCGCGCCCGGGCCCGCGGCCGCCTCCACGAGCGCCCGCAACCGATCCGGCCCGACTGGGGCGCCGCGATTGAACGGATCGATGATCAGCGGCCGCCCCGCCCCGACGGCCACCAGGACGTGGCCCGGCGTGTTCAGCGCCTGCGCCGTCCAGCCGCGTCGCCGCGCCTGGGCGACGTAGAGGATGGCCAGCGAGATCGGCAGGCCCCGGCGCCGATCGATGACGCTCATCAGGTCCGCGTTGTTCGGATTGTCGTAGTCCTCGTGGTCCCCTTCGAAGCCGAACCGGCCGGCCAGGGTCTCGACCAGCGCCTCGACCTGCCGTTCGGGCCGTGGCGCATCGCCCGCGCGTCGCTGCAGGTCGGCAGCCATCTCATCGAGGCGTTCGGCATAGTCGGCCGTCCGCGCCTGCGGCCGATCCAGGCGGGCGAGGTCGAGCGCCGCGAGGTCCAGCTGGATGTCGCCTTCGTCGCAGAGCCCCAGGTAGGCTATCGTCTCGATCATCGGCTCCGCATCCACCGCCTCAGTCTCGCGACGCAGCGCCACCCGTCAAGGCGGCGGCGCCGCATGGCGCGCAGCACCTTCCCGCCCGCCTATCGCCCCTCCCCCGTCGGCCGCCCGCCCGGCAGCGAGAAGGTGTTCGCGTCGCCCGCCTGCCGCCAGCCCGGCGTGTCCTCCCGCTCCACCTCCCCGGTGATCGGATTGGGGCAATAGGCCACCACCGTGCGCTTGCCGGTCTGCGGGTCCTCCTCGACCTTGAAGTGGCGGTACAGGACCGTGCGCACCACCTTCGGCGCCTCCGGCTCCACGGTCTTCACCCGGAAGATCCTGGGCGCCATCACCCCGGCCTTCCAGCGCAGGTGCGTCAGTTGCACGTGGGTCAGGTAGGCCGTCTCCGGGCTCGCCGCGTCCGCCAGGTCGTCCGCCCGGTCACAGGCCAGCTCCGCCCGGATCCGCATGCCCAGCTGCATCTCTTCCTCGAACCGCGGGTGCTCGCGCCGCCAGCGGAACAGGGTCGACAGGCAGGGCATCGTCGGGTCCGCCCCGATCTGGGTCAGGCTCTCCCCCTCGCACACCCGCTCGAACACCTCCTCGGCGATGCCGTCGCAGTACCGCGTCACGCCGCCGCCCTTCCGCGACCGCCCGCCCGCCGCGCGAGCCTGCTCCAGCGCCGCGCCGAACGCCGGCCGCTCGCGCCCCCAGCGACCGACGCTCTGCGGCGTCGGCATCCCGTCCTCGCGCAGCACGACGTACAGCATCTCGCCCGCCGCCACCCGCGCCACCAGCCGCGCCGCCAGCCCCTTCGACCACCGCACCGACCCCGGCCGCCCGCCCCGCCCCACGCACGGCTCCGCCGCCGCCAGCTCCTCGCCCGCCATCGCCCACCTCGTCATGTCAGGAACCGCCGCGCCGGAACGCCGCCCCGCTCACCGGGCGCACTCGACAACGCTGACAGAAACCTACCAAAAACGCGCGAGCTGGTCAAGAACAAATGAAGAACATATAGTCACCAGTCTCCTCCCAGGCGCGCAGCGCCATGGGAGAGGCCGGGAGAGGGCGGCGCAGGCCGTCCAGCCACCACAACGTTGGACCAGGGAACCACCCGCCATGGCCGAGATCACATCCCTCACCCAGAAGCTCCGCCGAGACCGCGCCCGCCACCTCCGCCGCACCCGGACCGAAGCCGAGACCCTCCTCTGGGAAGCCCTCCGCGCCACCCGCCTCGACGGCTGGAAATGGCGCCGCCAGACCCCGGTCGGCCCTTTCATCGTGGACTTCCTCTGCCTCGAGGCCGCCCTGGCCGTAGAACTCGACGGCGGCGCCCACGCCGACCAGGCCGACTACGACGCCCGCCGAGACGCCTACCTCCGCCGCCAGGGCCTCCACGTGGCCCGCTTCTGGAACCGCGAGGTGATCGAGGACCCCGCCCACGTCCGCCACAAAATCCTCACCCTATGCCGCGAGTCCGACCCCAGCCGCCGCGGCCACCTGATCCCGCGCGGCCGCCGCGCCGTCTGACCTAACTAGTCACCTCTCCCAGGCGCGGAGCGCTGTGGGGGAGGCGACCCGATCCCAGCAGCGGGTTCGAAGCGGTTGTCGAGCGTCCTCACACGCCGGAGACGACCTATCGAGTCAGCGCCTAGCCCGGCCGCGTCCTGGTGGGATGGAGCATCCCGCGCACGGCGAAGCACCCGCGACGGAACGACGGGGTTCTCCTCTCCCAGGCGCGGAGCGCCGTGGGAGAGGAGACCCTTGGTGGCCGCGACCGGTGAGTCTGTGGAACTACGGCTCCATCATCGCCTGGGCCCCGAGCACAAAGGGAACCTGGACTAGGATCGTCTCGCCTGCGGTCGCACCGGTCACGAAGATGCGCTTGCGTTCGGCCATGATGCGAGCCGCGGGCGCAAAGTTCGAATCCCGTGGTGTCTCGCCGACAAGCTTGCACTTCGACAGATCGCCCTCCCCGCCAACTTCGCATCTGAGAAGCGCATGGCCACTCGCTCGCGCGTCAGCCGCCCTCTGAGGATAGAAGGGCCCGGCCGGACCCAATGGGGCGTACCTCTTCTCTCCCTTCTTGAGCGGCCTGTACTCCAGCCTGGAACGTCCGCGTTTGCTGTGGTTCCGGCGTCGTCGCTGGAACTAGAAACAGCAACACGATCACCGATACGAGCATGTGCTCCCCCTCACGCCAGCACGAGAACACCACGCGCTCTCAACGTCCGCAACGGGATCGAAACAGCCTGTAGCTCGGGTCCAGTGGAGAGACGCTCGCGCCGGGGAACCCATGCCGCCATTCATCTCACGGCAGCCCTCCAGCCGGCCTCTGGGTGTAGCCTGCCCTCGGCCGGCCGCAGGCCGGTCTCGGCGGACGCTGGCTGCCGGCTCGCCGCCCGACGGCGAACGTCCCGCGGCGAGCGCGCCCGCGCTCGTCCTTGAGGAAGCGGAAGAGGCTGGCATGCTGGGCCGTGGGAGACGACACTCGACCAACTGCCAGTGGCCTCGCAAGCAGCATCCCTCGTCTGGTAGACATCAGGCATCACTAGTGGCAAGAAATTCCAGAATTTAGAAAGAGCAGATGACTTTCGCCCCGTTCGACCCACTTGCTGCCAAGAATACACACGTCAACGACGCAGCCCTTGGTGCGCTCAAGCGAGAGATATCCAATATACTGAGTTCATACGTAGGGTGGTACGATCCTTTTGCAGAGTTGATTCAGAATGCCTTGGATTCGGTTGAGGCTCGGGTGGAAATCGAGCGTTCCGCTGGAACTGAAAATGCTTACACGCCGCAAATCCGCATTATCGTTGACCTCGACAACAATGCTCTGACGGTTACTGACAATGGAATTGGCTTAGACAAAGAAAAATTTGAGCAATTTCTTGCTCCAAATTTTTCTTTTAAGTCAGGAGCCACTCGGGGTCACAAAGGAGTAGGCGCGACCTTTGTTGCCTATGGATTCAATTACATGCGGGTTTCTACCAAAGGTCCTGGGTTCAGCGCCTCCGGTAGAATAGTCGGCGCGCGGAACTGGTTGCAAAACAACGCAACTGGGGCAAACCCGAAAGTTGAGCCCGACGAGTCAGCCCAGGCTGACGCCGCGTTCGAGGGCATCGACCGGGGTGTATCCATTACGGTGCGCTT
Organism: uncultured Phenylobacterium sp.; assembly: GCF_902826855.1. GTDB lineage: Bacteria > Pseudomonadota > Alphaproteobacteria > Caulobacterales > Caulobacteraceae > Phenylobacterium. The sequence continues at coordinate 1,598 of NZ_CADEGK010000057.1, read as the reverse complement.
CGATGACGATACTCACCCGCGGCGTTTGGATTGGATCAAGGCGAATACAGCAAACACATGGCACAAGATTCTATCTATAAAGACGGGACTTGGATCGATCGTCTCTGACAACAAAGTTAGTGTTTACGTCGGCGTTCGGTTCGAAGGACACGTTACCGAACAGACTTCACAGGGCACCTCGTATTTCTGGCTCCATAAGATCGCCAGCAAATCGGCGACTGTCAGGGAGTTGGAGGCGGCGAGCCTTGCTTTGTTCCAGAAGCACGGCGCTGGGCGTGCGATGCCGGATAAATACCGAAATCTCGATTTCATCCATGACTCTTGGGACGCCAACGAACTTGCGACGTTAGTTGGCGCCGTGCTGGACGAGGAGGAACGGGACGTTCTCCACAAGCATCAGCCGACCGTGAGTGTGGAGTATGGCTACACTGCAAAGCTGTGGACGACGTTCAACGAGTCCCTCGACGTTAGATCCGGTTATCGAGTTCTGACCGCAGGGATTCAACTCGCTGCCAACAATATGCCCCAAGGAGAGACCATTGTTATACCTCTAATAAGAAATATTGGTCGACAGAATCAAATCCACTTCATGATGCACTTCAATAATTACTCTCCGGACCTTGGAAGAAAGGGATTCAATCGAGAATTGACGGATTTCGCCAAAACGGTTGCGAGATCTATTACAGAGGTCCACTTGACCAAGCTCCGTCACCTTCTGAAGGCCAACACTGGCGTATCCCCTGATCTCGTCCGAGAGCTCAAAATCGGCGACTGGAAGGCGGAAATGCTCAAACACGAGACAGAGGCCCCGCTCGTTTTGGCAAGCGAGCACTTCTTCAAGCCCACTGAAAGAGTTTCGATCACATCCAAACCCACGCGCGAGCAGGATGTAATCGCCCTGTTCCATCAGCTGGTGGCGGGAGGAGTGGTCCGGGGTATCACCGTCATGTCAACCAACGAGCGCTTTACTTATGACGGACTCTACAAGGTCTCGTTCGAGTTGGATGAACTGCTGTACACTTACGATCAGGCCAACAACCCGCTGGGGGTGCCTGGAGAGACGGCGCTGGCCCTTAAAGGCCGAGTGACAGACCCGAGAATTCTAGAGTACAAATTCTCTTTGGACGGACTCATCGAAGATGTTGACAGTCATGATAAAAGTATTAAAGATGTAGATCTTTGCGTAATGTGGGAAACAGGATCTCTCTACAAGGAACGGTTTGGAATAACCTCCTTGCTTATTCCGGAGAATGCCGATCAGAGACAGTATCATGGAATTACCCATGTTTTGACTGACTTGGAATCTGGCGCAAAGATATGTGACCTCATCGTGCTTGAGGAACTCGTTGCCGTGCTCAATGATCCGCAGCCGACTTTCGTGGGTCAGCGCGAAAAGTACGAGTAGGCACATACGCTGCCCGTTCGCACCCTCCACCCCCCATTGACTCCCCCCGCCCCCTCCCACACAACCCGTCCAACTCTCGCGGGAGAGGCCGGGGTTTCGCCCCCGGCGCCGAAGGCGCAACCGCCCCGGAAACGCTCAGGCAAAAGGACCGCGACGGGCTGATGAACGCTGGAACGTTCTCGCCCTGGCCGCG
>NZ_CADEGK010000056.1 GCF_902826855.1 uncultured Phenylobacterium sp. | reverse complement strand
TCGACATGGCCGTCGAGGTCGTCGTGAAGGACGTCGAGAAGCGCTCGAAGAAGCCCTCCAGATAGCGCTCTGCACCCCTCTTCCAGTCGCGATCTGGTAGGTCAGCGTTGACGTCGGCGAGCACCGCCGCTTTCGTTCGCAAGAGTCTCACCCTAGCTTGTCTTTTCCCGACCGAAAACGAGCGGGTTGGGCCCGCATGGTTGAAAAGGCCGAGCCCGGCCAGAGTTTGGCAAAACATGCTCAAGACAGCAATGTCCCGACCACGTAGTCCGCGACTAACTGCACGGAACGGTGTGACACCGTCGGCCGTGGACTGGCTGGCGGAGTTGGCGGGTTCGATCGGGAAAACTCTTGCTGCGACGTCAGGCAGTGCCTGCGTGCGCCAGCGGCCAGACTGGAGGAGGGCGAGCGCTACCGAGCCGTCGGCGGCGACTAAAGCGAGCGCTCCCCGCGTCGGCGTTCCAGTCCGTCGTGTTGCGCGCTTCCTCCGCGCCGACGGTCGGGTCCGCAATAGCTCAGCGATACTATGAACTCGCTGGGCCGGAAGAGCACCGCGCTAATGCGATTGGCAAGCGTCACGACGGACAGTGGCTTGACCACGAACTCACCTATCCCAGCGTCGTGCGCAGCTCGGATCGTCACCTCATCTCCGCGGCCGCTAATCATGACAATGGGGGTGCGTGCGTTGAGGTGGCTAGGCGACCTCGCCAACTCGACTCCACTTTCGTGGCCTAAATTGTAGTCGGGCAGCAACAAGTCGTAGCGCGCGATCTGGAGAATCCCATGTACTTCTCTACAGTCTTTCGCAACTTGTAGCCTCTGGCCTCCCCGTCCCCATACTATTGACTTCAGGATTTCCCGCACCCCGAGGTTGTCTTTCGACTATCACAATTTTCGTCGCACGCAGATCAGTTTCTCGATGCCGTCCAGACATAGGTTTGACGACGGACTGGGTGGGCTGGTTCAAGTCTGCGCGCCCTGCGCTTTCAGCGCTGCCCGGTAGCCTTTCCAGACGATGTGCCCCGCCGCGATAGCGGCCGGAGTCGCGCCGCTCTTCTGCAAATACCGCCGGAGTTCCGGCCAGGACTGCACGTCTCTCAACCTGCCATCCGCGCGGGCGTCCTTGGTGAACTCGCCAGCCGGCGTGTCGGTTATTCGCCGCGCCTTGATGTACTCCCGGAATGTCATCTTATGAGCATACCCATAATATCGTCATTGAAACGACTGAAGCTTTGTTGATTTGAGCGCCCTGAGCCGCGCAGAACCGGCGCCCTCGACAACCTTCCGCAGTCGCATACCCTCAGACCGTCGGTCCTGAGTGGGTGCCCGCGAGCGCCTCTTTCTGTTGCCTCGGAGGCAGCCGATGGCGGCATCGTCACTGCGCGCGATGGTGGCGGCGAGCGTCAGCGGAATGAGACCGCTGTCGACGGCTGCGATTAGCCGCTCTTCGCCCCTTTCGAGCAGGCCGACGATCAGCGAAACCCAGCTCGGCGTGACGCCGATCTTCTGAGCAATCTCGGCGTCGCTATAGTTGCGCTTCCTAAGCGCGCCGACCTCCCTCATGACATCGACCCCGCGGTGCTGAGGTCGAGCGACGTTCTCGACGACGCTGCGGACGAAGCATTCCTCCTCGGGCATATCGACGATGATCGCGGGAATCTGGCTTTCGCCGAGCGCTGGAAGGCTTCGATACGCCCCTCGCCGCAGATCAGATCGTAGCGCTCCGTACCGTCAGCCAGCTTGCGCCGACTGACAGTGATCGGCCGCTTCAGACCGACAGCCTCGATGTGTCGATGATCTCGCGGTGGACACGGCGGCCACGGCCGCGCGGGTTGAGAACGGCGATCTTCTCGATCGGGACTAAGCAGGCTTGCTGAGGATTCCCAACGAAGTGGGGCGTGATTCGCTGAGTCGAGTTGATTCGGAGGGCGGGTCATGACGAGCAAGTCACCGGCTGGGGCGACGGCAGAGCAGCGGGCGGCGCTGCGGGGGCTGGCTGGTTCGAGGGATCGGGGCGAGGCGGATCGGGCGCGGGCGATCCTGCTGACTTTGGAAGGCTGGACGAGCCCGCAGATCGGCGAAGCCTTCGCGGTTCGCGAGGACACGGTGCGGCTGTGGCGCAGCGACTTCGCCCGGGGCGGGGTCGAGGCGCTGAAGCGGCGGATCGCGCCCGGCCCGGAGCCGGTGAAGGCGCGGGCGGCGCTGAAGGTGGCCGGGGAGGTGCTGGGCGAGCCGGTGGCCGACCGGGTGAACTGGACCCTGCCGCGGCTGGCGCTGGAGATCGAGCGGCGCGAGGGGGTGAGCATCTCGCGCTCGCGGCTGTCGGTGGTGCAGCGCAAAAAGGGGGCTTTCGCTTCCGTCGCCCGCGGCACACTCTGAAGGGCCGCCAGGAGGCCGAGGCGGTCGACCGCGACGGCCTGCGGATCAAGCTCCTCAAGGCCCAGGCCCGAACGGGCCACCTCACCCTGCTGTTCGGTGACGAGAGCGAGGCGCTGACCCATCCCTACTGGCGCGGGCCTGGGCCAAGCAGGGCGCGGATCTGCGCGTGCCGGCCCCCGGCCAGGCGGCCAAGGTGGCGATGATGGGCTCGCTCGACTGGGGCGGGCGCAAGCTCGTCGTCCACACCAGCCGCAGCAAGAGGAGCGCCGACTTCATCGCCCACCTGGAGCAGCTGGACCGGCGCTACGGGCCCAGGCCCGGACGGCGGCGAAGGCCTGTCGTGCTGGCGCTCGACAACGGCCCCGTCCACCTCAGCAGGGCGAGCCGAGCCGCCCTGGCGACGCGCGAGCACTGGCTCGCCGTCGAATGGCTGCCGAAGTACGCCCCTGAACTCAACGACATCGAGATCGTCTGGGGCCAACTCAAGGCCAACCACCTCGCCCACCAGACCTTCGCCGATGCCAACGATCTGGAGCTTTCCATCCATGCCGCCGTCGCCCAGCTCAACCGCGAGCGAAGCCGCCTTCCGTTGGGCAAGCTTCGAATCTCTGCTTAGAGTTCGACCCGGCCTACTTCTCGATCGCCCAAACGGTCCGGATCTTCGCCGATGGACGATCGCTGCCGGCGTCCCTCACTCCGCTGGCTCCGACCCAAGCCGCGCCGGTCCGCATTGGGCTTGCCGCGTTACACCTCATGCATCGCGGCTTCGACAGCGGAGCAGCTTGGGCGCCAGGGAAGTGCGCTGTCGAGCGCCCAGCCGCCAGCGCCTCTGTCAGGTGTGCGGACTTCACCCCGCCCATTCGGGGGGCGAGACCCTTCTTCAGAGCATCGAGATTTCGGGGCGTGAGGCGGACGAGCGCCATTGAACGACTCCAATCCAACAGGTCAGCGGTCGCCGATTGCGCACTGACCCCGAGGATAGGAGCAGCAAGTCACTTCAAGGAGGCCTTTGACCCAGCGACAGGTCGGGCGGCTCACGCCATGGCCCAGACTGTCCGATTCGCATCCTTGTTCGCGGCGAAGACGCCCGCCATCCCAGACTGGCTAGCTGAGCTTCGCCTCAAGCTCGTGGGCACGCGCCATTATTGCCGTCGGACTGGCGTCCTGGCCCAACTGCTCCGCTGCAGCGGCGACACAGGTCATCCATCGCTCCAGAGCAGGGCTTGATCAGGCTCAAGGCGCTCCGCATAGGCCTCCACGATCGCTTCCGCCAACAGGGCCGGCGGCTTACCCCCATGGTGGAAGACGCGGCGGAGGCGAGCCAAGGCGGCCCTGTCGATCTTGGTTATTTGCCACCCAATGGTCGGTCTGCCGTCGCCGAGCGCCGACGCTCAAGACCCAACATGTTATTCCGCCGCTGCCGGTCATGGGGGATTCGGCCGCCATCGGGCGATGATAGGCCGCGTACGCGCCAGCCTCAGGCCATGAAGCCGGCCTTCGAGTCGGATGAACACGCCTGAGGGAGGGTGAAATCGGTCGAAAAGAGGCCAAATCTTGTGACCCCAGTGTGACCCCGGTAGGCCAAATCGTTCCGCACCGCTCGCTCTGGGTTCACTAGTAGACTGATTTTATTGGGGAAATTGGCGCGCCCGGAACGATTCGAACGTCCGACCCTCAGATTCGTAGTCTGATGCTCTATCCAGCTGAGCTACGGGCGCATCCGGCCTTTCGGCAAGGGCGCGGAACCTAGTCGGGGGCGGGCGGGAGCGCAAGACCCTGGCGGGCGGATTCTCTGCGGCCGACCCGGTTCCCCGATCCAGCCGCCGTCCCGTCGCCGCTCAGCGCGGGAACGGCAGCCCGGGCAGGCCGCGCAGGATGTCGCCGGCGCTGGGGCGACGCGGCGGCTGGCCGGGTTGCGGCGCGGGGGCCCCGGGGCGCGACGGCTGCTGATACCCGCCCGGCATCTGCGGCATGGCCTGGCCCAGAAGGCCGCCTGTGGCAGAGCGATATCTCACCTTCACCGCCCACTGCTGGTTCCAGGCGACCTTCGGGTCGGTGGGCCGTGGCGGGTAGGCGAAGTTGGCCTCGCCGCGATAGGCGGCCATCTGCACGATCCCCTGGGGCATGGCGTCCAGCACCTCCTTGGGCACCGCACAGGTCCGCTGGGTGGGCCCCATCAGGGTCCGGTTGCCGACCAGGCGGGTGATGTCCGGGGTGGTCAGGTATTCCGGCATCGCAAAGCCCGCCGACTGGGTCTCGGAGGACGACCACATCACCACCGTCTCGCCATTGCCGCCGACCGCGGTGGCCAGGTAGGCCTCGGCATTGCCCACCAGGTTCCAGCCCAGGTTCACCCAGCCGCCGGGCGCCCTGGCGTTGGTGGTCAGGTTGAGCGGACCCAGGAAGTCCTGGTCCTCGTCCAGGCTGAAATTGATCTGCGGGCTGTAGTTGCCGCGCACGGTATGGCCGCCGACCAGCGAGCCGGTGGCGGACACGGACGTGCGGGTGCGCTCATTGGGCCACTCGCCATACGTCTTGTTGCGGTAGGCCGAGGGCGGCGTCTGCGGGCGCACATCGATGCCCTTGAAGGCGTTCATGGCCGCCGTCGGGTTCTTGCTGAGGGTGGCGAAGTCGATCACCACCGGCTGACCAGGCCGGGCGCGCTCGCCACAGCCCCAGAAGATCAGCATCCTGCCGCGCGGCTTCTGGTACTCGCGCGGAATCTCGGGCCCGCGCTCCACAGGCGCCGTCGGGGTTACCTTCGGCGAGACCAGCGGCAGGGCGGCGCCGGCGCCCAGGCCCTGGGGCGGCAGGTGGTCGGCGGCCGGCGCCGGCGCGGCTTGGCTGGAGCCCAGTTGCAGGGTCAGAGACTTGTTGGCCCCGCCACCGCCCATCATGGCCTGCATCATCGCCTGCGGATTGGCTGCGCCGCCGGCGCCAGGCATGCCGAAGCCGGTCTGGGTGGAGGCGCTCATCCAGTAGACGGCGACCGGGCCGGTCACCTTCTGCTGGGCCGATGCGACGGTGGCGACTGCGATCCCGCCGACGGCGACGCCCCCAACCACGACCACGAGCTTGCGCGCCAGACCCATTCCGAACTCTCCCGAATTCAACCCGGCCAAGCTAGCAGGCGACTCGCAGGGCCGGAAGCGGTCTGGCTAGGCCGGCAGATCGCGCCAGCAGGGGACATACGTGTCCGGCCACGGTGTGGCTTCGAACACCGCCCGGGCCACCGCCCGGGCCAGGGTGTCGGCGGCGAGGGCGCCAAGACGGCCAAGCGTGTAGTTCGGCTCGGGTCCGAGCGGGCGTCGGCCCGTGGCCAGCGCGAAGACGACGTCGCCGTCGAACGGCGCATGGATCGGACGGATGGCGCGGGCCAAACCGTCCTGGGCCATCACAGCCAGCCGCTTCGCCTGGGCGGGCGTCAGGATGGCATCGGTGGCCACGCAGGCGATGGTGGTGTTGCGGGTCTCGTCGCCGCGCTTGGCGGAGCCCCACTGGTCAGGGGCGGCGCGCAGCCCTGCCGCCCCCAGGCCGCCGAACTCGTGGCCGATCTCGTAGGGCGAGGCCCAGAAGGTGCGGCCGCCAGGGGCCACCACGGAGCCCCAGCTGTTCACCGCCACGATGGCCCCCACCGTGAACCCGTCGAAGGTGACCACCGAGGCTGAGCCCGTCCCGCCCTTAAGGCCGCCCGCCATGGCGCCGTAGCCTGCGCCCGCCGTTCCCAGTGCGACCTCGAGGCCGGCAGCGGCCACCGCGCGGCGGCCCAGCTCGCGGTGCGGCGGATCCTCGCCCCAGGCCTTGTCGCCGCCGTTGGCCATGTCGAACAGGATCGCGGCCGGAACCACCGGCGACTTCGGTACGCCCTCCACCAGGCCATAGCCGCGGCCTTGCGCCCCCAGCCACGCGGTCACCCCGTCGGCCGCCGACAGGCCATAGACTGAGCCGCCGGCCAGCACGACGGCGTCCACCGCCTCGACCAGAGTGTCGGGCGCCAGCGCATCGGTCTCCCGCGTCCCCGGCGCACCGCCCCGCACGTCGCAGGCGCAGACAGCCCGGTCGTCGGGCAGGATCACGGTGACGCCGGTACGGACGGCGGGATCGTGCGTCTGACCCACCTTAAGCCCGGCGACGTCAGTAATCAGGTTGTGCGGCCCTGGACCTGGAGGCTTTCCGTCCATAGGAGGGACGTCGCACGACCGGCCGTTTGTTGTCCATGCGGACCGCCGGCCTGTGGTCGCGCCGCCCCCGAAGGAGCCGTACGCCCCGTGAAGTTCCGCACGCCGCTCGCCTCGCTTGTCCTCGCCGCACTGCTGGCCGCCTGCGCGGCGCCGCCTCCGGCGCTCGCCAGGCCAAAGCCGGCCGCGCCCGCCGCCGCCAAGACCGGCGGCATGGTGGCCGCCGCCAATCCGATGGCGGTGGAGGCGGGGCTGAAGGTGCTGCGCGCCGGAGGCACGGCGGTGGATGCGGCCGTGGCGGTGCAGGCGGTGCTGGGCCTGGTGGAGCCGCAGAGCTCCGGGCTCGGCGGCGGCGCCTTCATGACCTACTACGACGCGGCCACCCGGAAGGTGACCGCCTACAACGGCCGCGAGACCGCGCCAAAGACCGCGACCGACAGGTGGTTCTACGGGGAGAATGGCCAGCCCCTGGGCAAGGGCGTAGCGATCCTCAGCGGTCGCTCGACCGGGGTGCCCGGCGCCGTCGCCATGCTCCACCTGGCCCAGTCCGAGCACGGTAAGGCGGCGTGGAAGGACCTGTTCGGCGAGGCCGAGCGCCTGGCCGACGGCGGCTTCCCCGTACCGGCCCGGATGGCCGCCGCCGCCGCCAGCCGCGCGCCCCAGGCCGGCGCGCCGGACGCCGTCGCCTACTTCACCAAGCCGGACGGGAGCAGGGTGAAGGCCGGCGACATCATGAAGAACCCTGCCTATGCGGCCACGGTGCGCCGGATCGCCGCCGAGGGGCCGAAGGCGCTGCTAGAGGGGCAGATCGCCGAGCAGATCGTCGCCAAGGTGCGGGTCGGTCCGTACCCCTCGACGCTGACGCTGGAGGACATGAAGGCCTATGAGCCCAAGGCCACGCCGGGCCTTTGCCGGCCCTATCGCGTCTATGTCGTCTGCGCGCCGCCGGCGCCGTCGGGCGGCCCGGCGGTTCTGGAAGCCCTGGGCATCCTTCAGCACACCGCGATCGACAAGCATCGGAACGACGCTGAGGGCTGGTACCTGTTCAGCCAGGCCAGCCGGCTGATGTACGCCGACCGCGACCGCTATATGGCTGACCCGGACTTCGTGGTTGTTCCCACGGAGGGCCTGCTCGACCCGAGCTACGTCGCCGAGCGCGCCAAGCTGATCGGACCCACCGCGGGGCCGCCTCCGGAGCCGGGCAAGCCCAGGGGCGCGCCCGTCCGCGCCGCCGACCGCACACTCGAGCCGGCGGGCACCTCGCACATGGTCATCGCCGACAAGTGGGGCAACGTGGTCTCCATGACGACCACGGTGGAGAGCATCTTCGGCTCGGGGCGGATGGTGGGCGGCTTCTTCCTCAACAACCAGCTCACGGACTTCTCGCTGGGCGCCACCGAGCGGGACGGCGCCCCGGCCGCCAACGCCGTGGCCGGCGGCAAGCGCCCCCGCTCGTCGATGGCCCCGGCCATCGTGCTGGACCGCCAGAACCGCTTCGTGGCGGCGATCGGATCGCCGGGCGGGCCGTCGATCCTGGCCTACAACCTGAAGACCCTGGTGGGGATCATCGACTGGAAGATGCCGGTGCAGGAGGCCATCGACCTGCCCAACCTGATCGCGGGCGGCAACTTCTACGCCGCCGAGGTGGAGAAATTCTCGCCGGAAGTGCGCGCCGGCCTGGAGGCCAAGGGCTTGAAGCTTCAGTCAGGCTTTGGTGCGGAAGGCTCCGGCCTGCACGGGATCGAGGCTACCCCGCAGGGCCTGCGCGGCGGCGCCGACCCGCGCCGCGAGGGGGTGGCGAAGGCCCCCTAAGCGGCGCGCTGGGCAGGCGCAGCTCGAACACGGATCCTTCCGGCCCGGTAACGGACAGCGTCAACTCGCCCCCGTGGCCTTCGGCCAACTCGCGGGCGATGGCCAGCCCGAGGCCTGTGGAATCCGGCCGCCCTGACCCGGCGAAGGGGTGGAACAGGCGCTCGCGGATGCGCTCGGGCACGCCGGGGCCATTGTCGGCGATGCGGATCAGGTTGGCGGCCCCCCGGACCTCAACCGACACGTCGACCCGCCCGGCGCCCCTGCGCCCTTCCTGATGCTCGATGGCTTGGCGGGCGTTTCGCAGCAAGTTGACCAGGATGCGGTGCAGTTGGTCCGGGTCGGCGGTCACCTGGTGGGCCGCGGGGACCTTGGACACCAGCCGCACGCCGGCGTCGCCCAGCCGGGCCTCGGCAGCCGCCTCCTTGAGCGCTGCGGCAAGCTTCACCGGCTGGGTCTCCGGCGCCGCCTCCTGGGTCTTGCCGTAGGCCAGCACGCCGGACGCCAGCTTCACGGCGCGGTCCAGCGCGCGCGCCAGGCGCGGCAGCGCCTGGCTGACCTGAGGATCCTTCGAGGCCGCCAGTCGCTCGGAGGCCAGCTGGGCGCTGGTCAGCATGTTCTTCAGGTCGTGGTTGATCTTGGCCACCGCCTCGCCCAGGGCGGCGAGCCGGGCGCGGGAATTGAGCGCAACGCGCAGGTCGGCCTGCATGCGATCGAGTTCGGCCTCGGCGCGGCCGATCTCGTCGCGGCGGCCCGAGAGCTGGACCTGCGCCGCCGGGTCCTCCGGGTCGGCGCGGAACCGCTCCATGGCGAAGGTGATCCGCTGCATGGGCCGCACCAGGAACAGGTTCAGCGCCAGGTAGACGATCAGGCCGGCCAGCGCCGAGACGCCCGCCACGATGGCGACCAGCCTCCACAGGTACGACGCCAGCGCCCGCTTCAGTTCGGTATCGGTGGCGACGAACTCGATGAAGTCGGCGCCCGGCCGGATGCGCGGGTCGGCCACCACCCGAACCCGGTCGCCGGGGCCGAGCAGGGTCTGGAAGGGTGCGAACAACCCCAGACCCGGCGCGCGGTTGCGCAGGTCCACGAGGTAGGGCGCGCGCGCCGGCCGCGCGGCGGCGAACACCAGCCGGCGAACCCCGTCCTGCGACACCGCCACGATCTCCACCCCCGCCCCGGCCAGGAGCTGGGTCTTCAGCTGTTCGGAGACCACCCGGTCGGGCGCCACGTCGGCGGCCAGCGAGGCCAGCTCAGCGGCCCGCACCCGGTCCAGCAGCCACTGCTTCTCGTAGGAGGCCAGCGCCGGGGGGATGGCCAGCGTGCCGCCCAGGGCCGCGAACACCACGGTCAGGACCAGCAGGCGCGCAGATAGGCCGCCGGGCCAGAACAGGCGGCGCCGGACCCATTTCGCAGGTTCGCTCGGCGTGGGGGCGTCCGCCATCGTCCCTTCGAGTTAATGCAGCCTGCACGCCCCGGCAACGCGGGGCGGTTGATGCGCCTCAGCTATCTAGCGCCGACCGCTTCTTTGACGGAACGGAATCCGTCCGCGCGCAGGCGCTGCGCCAGGTCGTGATTGATGCGGCTGACCAGGCCCGGGCCCTCGTAGACCAGCGCCGAGTAGAGCTGCACGGCTGATGCGCCGGCGCGGATCCTGGCGTAGGCGTCGGCCCCGGAGGCGATGCCGCCCGCCCCGATCAGCACCAGGTCGGGAGCCGCTACTTCGCGGAACCGCCGGAGCACCTCCGTGGCTAGGTTTTTGAGGGGCGCACCGGAAAGACCACCTGTCTCACCCCTGTGTCGCGATCGCAGCTCGGGCCGGCTGATCGTCGTGTTGGAGACAATGACGCCATTGAAGTCGTTGCGGTCCACCACCTCGGCGATCGCCTCGATCTCCGCGTCCTCCAGGTCGGGCGCGACCTTCAGGAAGATCGGCCGACCGCCTTCGTCCGGCAGGGTCCCGCCCGCCTCCACGATGCGGCCCAGCAGTTCCTCCAGCGCCGCCTTGGTCTGCAAGGCCCGCAGCCCCGGGGTGTTGGGGGACGAGATGTTGACCGTGTAGTAGTCGCAGAGCCCCCAGACGCGCGACAGGGCGATGACATAGTCGCCGACGCGATCGGAGGACTCCTTGTTGGCGCCGATGTTGGCCCCCACCACGCCCGCGCCCCGGCGCGCCAGCCGCCCGGCGAAGGCCTCGACGCCCGCGTTGTTGAAGCCCATCCGGTTGATCACCGCCCGGTCCTCGCTGAGCCGGAACAGCCGCGGGCGCGGATTGCCCGCCTGGGCCAGCGGCGTGACCGTCCCGCACTCCACGAAGCCAAAGCCCGCCCGCAGCATCGGCGCGAACACCTCGGCGTTCTTGTCGAAGCCCGGCGCCAGGCCCACCGGATTGGGCAGCGCGATCCCGCTAAGCTCGGTCGCCAGGATCGGGTCGCAGGCCGGCGCGCGTGGCCCCAGGCCCAGCTTGAGCGCGGCGATCGCGGCTGTATGCGCGTCTTCCGGGTCCAGGAGGTGCAGCGCCCGGGTGGCGAGGCCGTGGAGGTCGTTCACGCCGGGACCCGCGGAACCCCGTGCGGGCCCAACGGCGCCTCGTGGACAGCCCGCACCCACCGCACCTCCAGCGCCTCGTAGAGGTGCGGGAAGAGGTCGCCACCGCGCGACGGCTCCCATCTCAGCGCCGGGCCCAAATCATCGGCCTCCACTTCCAGAACCACTAGGTCCGCGATCCCTGCGAAATGGCGCCGTGCAGTCTCGCCGGCCTGGGCGGCCGTTGAGAAATGGATGTAGCCGTCGGCGTGGTCGACCGCGGAGCCCTCGAAGCGCCCCGCCCGCTGCGCGGCAGCCCATTCGCCGCGAGGCAGGATCTTGTAGATCCTCAATGGTGGCGGTCCGGGAAGTACAGGGCGTCGTAGTGCGGCTTCCCGTCGTGGTCGAACAGGAAGACCGCCGCCGTCGCGGTAGGGAAGTTGCGCTGCGCCCGCGCGATCAGGCTCGGCGAGGCGTCGGCTTCCTGCAACAGCTGCACGGTCAGCTCCTGCAGGCCCGGATTGTGACCGACCACTATCAGCGTCCTGGCCTCGCCGGCCGCCTTGTCGACCGCATGCCGGATCGCCGCGGAGTCGGCGTGGTAGAGGCCGTCGTCGAAGCGACTTTGGGCGTTCGGGAAGTGGGCGCCCGCGTGCTCCCAGGTGCCACGGGCGCGCGCCGCCGGCGAGACCAGCGCCAGGTCCGGCGCAAAGCCCATGTCGGCCAGCCGCGCCCCCATCTCGCTCGACTCCTGCTCGCCCCGGGCGGCCAGCCGCCGGTCGAAGTCGTCGCCGCTTGTGGAATCCGGTTCGGCCTTGCCGTGCCTCAAGAGGATCAGACGATCCATGGACGCTCCCTAACCCTGGCCCTTGATAGCCTAGGCGCGGCTTGCTGCAAGCCATTGACACCGCTCCGGCCAGACGGTCCAAGGCGGCCATGACGGCGCAGGCTCCGATCACGGCGGGATACGAGACCGGCGGCGGGACCTGGCGGTTCCCGGCCGACCGTCCCCTGCGCCTTGATTCGGGCGCGACCCTCGCGCCGCTGGAGATCGCCTACAAGACCTATGGCTCGCTGAACGCGGCGCGCACCAACGCGGTGCTGGTCTGCCACGCGCTCACCATGGACCAGCACATGGCCTCGCCTCACCCGCTGACCGGCAAGCCCGGTTGGTGGGACCTGTTCGTCGGGCCCGGCCGGCCGCTGGACCCCGAGCGGCACTTCATCATCTGCTCCAACGTGGTCGGCGGCTGCATGGGCACCACCGGACCCGCCTCCATCGACCCGGCCACAGGCGAGGCCTACGGGCTGAAGTTCCCGGTGATCACGATCGCCGACATGGTCCGCGCCCAGGCCATGCTGGTCGAGGCCCTGGGTATCGAGACGCTGTTCGCCGTGCTGGGCGGCTCCATGGGCGGGATGCAGGTGCTGCAATGGGCGGCCGACTATCCCGACCGTCTGTTCAGCGCGGTCTGCATCGCCGCCGCCGCGCGCCACTCTGCCCAGAACATCGCCTTCCACGAGGTCGGCCGCCAGGCGATCATGGCCGATCCCAACTGGTGCGGCGGCGCCTATCTCAAGGCCGGCATGCGCCCGGACAAGGGGCTGGCCGTGGCCCGCATGGCCGCGCACATCACCTACCTCTCCGAAGCGGCGCTGCAGCGCAAGTTCGGCCGTGAACTGCAGCGCGACGGCCTGTCGTGGGGATTCGACGCGGACTTCCAGGTGGAGAGCTACCTGCGCCACCAGGGCGCCAGCTTCGTCGACCGCTTCGACGCCAACTCCTACCTCTACATCACCCGCGCCCTGGACTACTTCGACTTGGCCGCACCCCACGGCGGCGTGCTGGCCGCGGCCTTCGTCCCGGCCCGCAAGGTCAAGTTCTGCGTGCTCTCGTTCTCCTCCGACTGGCTCTATCCAACCTCCGAGAGCCGCGACATCGTCCGCGCGCTGAACGGCGCGGGCTGCCGGGCCAGTTTCGCCGAGGTCCAGTCCGACAAGGGCCACGACGCCTTCTTCCTCGACGAGCCGGTGTTCGAGCAGACCCTGCGCGGCTTCCTCGAAGCCCAGGCCCAGGCGCGAGGGCTGGCGTGAGCGCTACGCGTCCATGACGTCCATCCGGGAGGACTTCGCCGAGATCCTGAAGCTCGTGCGCCCAGGCGCCCGCGTGCTCGACATCGGCTGCGAGGACGGCGCACTCCTGGAACTGCTGACCCGCGAGAAGCAGATCGACGGCCAGGGTCTGGAGATCAGCCCCGACGGCGTGGCCGCCTGCCTGGCTCGCGGCCTGGCCGTGGTGCAGGGCGACGGGGACCGCGACCTCGACCACTTCCCCAGCCAGGCCTTCGACTACGCGATCCTCTCCAAGACCCTGCAGCAGATGCGCGAGCCGCGGCACGTGCTCTCCGAACTCCTGCGCATCGCCGGCCAGGCCGTGGTCTCGGTGCCGAACTTCGGACACTGGAAGGTCCGCTGGGCTCTGCTCAGCCGCGGCCGCATGCCGGAGACCGGCGTCCTGCCCGAGCCCTGGTACTCGACCCCCAACATCCACCTCTGCACCCTGCGGGACTTCGTCAGCCTGTGCGATGCGCTGGACCTGCGCATCGACGCCTGCGCCGCGCTATCCGAAGGCAAGCCCGCCCGCCCCATCGACCCGCGCCGGCCCATCGAGAACTGGCGCGCGGAAACGGCGCTGTTCCTGTTGAGCCGCAAGGTGGAAGGGAAGCCCGCGCCCGGGCAGGCGGGGCTGTTCGAATAGGCGATGGCGCGAGCCGGCGCGGCATTAGACGTCACCCATGTCGCCGTTCAACCAAAGCGTGTTAGATGTCACTCGTCGACTTGACCTGGGGCACGCCGCCGAGCCGCCGATGTCTGCACTCCCTAACGTCCTGACGGTCGACAGCGCCCCCGCCGCCAATCGGTGGGCCTCATGGTTCGATATGAGGCGCGCGCCGACTTCGACCTGGACGTCGATGTTGATCGGTCTTCTCGCTGCGGCCCTGGCGGTCGCACTGGGCTCATTGCTGAAGCGCCAGACGGGCGGGGGCGAGCCGCTCATGGCGGTCTTCCCCATCGTTCTCATAACCTGCCTGCGATGGGGCAATCTTGCCGGCTGGATGGCCCTGATCGGCGGGGCCGGCGGCGCCTGGTATGTCTACCTCGGCGAGCAATTCTCGTTCGTCGTCTCGGCCGCGGAAGCGCGCAGCGTCGTCACCGCGCTGGGGGTCGGCATCCTAATCCTGGCCGTGTGCGCACGCCTGCGGGCCAGCCACGCCAGGGTGCAAGCCGCCAACCAGTCGCTGTCCGAGGCCCTGGCGGAGGGCGAGCGGGCGCATGCCGCGCTCGTGCTGAGCGAGGCGCAATTTCGCACGAGCTTCGAGCGGGCGGCGGTCGGGAAGGTGCAGTTCGACCCGCTCACCGGGCTGATCCTGCGGGTCAACCAGGCGTTCGCGGACATGCTGGGCCATCACCCTGAGGCTTTGGCCGGCCGACCCGTTTGGGAGTTCACGATCGAAGACGATGAGGACGCAGAGCGGGCGGATTTCGGGCTGGTGGTCGAAGGGAAGAAGCCCGCCTACATCCGCGACAAGCGCTACCTGCACCGCGACGGCCACACGATCTGGGGCCGGGGTTCCGCCACGGTCACCCGCTCTCCGACCACCGGAGCGCCCGTCTTCGCCGTCGCGGTGATCGAGAACATCGACGCGCAGCACAAGTCCAACGCCGCGCTGGTGGCCGCCAAGGCAGAGTTGGAGACCCTCCTGGAGGAGCGCACCCTCACCCTGGCCCATCGCGACGTGCTGCTCAGGGAGGTCTATCATCGGGTGAAGAACAACCTTCAGATCGTCGACAGCCTGCTGGTCATGGAGCGCAAGCGGCTCGCCGACCCGGACGCGCGCACTGCGCTGCATGCGTTGCGCGGCCGCGTTCATGCCCTGGGCCTGGTCCACCATCAGTTGATGGGTTCGAACGATCTCCGCACCTTCGACATCGCACCGTTCCTGGAAGAGCTGTCCCGGAACCTGCTGGATGCGGCGGCGTCGCCCGGCGTCAGTCTGACGGTGCGAGCCGAACCCCTCAAGGTCGGCCTCGACTTCGCGATCCCGCTGGGTCTCGTTGTCACGGAGCTGGTCACGAACGCGCTGAAGCACGCATTTCCGACCGGGATCGGGGTCATCAAGGTCGCGCTCGATCAGGCGCCGGACGGCAGAGTCTCGCTCGTGGTTTCCGACAACGGGACCGAGGCTGAGGAAGCGGTTCCCACAAGTGGCGCCGCCAAGCCGCTCGGCATGACCATCGTGGACGCCTTGGTCCGGCAGCTGGGCGGCGTCATGACCGCCCGACGCGACGCCGGCGGCTTCGCCCGCGAAATCCAGATCGCCCAGCCGGTGCTGCAATGACCCCACTGGTCGACACTGTCCTTATCGTGGACGACGAGGTGCTGATCGCCATTGCGCTGCAGATCCAGGTCGAGGAGATGGGCCTGACCGTATGCGGCGTCGCCGCGACCGCTGCTGAAGCCATCGCTATGGCGCAGCACTATAGGCCGGCGGTGGTGCTGATGGACATGCGGCTGCGAGGCGAAGGCGACGGGGTCGACGCCTCCCTCACCATCTACGCGACCGTCGGGGCGCAAGTGATCTTCGTCACGGGGTCCCGCGAACCGGCGACAATCGCACGGATCAATTCCGATCACCCCTCGGCGATCCTGTTCAAGCCGGTTTCGCAAGAGCAGCTCGCCGAAGCCATAGCGACGGCCCGATGCGCTACTAAGGTCGCGGGTTCCGGCCTCTAACCAGCGATCGCCGCGGCGTCCTCTTCCCCCGTGCGGATGCGCAACGCCCGCTCCAGGTCCAGCACGAAGACCTTGCCGTCGCCGATCTTGTTGCTGTTGGCCGTGGTCTTGATCGCCTCGACGACCGCACCGGCGATGTCGTCCGGCACCGCGATCTCCAGCTTCACCTTGGGCAGCAACTTCACCTCGTACTCGGCGCCGCGGTAGACCTCAGTCTTGCCCCGCTGGCGGCCGTAGCCCCGCACCTCGGTGACGGTGAGGCCCGAGGCGCCGGCCTCGGTGACGGCGTCCAGCACCGCATCCAGGCGGCTGGGCTTGATGACCGCGATGATCAGCTTCATGACGTGGTCGCCCCCAAGGCTCGATGTTCCGCCCGCACAGCTAAGACCTTCGCCGCCGCGGCGCCAAGGGGCCTCGCATGACGGGCTCCCGGGAAACCGGCGCCGCCCCGGGCGCGGGAAGCAGGCCGGGGGCCACGATCCGCACCCGGGCGCGGTGGCCCCGCGGCTTCACCGCGAAGGTCTGTTTGGTCGCCTCCATCATCAGCACCCCGGCGAAGCCGGGCCAGACGCGTGAGCCGACCTGCTCGAAACCGTCCGCCCACCGCGCCATCCAGGGCACGGGCGGGACGTACAGCGCCCGCGTCCAGCCGGAGGGCTCCAGCTCCGCCTCGCGCATCAGCTCGCTCAACTGGGTGCGGGTGTAGGGCTGGCCGTGGCCGAACGGCGTGGCCTCGGTGTTGGCCCACAGCCCGTTGCGCGACGCCACGGTGATGATCGCGCGCCCCGACGGCGCCAGCACCCGCCAGACTTCGCGCAGGTAGCCCGCGGGGTCGGCGCTCTCCTCCAGGCCGTGGACCACCAGCACCCGGTCGAAAAGCGCGTTCTGGAACGGCAGGCTGTCCTCGGGCGTCAGGGTGGTCAGGTTGCGCTCGCCGCCCGGCCAGACCTCGACCCCCTGCTGCGCCGGCATGCCGGCCACCACGCGCCGCGCGCGGTCGCGGAACGGGCCGACGAAGGGGGTCGCATAGCCCAGGGCCAGCAGGTCGAGGCCGTGGGCGTCGTCCCAGGCCTCCAGCAGCTTGCGCTCGACCATGGCGCGGGCCGCACGCCCCAGGTCGGAGGCGTAGAACTGGCGAAGTTCCAGGACATCGCGGCGCATGCCCTATCAGCTATGCTCGACGTCGCGTCGCTGCCAGCCTAAATCGCATCGTCGCTTGTTCCGGGAGTTCGGCCATGCCTCTGACGGTTCACCAGTTCCCCTGTCTCTCCGACAACTACGGCTTCCTCGTCCGCGACGAAGCGACGGGCAAGACCGCCTGCATCGACACTCCCGAATCCGGTGCGATCCTGCGCGAGCTGGACGACCTGGGCTGGGAGCTGGACTTCATCCTCAACACCCACTGGCACCCCGATCACGCCGGCGGCAACGCCGACATCAAGGCGATGACCGGCTGCACCATCATCGGCCCGCCCGAGGTCACTCGCATCGCGCCGCTGGACCGCGAGGTGGGCCAGGGCGACACCGTGGACCTGGGCGAGACCCGCTTCCAGGTGATCGACACCGGCGGCCATACCCTCGGTCACATCACCTACTTCGACCCGGCGGACCACGTCGCGTTCGTCGGGGACACGTTGTTCGCGCTCGGCTGCGGTAGGCTGTTCGAGGGCACGGCCGAGCAGATGTGGGCCAGCCTGCAGCGCCTGACCGCCCTGCCCGACGACACCCGCGTCTATTGCGCCCACGAATACACTGCCTCCAACGCCCGCTTCGCGCTCTCGGTGGACGGCAGCGCCGCCCTGAGGGCCCGCGCCGACGCGGTCTTCGCCGCCCGCGAGCGCGGCGAATGGACGGTGCCCACCACCATCGGCCTGGAAAAGGCCACCAATCCCTTCCTGCGCCAGGCCGATGCGCGAGGGTTCGCGGCGGTCCGCGAGGCCAAGGACAACTTCAAGGGCTGAGACCTTCCGTCCCGCCGGAGGCGGGAGGCGACGAGCCTCACCTTTCCAGCGCCACCTTCAGGATCTTGTCCGACGACGGCCGGCCAGCGAGGCCCTGCCGCGGGGCCACGACGATGCGCAGGACGCCGTCCTTGAGGCTGGCCCCGGCCTTCTTGCCCTCTTCGAAGCGCACGCGACTGAAGCGACCCAGGAAGCGGCGGCCGTCCGCGCGCTGGGACAGCCGGATGATCGCCACGGCGGTCACCACCGCGGCGTCGGCAATCAGGGCCGAGGAGGCCGGGGTCGCCTCGGCCTCGAACAGCATCGGTCGCCGCGCTGCGCGGCTGGCCCGTACAGACGACTGCGCGAGTCGTTCGAACACCGCCTGCGGGCTGAGCGCCGCCAGTCGCAGGGGCGCGCCACCGCCGGCCAGCGACACGGCCTGGCCGTTGGGCCGGTCGTCGGTGAACAGGGTGTAGCCGCCCAGCCGCGTCGCCCGGAGCACCGGCTCGCCCAGGTCGTTCTTGTAGATCACGTCGCCGCGCGGCGCCGGGCTCGGCAGCAGCACCCAGACTTCGGGGCTGTCCTCGAACTTGAGCATCGGGACCGGCTGGGTGCGGTCCAGGGTGAACACCCGGCCGTCCTCGGAGATATACCGTGCCAGGGGCGCGGCCTTGGCCTCGCGGCCGCGCTGCTTGACGAAGCCATCGCGGATGCGGTCGGTGACGCCGGCCGTGGCCGGTGCGCCAAGGGCAGTGGCGCACAGCAGCGCCGCTGCCACCGCTCTCCTCGACGCCGTCAACCTGCACATCATGCCAAACGATGAGATGCCAGTTGATCGGGGCGCTTTTTGGACTGTCGCGAGGTCTTCACCCGACCAGGTACTGGCCGCCGTTCAGTGAAAGCGTGGTCCCCGTCACGTAGGCCGCCCGCTCGCCGGCCAGGAAGGACACGGTGTCGGCGATCTCGTCGCCGCGGCCCAGGCGGCCCACCGGGATCTGGCCGATGATGCCTTCCAGCACCTTGGCCGGCACCGCCTGCACCATCTCGGTGTCGATGTAGCCGGGGGCGACACAGTTCACGGTCACGCCCTTCTTGGCGTTCTCCAGCGCCAACGCCTTGGTGAAGCCGATCACGCCAGCCTTGGCGGCGGAATAGTTGGTCTGCCCGATCTGGCCCTTCTGGCCGTTGATCGACGAGATGTTGATGACCCGGCCCCACTCGCGCTCGCGCATGCCCTCGATGACCTGGCGGGTCATATTGAACAGCGAGTCCATGTTGACGCGGATCACCTCGCTCCATTGCTCGGGGCTCATCCGGTGGAAGACCCCGTCGCGGGTGATGCCGGCGTTGTTGACCAGGATGTCGATGGGTCCCAATTCGGCGGCCACGGCGTCGGCGGCGGTCTTGCAATCTGCGAAGCTGCCGACGTTGCCCTTGACCACCATCACGCCCAGCTCCTTGGCGCAGGCCGCGGCGGCGGCGTCGTTGCCGGAATAGCCCGCGGCGACCTTGCACCCGTCGGCCTTCAGCCGCTCGACGATCGCCCGCCCGATGCCGCGGGTTCCTCCCGTGACAAGCGCTACCCTGGCCATGTTCTCACTCCCTTGGTCGCCGAGCCCTGTTGATCGGGCGGTGGGTCGGTATCAGACCTTTTCCACACACATCGCGACACCCATGCCGCCGCCGACGCAAAGCGTCGCCAAGCCCTTCTTCGCGTCGCCGCGGGCCATCTCGTGCAGCAGAGTGGTCAGGATGCGGGCGCCCGACGCGCCGATCGGATGGCCGATGGCGATGGCGCCGCCGTTGACGTTCACCTTCTCCGGGTCGAGGCCCAGCTCGCGCACCACGCATAGGGACTGGGCGGCGAACGCCTCGTTGGATTCGATCAGGTCCAGGTCGGAGAGCTTCCAGCCGGCCCGCTCGAGAGCCCGGCGGCTGGCGGGGATCGGGCCGGTGCCCATGATCTCCGGGTCCACCCCGGCGCTGGCCCAGGAGGCGATGCGGGCGAGCGGCTTCAGGCCGCGCTTCTGGGCCTCCGCCGCGCTCATCAGCACAAGCGCTGCGGCGCCGTCGTTCAGGCCCGACGCGTTGGCCGCCGTCACCGAACCGTCCTTGGTGAAGGCCGGGCGCAGGCCCGCCATGACCTCGTAAGTGGCGCCGAGGCGAATGTACTCGTCCTGGTCGACCACCGTGTCGCCCTTGCGGCCCTTGATGGTCACCGGCGCGATCTCGCCGGCGAAGCGGCCGGCCTTCTGGGCGGTCTCGGCGCGGTTCTGCGACGCCACGGCAAAGCGGTCCTGGTCCTCGCGGGTGATCTGCCAGCGGGCGGCGATGTTCTCGGCGGTCTGGCCCATGTGGTAGCCGTGGAAGGCGTCCCACAGCCCGTCCTTCAGCATGGTGTCGAGGAAGGTCAGCTCGCCCATCTTCTGGCCGCCGCGCAGGTGCTGGGCGTGCGGGGACTGGCTCATGCTTTCCTGCCCGCCGGCGATGACGATCTCCGCCGAACCGTCACTGATCTGCTGGGCGCCAAGGGCGACGGCCCTAAGGCCCGAGCCGCACAGCTGGTTCAGGCTCCACGCCGGGCTTTCGATCGGGATGCCGGCGTTGACCGCCGCCTGGCGGGCGGGGCCCTGGCCGGCGCCGGCTTGCAGCACCTGGCCCAGGATAACCTCGCCGACGTCGGAGGCCTGGATGCCGGCCCGCTCGACCGCGGCCTGGATGGCGATGCGGCCCAGCTCGTGAGCCGGCAGGCTCGAGAGAGCTCCGTTGAATGACCCCACCGGCGTGCGTGCGGCGGAAACGATGACGACGTCGCTCATGAAAGGGCTCCTGTTGGCGGCCTGGGATTTCTTTTGGGCTCGGCCAACCGGCAGGGCAAGAGCCCAAAGCGCCAATTGCCTGATGCCGTTTGCTAATCTGCTCGCATGCGCGATAGTGCGGTGCAGAAGAGGCCGGCTGCGCAGCGCAGAGAGCCGCGAACAGGGATCAGGGATGGCCGACACCCAAGACACCGCCGGCTCGCCCCCGGGAGGGGGCGCCGCGGCCGAGAAGGTCATCATCAAGAAGTACGCCAACCGGCGTCTCTACAACACCGCCTCGTCCAGTTACGTCACCCTCGAGCACCTGTCGGAGATGGTGAAGCAGGGCGTCGATTTCGTCGTCTACGACGCCAAGACCAACGAGGACATCACCCGCACCGTCCTCACCCAGATCATCTTCGAGGAGGAAAGCCAGGGGCAGTCGCTGCTGCCGATCCAGTTCCTGCGCCAGCTTATCGGGTTCTACGGCAATTCCATGCAGGCTTTCCTGCCCAGCTACCTGGAACTTTCGCTCGCCAGCTTCACCCAGCAGCAGGAGCGGCTGCGCGGCCAGATGACCAGCTTCGGCCCGACCGGTGGCATCGCCGCCTTCGAGGACATGACGCGGCAGAACCTGGCGCTGTTCGACCGGGCCATGAAGATGTTCTCGCCCTTCCCCTTCGCCCCCGGCCAGCGGCCCGACGAGGCCTCTTCGCCGGCCGGCGCGGCTCAACCCAAGGCTGATTCCGGAACCGATGATGCGTTAACGGCCTTGCGTAAACAGATGTCCGAGATGCAAGCTCAGCTGGACAAGCTGGCAAAAGGCTAGGTTGCTGGATCAGCTATTGCAGGTTGTGCCGCACGATGTCCCGGATTGATCGCATCCGACAGACCGTATCGGCCCGCCAGGCGGCGAGGGCCGCAGAGGCCCGGGCCGATGAGGCGCGCGAGGCTCGCGCCACCTCGAACCTGCCGGTCCCGGCCGGTCCGGTGACCCCGGCGCGGTCGTTCCGCGACGACCCGCCACGCCGCCGCGACAGCGAGCTCGACGCCCAGCTGCTGGGGCAGGACGGCCAGCGCCGCGGCCTGCGCGGCGGGGCCACAATCCTCGATACCGCCCGCATCGCCTACAACCGCACCGAATGGTCCGGCAGCTACGACCGCCGCGCCCGCAAAGGCCGCCAGGCGCGCACCGACATCTAGTTCTGGCGCGCGCGCAGCCGCGCCACTTCCGCCTCCAGCGCCGCGACCCGTCGCTCCAGGGCCGTCACCGGATCCTCCGAAGGCCTGGGCGTCGAAACGCCCGCGCGCTCGGCCACCTCGGCCGCAGACGCCCCCAGCAGCTCGGCAAAGGCCGCCACCTGCCCGGCGGAAACTTCCCTCTGGTCCTTGAACACCAGCGCCAACTCGGCCTCCGAGAGGCCGGCCACGGCGGCCATCACGGCGCGCGAAAGCCCTCTTTCCGCGAGTTTTCCGTCGAACCATGAGGCGTCGAAGAACAGGGCCATAGGATCGGGCTCGGTTGGCGCGCGTCTTGCTTAACCGTGTTCGATCGCCCTCGCCACGGACGCAAAGATGCTCGTCTTCCTCGCCCGCTTCGTCGACATCGCCGTGGTCACCCTAGTCTTCAGCGCGTTCACCTGACCACGGCCGAATCCCGCCAGCAACCAACGCGACGAGGCCCCAATTGGTGGTTCCAGCAATAGGAGCCGCCCATGGCCACCATCATCAAGACCATCGACATCGACGCCCCGGCCGACGCGGTCTGGGACGCCGTATCCGATTTCGGCGCGGTCCATCGCCGGTTCGCCCCGGGGTTCGTCACGAACGTGGAGCTGATCCCCGGCGCGCGGATGGTCACCTTCGCCAACGGCCTGACCGTCAAGGAGCTGTTCCTCGGCCGCGACGACGCGCGCCGGCGCCTCGCCTATTCGGTGACCGAACGCTTCACCCATCATTCGGCCAGCTTCCAGGTGGACGACCTGGGCGCCGGCAAATCCCGCCTCACCTGGACCGCCGACGTTCTGCCCGACGACGTGGCCGCCGAGATCGTGGCGCCAATGATGGAGCAGGGCCTGCAGGTGGCGAGAGGGGTGCTGGGCCGCGTTCCGTCCTAGACCTCGTCCACCCCGCCCGGATCGCGCGACCGGGACTTCAGCCACATCACACCCCAGAGGTCCGGCAGTGAGGCCATCAGCCGGCCTAGGTTGTTGTACTTGGACGCCCCCGTCCGGCGGTGGCGATGGCGCACTGGCCAGAACGCCACCTCATAGCCCTCGCGCAGCATCAGCGCCGGCAGGTAGCGGTGGATGTGGTCGAAGTAGGGGAGCCGCAGGAACGCCTCGCGTCGGAAGGCCTTCAGGCCGCAGCCCGTATCGTCGGCGGCGTCTCGCAACAGGCGCTTGCGCACCCCGTTGCCGATCCGCGAGGCGAACTTCTTGGCGGCGCTGTCCTGCCGCTTCACCCGTTCGCCGCCCACCATCGCCAATGCCGGCGCCCCCGCCAGCAGGGAGTCCACGAGGGCCGGTCCGTCCGCCGGATCGTTCTGGCCGTCACCGTCCAGGGTGACGATCACCCGCCCCCGCGCCGCCAGCACGCCGGTGCGGATCGCGCGGCTCTGGCCTGAGTTCCTGGCGTGGACC
>NZ_CADEGK010000055.1:21187-23103 GCF_902826855.1 uncultured Phenylobacterium sp. | reverse complement strand
CCATGTCCGTGGCGATGTGCCAGTTGGAGGCCAGCGCGTTGAACCCGGCCGCGGACGTGGCCCCGATCGACAGCAGGCCCAGCCCGTGCCGACCCGCCGCCCGCGCGCCGGTCGGCGAGACCTGACTGGCCACCGCGAACTCCACGGACGGCCGCGAATAGGGGGTCATCTGCAGGCGTGCGTCGCGCAGCTCGAACCAGTCGGACTTGTGGGTTACCGCCTCTCCGCGCATCAGCCGCACCAGGACGTCCAGCGCCTCGTCCATGCGGTCGCGCTGGGCGGTCGGCGGGATGCCCATCATCATGGCGTCGGAGACCAGGGCGCCGGGACCCACGCCGAACATCACCCGTCCGCGGGTCATGTGGTCCAGCTGGTTGATGCGGTCGGCCAGCATCATGGGATGGTGGTAGGGCAGGGACGAGACCCCGGTCCCCAGGCGGATGTGCTTGGTGCGTTCGGCCGCTGCGGCGATGAACACCTCGGGGCTGGCGATCAGCTCGTAGCCGGCGGAGTGGTGCTCGCCGATCCAGGCCTCCTCGAAGCCCAGGTTATCCATGTGCTGGACCAGCTCCAGGTCGCGCTGGATGGCCAGGGTGGGATTCTCATCCACCGGGTGGAAGGGCGCGATGAAGGCGCCGAAGCGCAGCCGCGGACCAAACATGGGCATCCTCCGAGGGCGCTCGTCATGGCGCCTGATCGGCGGTCACCATACCCCTGGCGCGACAGAGCGCCAGTGGGTCGGTGATCAGGTGCGGGTCTCCAGGAACCTGAGCACAGCGAGCTCGAAGCTGCGGCCGTCGGCGGCCTTGAGGTCGAGCTCGCCCGCGGCGTAGGACTCCAGCACGGCAGGGTGGATGTAGGCGCTCCTGGCGACGGCGGCGGTGTTGCCGAGGAGGCCTGCGACGGCCTTCACGCAGGTGTTGACGTTGCGGGTCGAGAGGTCGGCGCATTCCGGCATCGTCAGGGCGCGCGCGGCGGCGACCGTGCCGGCCCAGGTGCGGAAGTCCTTGGCGGAGAAGTCGTCGCCCATGGCGTCGCGGATGTAGGCGTTGACGTCGGCGCTCTCGACAGCGTGGCGCTGGCCGTCCTCGTCCAGGTACTGGAACAGCCGCTGGCCGGGGAGGTCCTGGCAGGCCTTGACGATGCGCGCGAGGCGGCGGTCGTTGAAGCCGGTGACGTGGAACTTGCCACTCTTGCCCTTGAACTCGAACGCCGTCCTGGCTCGGCCAACCTTCACGTGCCGGTCGCGCAGGGTCGTGAGGCCGAAGCTCTTGTTGGCGCGGGCGTACTCCTCGTTTCCCACCCGGATCAGGGTCGTCTCCATCACCCGGATCACGGCGGCCAGCACCTTCTCGCGGGGGAGGCCGCGGCGGGCAAGGTCCTCTTCCATCCGCCGGCGCAGGCGCGGGAGGGCGCGGCCGAAGGCGATCAGGCGGCCGTACTTGGCGCCGTCGCGGGTCTGCCGCCAGCGCACGTGGTAGCGATACTGCTTGCGGCCCCGCTGGTCGCGTCCGGTCGCCTGGATGTGCCCGTTGGCCTTGGGGCTGATCCAGACGTCGGTCCAGGCTGGAGGGATGGCGAGGGCGCGGATGCGATCGATGGTTTTCGCGTCGCGGATCGGCGCGCCGCCGACGTCGAAGAAGTCGAAGCCTGCGCGGCTCTTCTTGCGCCGCAGGCCGGGGTCCTGGTCGCTGACG
The DNA here is from genome assembly GCF_902826855.1 of uncultured Phenylobacterium sp. Lineage (GTDB taxonomy): Bacteria > Pseudomonadota > Alphaproteobacteria > Caulobacterales > Caulobacteraceae > Phenylobacterium. The sequence continues at coordinate 21,406 of NZ_CADEGK010000055.1, read as the reverse complement.
TAGGAGAGGCCCTGCGGGACCGCCTCGTCGTTCGTGTCCTTCGCCAAGGTCCGGCCCTCCACGCCGGGCCGCAACGTGGTATGGGCGGCCAAGTTCCGCCTCCAGCCACCGGACAAGCTTGAACTATCGCCACGCCTTCCACGCCGGGAACTTCGCCGACCTCGTGAAGCATGCGGCACTGTTGCGCCTGCTGGCCGACCTGACGGCGAAGGGCCCGCC
>NZ_CADEGK010000055.1:0-21177 GCF_902826855.1 uncultured Phenylobacterium sp. | reverse complement strand
GCCGACTTCGCGCCGCTGGTCGATATCGTATCGGGCTTGAGCGGCGGCGGCGCGGTACAGCGCTATCCGGGCTCGCCGTGGCTGATCGCCCAGGCGCTGCGGACGGCGGACCAGTACATCGCGTGTGAGTTGCGTACGGACGAGCACGAGGCTTTGCGGGGGTTGCTGCGAGGCCGGGAAGATGTTCGCACCCTCTGCCGGGATGGCTATGCGACGGCGGTGGCGGAGTGCCCGAGGGACGGCCGCGCACTGGTGCTGATCGACCCGCCCTTCGAGCAGCCCGACGACTACGACCGCGTCGTCGCAACCCTGGCCGCCCTTCGCCGCAAGAACCGGCGGGCCCAGGCGCTGGTCTGGTTACCGATCAAGGACCTGGAGACCCTGGATTCGTTCCTGCGGGACCTGGAGGACGAGGTCGCCGCGCCGATGATTGTCGCGGAATGCCGTATGCGCCCGCTCGCCGACCCGATGAAGATGAACGGTTGCGCCCTCGTGCTGGTGGATGGCCCGGACCTGACGGTCCCTCTTGCCTCGATCTGCGGCTGGGTCGCGCAAGTCTTGGGCGCCGAGGGGGCGGCGCGGGTCTACGGGCTGTCGTCAAAATAACTTCGCAACTGCGAGACCAAGCTTAGTGCTATGTTGCGGCGCACCATCCCTTCCGCCAAGGATACCCCCATGGCCTATCCCGAGACCTCTCACGTGCCGGAACCGAAGTCGCTGCCGAACTACATGGTCGGCGCCGCATCGCCCCTTTGGGCCTACTTCGCCGGCGCGGCGGCCGGCGGGGTCGCCTTCTGGTGGATGACCCGCTGGGCCCGACCGGCCAACCTCGAGGCCATGTTCGCCGCCGCCGCACCTGCGACGGAACCGGTCCTGGAAGCCGCCGAGGCCCTCGTGGAATACATCGCCGAGGCGCCGATCGCCGCGTTGGAGGCGATGGCCGAACCCGTCGCGGCGCTGGAGCCGGTGAGCGAGATCGCGCCGGAGCTGGCCGCCGCGTCCGATCCCGCCGAGGTCCCCGAGCCCGCGCCGATACTGGAGGCCGTCCCCGAGCCGGCGCCTCCCGCCCCCGACCTGGCGGCCAAGGCACGGACGCGCAAGTCGGCCTTGCCGGACGAAGCCTGACAGCCAGCTCGAGCGGCGCTAACAACGGGCGGTGCTGAAGCGGGCCTTCGACATCGCCGTCGCCCTGACAGGCCTGCTGTTCGGCTGGCCGCTGCTGCTGTTGCTCGCGCTTCTGGTGCGGCTGGGCAGCCGGGGGCCGGCGATCCACTGGTCGCGGCGCGTAGGGCGTGGGAACGCCGAGTTCCTGATGCCCAAGTTCCGGACCATGCGGATCGACACCCCCGACGTGGCGACCCACCTTCTGCAGGACCCCGACCGCTGGATCACGCCCATCGGCCGGCTGCTGCGCCGCACGAGTCTTGATGAGCTGCCGCAGCTGTGGAGCGTGCTGCGCGGCGACATGAGCCTGGTGGGCCCGCGGCCGGCCCTCCACAGTCAGGCCGACCTGATCCGCCTGCGCACCGAGGCCGGAGTGGAGCGCCTGCGCCCCGGGGTCACCGGATGGGCCCAGGTCAACGGCCGCGACGAGTTGCCGATCCCGGAGAAGGTGCGCCTGGACCGCGACTACATGCAGCGGATGTCCTTCGGCTTTGACCTGCGGATTATCGTCGCCACGGCCCTGGCGGCGGTCACGGCCCGGGGCGTCAGCCACTAAGTCATTCACGCTCCAGCGAAACGCTCCCGGAGTCCATGCGTTGTGGGGGCTCCCGGAGACTGCCCGTGAGCCAGCAACCCGTCCAGACGCCCAAGCCCCGCCGACCCCGCGCGCCCGCCGACCGTGTTCCTCCTGGCCAGCGGCGGCCGCTGCGCGAACGGCTGGCGCACCCGACCGCGCCGCGGTTCAAGCGCCCCAGCCGGCGCACGATGTCGTGGGTCGGCGTGGTCCTGGCGCTCCTGGCGATCACCATCGCCGTGCTCTTCGCGCTCTGGGACTGGAACTGGTTCCGTGGCCCTGTGGAGCGCGTCGCATCGGCGCGCCTGCACCGCCAGGTGACCATCACCGGGGACCTCAACGCCAACGTCTGGTCCTGGCAGCCCTGGGTCACCGTCGACGGGGTCCACATCGCCAACCCGGCGTGGGCCGGCGGCAAGGAGATGGCGAACGCCGAGCGGATCACCGTTCAGGTCCGGCTGCTGCCGCTGTTCCTGGGCCGGACGGATATTCGCGTCCTTCGCTTCGACCGGCCCAACGTGGCGCTGTTCGCGGATGCCCAGGGGCGCAAGACCTGGGACTTTTCCGACGGCCGCGTGCAGGCGCCGATGAAGTTGCCGCCGATCCACAGCTTCGTCATCAAGGACGGCCGGATGGTCTTCCTGGACCTCATGCGGAAGCTGAAGTTCGAGGGCACGATCAACGCCAGCGAGCGGCTTGGCGCCGAGAACAAGGGCTTCGGGCTGCTGGGCAAGGGCACGATCAACGGCGCTCCGTTCCGCATGGATGTGACGGGTGGCCCGCTGATCAACATCGAGCGTGACAAGCCGTATCCATTCGACGCCGAGATCCGCGCCGGCGACACCTATCTGTCCGCCCGGGGCGCGATCCCGCAGCCTTTCGACCTGGGCCAGTTCTACATGACGGCCACGGGCCGCGGGCCGGACATGGCGGCGCTGTTCCTGCTTACCGGCGTCGCGCTGCCCAACACCCCACCCTACAACCTGCGAGGCAAGCTGACCCGCGACGGCCTCACTTGGCGCATCACCGACATCGGCGGCCGCGTCGGCGACAGCGACCTATCTGGCGTCATGACCTTGGAGACGGGCGGCAAGCGGCTGTTCCTGAAGGCCGACCTCCAGTCCAACAGTCTCGACTTCGACGACATCGGGGCCCTGTTCGGCGGTTCGCCCGCGGTGGGTCCGGGCGAGACCGCGTCGGCCGAGCAGAAGGCCATGCACGCCAAGCTGGGCGCCCAGCAGCGGGTGCTGCCGGACGCCACCCTGGACGTCACCCGCATCCGCGCCATGGACGCCGACGTGACCTACAAAGCCCTCTCGATTCGCGACGCGCCGGTGAAGTTGTCGTCGGGCTCTGCGCGGGTGAAGCTCGACGCCGGTCTGCTCAAGATCGACCCCGTCGAGCTGAACCTCTCGCGGGGCCGCGTGTCGGGCCGGATCGGGCTGGATGCCCGCAACGCCGTGCCGGTGACGGACATGGACCTGCGCCTCTCCAACGCGCGGATCGAGAGCATCCTGCCGCTGCAGTACGACGGCGCCGCGCCGCTGACCGGGGCCGTGGTTGGCCGCGCCAAGCTGTCGGGGGCAGGCAACAGCCTGCACAAGGCCTTCGCCAACGCCGACGGCCAGGTCGTGGTCGTTGCGCCGGGCGGGGAGATCCGCAAGGCGTTCGCCGAACTGGCCGGTGTCAATGTCGTCAAAGGCCTGGGCCTCCTGAACAAGAAGGACATGACGCCTGTCCATTGCGCGGTGGCCACGTTCGACACCAAGGGTGGCGTCATGCGGGCCGGCCACATCGTGGTCGACACCGGGCCGGTCCTGATCAAGGGCTCCGGCACGGTGAACCTCGGCGCCGAGCGGATGGACTTCAAGTTCCGCGGCCACAACAAGAAGTTCCGGCTGGTGCGGGTGCTGCTGCCCATCAAGGTCACCGGACCGCTGACGGCGGCCAAGATCGGCGTGGAACCGGGCGCGGCCATGGCGCAGGGCGCGGGCGGCCTGCTCCTGGGCGGGATCAACCCGCTGGCGGCCATCCTGCCATTCATCGACCCGGGCCTGGCCAAGGACGCCAACTGCGCGGGCCTGATCGCGGAGGCCAGCCGGCAGGGCGCGCCGGTTGCGGCCAAGACGTTGACGGCCGGTCGCTGAGCCCGCAAGGCTCCAGCCGATGTTTGCGACAGGGAGCAGGACCATGTCGACTTGGATCAGCAGGGGTGCGGCCCTCGCGGTGGGGTTCGGCGCCGCCGTCACAGCCGCGGGCGCGCTGGCCCACGACGACCCGATGCCCAAGAACCCCACCCCGGCTCAGCGCGCGGCCTATGTGCGGCACGACCACTTCCAGGAACTGGACAAGGCCTTCAAGGCCGTCGGGGACGAGCTGAAGAAGTCTGCGCCAGACAAGGCGGTCCTGGCGTCCAGCGCCAGGATGGTGGCCACGATGGCCGACGCCATCCCCTCCTGGTTCCCGCGCGGCAGCGGTGTCGAGGCGCGCCCCATGAGCGGGGCCAAGGCCAACATCTGGACCGACGCGGCGGGCTTCGGCGCCAAGGCGGCCGACCTGCAGGCGGAGGCGCTGAAGCTAAGCCAGGCCGCGGCGAATGGCGATGTCGCCGGGGTGAAGGCCCAATACGGCCCCGTGGGCGGGGCGTGCCAGGCCTGTCACGACACCTACCGGAGCGGGCGGAAGATGTAGTCGCCGCTAGGCGCGGTTGGCGGCGTCGCGCAGCGAGTTGAGCCAGGCGTCCTCGCGCAGCTTCTCGGCGTCGTGCAGCTTGGACTCCGCCTCGCGCACTAGGGCGTCGTGCTTGCGCCACTCCGAAACCGCGCCCTCGCGCGCCGCACGGGCCGCCTCGATGGTCGGGTAGCGGGCCAGGACGGCGCGGGTGGAGTAGTTCACCGGCGGCCCCACGGTCTCACGGTCCGGATAGAAGCCGGTGATGTGATCGGCCGTTTCGCTGTCGATGTGGAAAACGTCGGCCCAGCCCGCGTGGTGGCGCATCAGGGCCCAGGGTCGTTCGATCCGGTCGCTCACCGCTGTCTCCGTTCCTGCCGATCCGCTTTCGGCGGTCTCTCGTACAGCCCTTTAGCGCGACCGCCGGTGACGTCCAACGCGGATCGCGGGTTTTTGCTTCCATCTTGCGCCGCCGTGGCGGGCGCTTCACAAAACCCGGCGGCGGGAGGGCCTTCGATGCGCGCGGCTTCGGTCTCGGACTTTCGCGAACTGGCGCGCCGGCGGCTGCCCCACATCTTCTTCGAATACATCGACGGCGGCTCATACGCGGAAGAGACGCTGCGGCGGAACGTGGCCGACCTGGAGGCCATCGCCCTGCGCCAGCGGGTGATGCGCGACATGAGCGCCATCGACATGAGCGTCGAGACCCTGGGTCAGACGCTGACGATGCCGGTCGGCCTCGCCCCGGTGGGCATGGCGGGCATGTACGCGCGGCGCGGTGAGACGCAGGCGGCCCGGGCCGCGGCCGGCGTCGGGATTCCGATGTGCCTTTCGACGGTCAGCCTCTGTTCGATCGAAGAAGTGGCGGCCGCGGCCGGCACGCCGCCCTGGTTCCAGCTCTATATGCTGAAGGACCGCGGCTACATGCGCGAGCTGTTGGGTCGCGCAAAGACCGCCGGCTGCCCGGTGCTGGCGTTCACCGTGGATCTGCCGCTGCCCGGATCTCGCTACCGCGACGTCCGCTCGGGGTTCACCGGCGCCACGCCGCTGCAGACGATGCTGACGCGCGCCAAGGACGGCGTGCTCCACCCCGGGTGGACCTGGGACGTCTTCATGAAGGGCCGGCCGCATGCCCTCGGCAACGTCCAGGCGGCGGTCACCGAAGGGCGGCGGATCACCGACTACATGGCCTGGATCGGGCGCAACTTCGATCGCTCGGTGACCTGGAAAGACCTGGATTTCGTTCGCGAGGTCTGGGACGGGCCGATCGTGATCAAGGGCGTGCTGGACGTGGAGGACGCGCGCGACGCGGTGAAGGCGGGCGCGCAGGGGCTGGTGGTCTCCAACCACGGCGGCCGCCAGCTCGACGGGGTGAGTTCGACGATCGCCGCCCTGCCGCGGATCGCCGACGCGGTCGGCGGCGACCTGGAGGTCTTTATGGATGGCGGCGTGCGCTCGGGGCTGGATGTCCTGAAGGCGTTGGCGCTGGGAGCCAAGGCCTGCTTCGTCGGCCGCGCCTGGGCCTGGGCCCTGGGCGCCGGCGGCGAGGCCCAGGTGACCCGGATGCTGGAGATCCTGCGTGCGGAACTGGCCGTGGCCATGATCCTGACAGGCTGCACATCGGCGCGGCAGGCTGGGCGGACCCTGCTCGACCAGCGCTGAGAGTCGCCTTCCGCGCGAGCACAATTCGCATCCGCGGGAATCTCGTTGTGCAGTGCGAAACCTCTTGCTTGTGTGGGTGTTCAACCAGCCGAGGCGCTGGAGGCCAGATATGCGTGAAGACCCGTCGTTCGCCTATTCCCTCAGCCAGTCCGAGGACGGCTGGCGCTGGCGGGTATTCGACGAAGACGGCGTGACCGTGGCCGATGGCGCACATACCAGCCAGGACGCGGCCCTAGCGGCGGTAAACGCGATGCTACGCAACGCCGGCATGGACCTCGGCGCAGCGGCCTGAGGCCGCCAACGGTCATTGTGGCCGTGGCTGGGCCGCCTTAGCTTCCTGGCATGACCAAGTGGGTGCGTCCGATCGCTGGCGTCTGGCGGTTCGTGCGGCGGTTCGAGACGCAAGTTTTGCTGGGCCTGGTCCTGGCGGCGGGCAGCCTGTGGGCTTTCCTCAACATCGGAAGCGAGGTCGTAGAAGGCGACACGCACGCCATCGACCGGCGGCTGCTCCTGCTGCTGCGTACGCCGGGGGACCTGAACAATCCTATCGGCTCCCAGGCGATCGAGGAGGCTGTGCGCGACGCCACCGGGCTCGGCGGCACGACGGTGGTGACCCTGGTGTCGATAGTCGCGGTGCTGGCGTTTCTGTTCCACAACCGCCGTCGCCACGCGCTGGTGATGATCGGAGCGGTGCTCCTGGCCTGGATCTCCAGCGAGACGACCAAGTCGCTCTACGCCCGGCCGCGGCCCGACCTCGTGCCGCACGATGTCTATGTCTACTCGGGCAGCTTTCCCAGCGGCCACTCCACCCTGGCGGCGGCGACCTACCTGACGCTGGCCATGCTGGTGGCGAGCCTGGAGACGCGCAGGCGGACCAAGGCGCTGGCCTACGGGCTCGCGGGAGCGCTGCTGGTGGCGGTGGGATTCAGCCGGGTGTACCTGGGGGTCCACTGGCCGAGCGACGTGCTCGCCGGTTGGTGCCTGGGGGCGCTCTGGGCGCTGGCCGGTGGTGTGGCGCTGCGTGCAATGGGCGCGCCTAGGCAGGACTCAGGCAAAGCCTGACAGGTCAGGCGCGCGCCCATCCCAGCCGCTGACCCTCTCGAACGCTGCGGCCAGGGCCACCACAGTCTCCTCGTCACGCGGGTTGCCGAGGATCTGCAGGCCTGCCGGCAAGCCTTCCGAGGTGAGGCCGCAGGGGACGCTGACGCCCGGCAGGTCCAGGTAGTTCGCCGCCCGCGTCAGGCGGCTGAGCGGTGATACGGTCTCGTCCACGGCGGCCAGTGGCGGCGCCGGAATCGGGCAGGTTGGCGACAGCAGGGCGTCGTAGCCCGCCAGCCAGGTGTGGAACGCGGCCTGTCCCTGGGCGCGTTGCCTATGGACCTCCGCCAGACTAGCCTCCGAGACGTCGCGGCCTGCCTCGAGCCGCCGGACGATCCACGGGTCCATGAGTTCGCCGTGGGCGGCCACCCGATCGCCCCAGGCGCGCCAGCCCTCGCCGGCCATGAGCAGGCCGTTGGGGGTGAACGACTCCTCCAACGTGTGCGGCGGCCGGGCCATGTCGATGGTCACCCCGGCGCCGCGGAACCGGTCGAGCGCCTCTAGGTAGAGACGCCCCACGTCCGGATCGACCTCACCCAGGCCGTCGAGGGGAATGGCGGCCAGGCGGCGGCCGCGGACGTCGGCGGTAAGCGCGGATTCGGCGTCGAACGGGCCGCGGATGGCGGCGGCGTGGTCTGGGCCGGATATGATCGCCAGCACGCGGGCGGCAGTGGCGACATCGCGGGCAAGAGCGCCGACCGTGTCGAGGGATGGCGCCAGGGGATGGACGCCGGTCAGGCTGACGAGGCCGCGACCGGGCTTCAGGCCGACGACCCCGCAGACGCAGGCCGGGATTCGCACCGAGCCGCCGGTGTCGCTTCCCAACGCGGCGTCGCAGAGGCCGGCGGCGACGGCCACCGCGGAGCCCGAGGAGGAGCCACCGGGGGCGCGGTGGATCTTGGCGTCCCAGGGGTTCCACGGCGCGCCTACCGCCCGGTTCGTCCCCCAGCCGCCGTAGGCCAACTCCACAGTGTGGGTCTTGCCGACCACGCTCCAGCCGGCCTGCAGCAGGCGCTGGACGACCACGGCATGGCGCGCCGGGTTGCGGTCCAGCGGAACGCGGGCGCCACCGCCGGTCGGGACGCCTGCGATGTCGATCAGGTCCTTGATGGCGATGGTCGGGCCGGCTTCGACCTCGCCGGCCAGCGGCGGATCGAACACGCGCACGAAGGCCTTCAGGCGGCCGTCGTAACGGCGGATGCGGGCCAGGGCATCGTCGGGGATCATGGCCTGGACAATCGCCGCTGAAAATCGGCTAGGGAAGGGGGCCATGTCCCAGAACCTCTACGACCTCCTGGCCAGCCGCTTCCCTGCGGACCGTTCAAAGCCCTGCTTCCTGCTGAGCGACGGCTCGGAGATCAGCTACGGAGCGCTGGAGGCGGGGGCGGCCCAGGTGGCCGGCCGGCTGGTGGCGGAGGGCGTCGGGCCCGGCGACCGCGTGGCGCTGCAGGCCGAGAAGTCGCCTGAGGCTGTGATGGTCTATCTGGGCGTGCTCAAGGCCGGCGCGGTCTTCCTGCCGTTGAACAACGCCTATACCCGCGCCGAGGTGGACTACTTCCTGGGCGACGCCGAGCCGAAGGTGTTCGTCACCGATCCGCCGGCCTGGGTGGCCGAGGCAGGATCGGCCGGGACGCTGGCGGTGAGCGTGGCGCGTGAGGCCGACGACTTGGCGAGCCTGATCTACACCTCCGGCACCACCGGCCGGTCTAAGGGCGCGATGCTGAGCCATGGCGCCCTGGCGGCCAATGCCCTGGCGCTGCACGAGGCCTGGGGGTTCACGCCCGACGATGTCCTGCTGCACGCTCTGCCGATCTTCCACGTCCACGGCCTGTTCGTGGCGCTGCACTGCGCCTTCCTCTCCGGTTGTCCGATGGTCTGGCTGCCCAAGTTCGCCGACGCCGAAGTGCTGGCCGGGCTCGAGCGGTCGACGGTGATGATGGGGGTGCCGACCTTTTACACCCGGCTGCTGGCCAGTCCCGGGTTCACGCGCCAGGTGGCCGACAAGGTCCGCGTCTTCATCTGCGGATCCGCCCCGCTCCTGCCCTCGACCTTCGCGGAGTTCGAGGCCCGCACCGGCCAACGGATCCTGGAGCGCTATGGGATGAGCGAGGCGGTCATCATCACGACCAACCCGCTGGCCGGCGAGCGAATCGCGGGCTCGGTAGGCTATCCGCTGCCGGGCGTGGAACTCCGGATCGGCGGGGGCGAGGACACCGGCGTGATCGAGATCTGTGGTCCCAGCGTGTTCTCCGCCTATTGGCGGATGCCGGAGAAGACGGCCGAGGAGTTCACCGCCGACGGGTTCTTCATCACCGGCGACGTGGGGCGGCGCGATCCCGACGGGCGTGTGTGGATCTCCGGCCGCGCCAAGGACCTGATCATCTCCGGCGGCTACAACGTCTATCCCAAGGAGGTCGAGCTGGTGCTCGACGAGCTGCCGGGCGTGACCGAGAGCGCCGTGATCGGGGCGCCGCACAAGGACTTCGGCGAGGGCGTCGTAGCGGTTGTGATGGGGCAGGGTGACGAGGCGGCGATGATCGCGCAGGCCCGCGCGCAGCTGGCGGCCTACAAGGCGCCCAAGCGGATCGTGTTCGTCGACGAATTGCCGCGCAACACCATGGGCAAGGTGCAGAAGAACCTGCTGCGGCAGCGCTTCGCGGGCTTGTTCGAAGCCTGAGGTTTCGGGCAGGGTCCCGCCCGAGCAGATTGGGAGAGAATGGGATGGACCTGCAGCTGAAGGGCAAGACCGCCGTCGTGACCGGCGCCACACGCGGCATCGGCCGCGCCATCGCCGAATGCTTCGCCGACGAAGGCGCCAACGTGGCGATCTGCGCACGCAATGCCGAACAGGTGGCGGAAGCGGTGAAGGCGCTGGAGGGCCGCGGCGTCCGCGCCTTCGGTCAGGCGGTGGACATCGCCGACGGGCCGGCGTTGAAGGCCTTCATCACCAAGGCCGGAGAGACGCTGGGCGGCATCGACATCCTGGTCTCCAACGCCTCGGCCCTGGTGCAGGGCAACGCCGAGGGCGACTGGAAGGCGATGTTCGACATCGACATGATGGGCGCGGTGCGCAGCTTCGACGCGGCGCGGCCGTTCCTGGAGAAGGCCGCCGAGGCGAAGGGCGACGCCGCCTTCCTGATCACCTCGTCGGTGTCGGCGGCGGAGACGGACGACCCCAACTGCTACGGCGCCATGAAGGCCGCCCAGATCCACTTCGCCAAGGGCGTGGCCCGCCAGGGGGCGCCGAAGAAGGTGCGGTGCAACGTGGTCTCGCCAGGCACGGTGTTCTTCGAGGGCGGGGTCTGGGGGAATGTGAAGGCGGGGGCGCCGGCGTTCTTCGAGCAGATGCTGAAGCGCAATCCGACCGGGCGCATGGCGACGCCGGAGGAGATTGCTGCGGCGACCGTGTTCCTGGCCAGCCCACGCTCGGCGTTCACCACGGGCATCAACATGGTGGTGGACGGAGCGATCTCGCGGCGGGCGAACTTCTAGCGGAGTTCCGAGGCGCGCCGGCCCTCGGGCCGCGTGTCGCCTTGCAGCACCTGGCGCAGGCGCGCGACGTAGATCGGCCCGGCGGCCATGGCCACGCCGACGATGTCGGCTGTGACCTTGATCGGGGAAATGAGCTGCCCCGTTACGCAAGGGGCGAGCTCGCTCAGCAGCACCACCCACGCCGCCACCAGCGGAATGTCCCCACGCCGCACGAACGGCAGCAGGCCATAGGCGGCCAGCGCGCCGATGTAGAATAAGAACACCCGGGCGATGAAGCTTTCGGCCAACGGACTGAGCGAGACGGCCAGCACCACGAAGCCCATGATCGTCGCCGCGCCCATGTAGAGGGAACGCGGGAGGCTGGCGGCGCGGAGCGTGCTGGCGATCGGAGCGAACATCTGGGTGATCGTCGTAAACCTGAGCCGTCACTTCAGGCTTAAATTTCATGGTTAGGAAGGCGTGCACAAAAGGCTCGCCGAGCCTGTGGCGCGACCATGCGTGTGGCTTGGCCATGGGCCTTGCGTCCGGCGCCGGACGGGGTGTCAGGTGGCGGGATGGACAAGCTCTTCTTCGACCTGCGCGCCACGCACAATCCGCACCGCTGGTTCCTTCCCGTGGACCCCTCGATCTGCGTTGGCCCGCCAGGGAGCGCGTTCATGTTCGGCGGGGTCGGTCTGGCCTCCGCCGTGGCGGCCATGGAGCGAACCTGCGAGCGGCCGCTGATCTGGGCCACGGCGCAGTACCTCAACTATGCTCGCCCCGGCAGCGTCGTGGATATCGACGTCTGGACGCCGGTGGAGGGCAAGCACACAACCCAGGCGCGGGTGATCAGCCACGTGGACGACAGGGAGATCATCACGGTCAACGCCGCGCTTGGCCGCCGGGAGAGCCCCTATTCCGCGCAGTGGACAAACCTGCCCGACGTTGCTCCGCCGGAGGACTGCGACGTTGCCGAGCACTGGCGGGGCTCGGGCGAGGGCCTGCATACCCGCCTCGAGGTGCGCATAGCCCAGGGCCGTTATGGCAAGGACCGGCAAGGCAATCCCGCCGCGGATGGGCGCACGGTCCTGTGGGCGCGCCCGCGCGGCGACTACGTCATCGACGCCACCATGCTGGCGATCATGGCGGACCTCGTCCCCTCCGGCATCGGCAATGCCCTGGGCAAGAACGCCGGCGGCAACAGCCTCGACAACACCCTGCGCATCCGCAATGTCACGCCCACCGAGTGGGTGCTCTGCGATATTCGCATCCTGGGCGTGCATGGCGGGTTCGCCCACGGGACTATGTTCCTCTACAGCCGCGACGGGGAACTGATGGCCACCGCCAGCCAGTCGGTCATCGTTCGCGTTCGCGAGCAGGCCGAGGACCGCTGATCCGCTACGACGGGAGCCGTTCGGCTTCCGTGGCGTTGCAGTTGCTTCGAAGGCGAAGCTGCAGGGTGAAGGCGTGGCGTCACGGTGGCCGGAACGGCTCTGGATTGTGCGGCATGGACAGAGTGCGGGGAACGTCGCGCGAGACCTGGCTCACAACGCCGGGGTGACCCACATCGACATCGCCGAGCGCGACGTGGACGTGCCGCTATCCGAGCTGGGCGCGCGCCAAGCCTGCGCCTTGGGCGACTGGTTCGGCAAGTTGCCGGAGCACGAGCGACCCGACGTGGTCCTGTCCTCCCCCTACCTGCGGGCGCTGCGCACCGCCGACATCGTGCGCGAGTGCGGCGGCTTCTCGCCGGACGCCCATCGCCAGGTGCCGGACGAGCGCCTGCGCGAGAAGGAGTTCGGAATCCTGGACCGGCTGACGACCGCCGGGGTCGCCGCAGGGCACCCCGAGCAGGCCGAGTTCCGGCGGCTGCTGGGCAAGTTCTACCACCGGCCGCCCGGCGGGGAGAGCTGGTGCGACGTGATCCTGCGCCTGCGATCGGCGCTGGACACCCTGTCGCTGCACCACGCGGGCCGCCGCGTGCTGGTCGTCAGCCACCAGGTGGTGGTGCTCTGCCTGCGCTACCTGCTGGAGGAGATGACGGAGGCTGAGATCCTGGCCATCGATCGGGCAGGTGACGTGGCGAACTGCGCGGTCACTGAATACCGACTGGACGCGGCCGCCGGTCCGAATGGCGTCCTGAGGCTGCACGACTACAACTTCGTAGCCCCCCTGATCGAGCAAGGTGCGCAGGTGACCAGCATGCCCGACGCCATCGTCGCGGCGCGATGAGCTTTACGGAGGTCAGCCAGGAACTTCTGGCCAACTGGCCGCTGCCCTGGATGGGGGTTGCGACCGACAAGGATGCCCGCGGACGGGTGCTGCTCGCGGGCGGCGGCGTCGAGGTGCCGGGCGCGCTGATCCTGGCAGGGGTGGGGGCGCTGCGCAGCGGGGCCGGCAAGCTGCAGCTGGCGACGCCGCAAAGCCTGGCGATCGCGCTCGGGCTGTCCGTGCCGGAGGCCCGGGTGTTCGGTCTGCCACAGACTGCCGGCGGCGAGCTGGCCGCCGAGGGAGCGGAGGAGCTGGCGACCCGTGCGCAGCGCAGCGACGCCGTGGTCATCGGGCCAGGCATGCTGGACGAGGAGGCCGCCGGGGCCCTGGCGCAGCGACTGGCCTTGGTCGAGGAGTGCGCGCTGGTGGTCGACGCCGCGGCCATGGTCGGCCTGGCCCGCGCGCCTGAGGCGGCACGGCGCAAGGGGGGGCGGCTGGTGCTGACGCCGCACGCCGGAGAGATGGCGGCGATGCTGGATTGCGCGCGCGCGACCGTGGAGGCCGACCCGGTGTCGGCAGCGCGCGGCCTGGCCGCCGAGCTGCAGGCGGTGGTGGTGATGAAGAACGCGGTGACCTATGTCGTGTCGCCGGACGGCCGGGCCTGGCGGCACCTCGGCGGCTCGCCGGGCCTGGCGACCTCCGGTTCGGGCGACGTGCTGGCCGGCGTCATCGGCGGTCTGCTCGCCCGCGGCGCGGCGCCCGCGCAGGCTGCCTGCTGGGGCGTCTACGCGCACGGCGCCTGCGGGCGGCGGCTGGCGGAACGGATCGCACCCCTGGGCTTCCTCGCCCGCGAGCTGCTCGACGAGATCGCGCCCGCCCTCGCCGAACTGACGTCAACCGCCCCACACTCCACCGCGGGCGCTCGCCAGTTGCCCTGGAAAGTGTAAGAAGCGGCACGAACCATGCGCGTCTGACGGCGCTTCAGGGAGTTTTCGTGCGTATGACCGTCCGCCTGCTGGCCGCCGCCTCGGCCATCCTGCTGCTCTCCGCCTGCGCGACTGTACCCGAGGCGCCGCCGCCGGCGCGCATCGCCGCCGCTCCGCCGCCGGCCCCACCGGCAATGCCGAAGCCGGAGGTCGGGACCTTCGGTTTCAACGTGGCCGGGATGGACAGGTCGGTGGCGCCGGGCGACGACTTCTACCGCTATGCGGTTGGCAAGTGGGTGGACGAGACCGAGATCCCCCCGGACCGCTCCAGCGTGGGCAGCTTTGTGGTGATCGCCGAGAAGACGGCGGCCCGCATCCGCGGGATCATCGAGGCCAGCGCCGAGACGCCGAACGCAGAGGGTTCCGACGCGCGTAAGATCGGTGACTATTTCGCCAGCTTCATGGACGAGGCGCGGATCGAGGCGCTGGGCGCCGAGCCCCTGAAGCCGGAGCTGGAGCAGATCGCGGCCATCAGGACCCGCAAGGACCTCTCGGCGGCCCTGGGCGGCCAACTCCGCGCCGACGTCGACGTGCTCAACGCCACCAACTACTACACGCCGCGCATCTGGGCCTGTGGGTGGCCGAGGACCTGAACGACACGACCAAGTACCGGCCTTACCTTCTGCAGGGCGGCTTGGGGATGCCGAACCGCGAGTACTACCTGGGAGACGCGCCGCGCTATGCGGAGCTGCGGTCCAAGTACCAGGCCCATGTCGCGAACATGCTGCGGCTGGCTGGGTTCAGCGAGCCTGAGGCGCGAGCCAAGCGGGTGATGGACCTGGAGATGGCGATCGCCAAGGTCCACGTGTCGGTGGAAGAGACCTCCGACGTCGCCAAGGGCAACATGGTCTGGGTGCGCAGCGAGCTCGCCGCGAGGGCGCCCGGGCTGGACTGGCCCGCCTTCCTGACCGCCGCGGGCCTTGCCGACCAGCCGCGGCTGGGCGCCTGGCAGCCGGGGGCGATCGCCGGCATCTCGAGGTTGGCCGGGACCTGGCCGATCCAGGCCTGGAAGGACTACCTGGCCTTCCACACGATCTCTAACGGCGCCCCGTTCCTGTCGAAGGCGTTCGCGGACGAGAACTTCGCGTTCAACGGCCAGGCGCTGTCCGGCACGCCCCAGCAGCAGGACCGCTGGAAGCGAGGCGTCAACGCCACCTCCAACGCTCTGGGTGAGGCGGTCGGCAAACTCTACGTCGAGCGCTACTTCCCGCCGGAGGCCAAGGCCCAGGCCCAGGAGATGGCGGACAACGTCCTGAAGGCGTTCGGTCAGCGACTGGACAGCCTCGACTGGATGAGCCCGCAGACCAAGGCGCGAGCCAAGAAGAAGCTCGCCAACTTCCACGTGATGGTCGGCTACCCGGACAAGTGGCGCGACTATTCCGGCCTGCAGGTGGTCCGAGGCGACGCCTATGGCAACGCGCATCGGGCCCGCCTGTTCGAATATCGCCGCAACCTCGCCAAGCTGGGACAGCCGGTGGACCGTGGCGAGTGGTTCATGACCCCGCAGACGGTGAACGCCCTCTTCGCGCCCAGCCAGAACTCGGTGACGTTCCCGGCGGCGATCCTGGCGCCGACCTTTTTCGATCCTGACGCCGACGCGGCGGTGAACTATGGAGCGGTCGGCGGGGTGCTGGGTCACGAAGTGACCCACGGCTTCGACGATATCGGGGCGCTATTCGACGAGAACGGCAACATGGCCAACTGGTGGACGACGGACGACATGGCCACCTTCAAGGCGCGCGCCAAGGCTTTGCAGGACCAGTACTCGGCCTACGAGCCGCTGCCGGGCGTCCGCATCAACGGCCAGCTCACGTCGAGCGAAAACATCGCCGACATGGCGGGCCTGGCGGCGGCCTATGACGCCTACATCCTGTCTCTCAAGGGCGCGCCGCCGCCGGTGATCGACGGCTTCACGGCCGACCAGCGCTTCTTCCTGGGCTGGGCGCAGAACTACCGCGCCAAGTTCCGGGAGGCGGCGCTGCGGCGTCAGATCGTGACCGACGTCCACGCCCCGGCGCCCTGGCGCGCGTTGACTGTGCGCAACCTCGACGCCTGGTATCCGGCCTTCGGAGTTAAGCCCGGCCAGAAGCTCTACCTGGAGCCAGCCCAGCGGGTGGAGATCTGGTAGCCGTTCACATCAGCGATCCGGACGATCCGCGGCTGGAGCCCTACCGCGCTGTTCGGGAACGGGATCTGGCCGGCCGGGCCGGGCTCTACATCGCCGAGGGCCGCGTGGTGCTGGAAAAGGCGATCGCCGCCGACCCGGGCGCTGTCGTCTCGGTGATGGTCGCCGCCCACCGCGTAGAGAGCCTGACAGGGATCCTGGCGAGCCTCCCGCCGGCGACGCCGGTCTACGCCGCCGCGCAGCCTGCGATGGATCAGGTGGTCGGCTTTCCCATCCATCGCGGCATCCTGGCGCTGGTCCGGCGGCCGGAGCTCAGCGCGCCTGACCTGCTCGCACGCCTGCCCGACCGCGCGCTGGTGGTCGGGCTGGTCGGGATCGCCAACCACGACAACATGGGCGGCGTGTTCCGTAACGCCGCCGCCTTCGGAGCGGCCGGCGTGCTGCTGGACGACAGCTGTTGCGATCCCCTCTACCGCAAGGCCATCCGGGTCAGCGTGGGTGCGGCGCTGACGGTCTCGTTCGCGCGAGCGGGCTCGGCGGCGCGTATGCTGGACCTGCTGCAGGCGGCGGGGTTCGAGGTCGCCGCCCTCTCGCCGGCGGGCGATACCGTCCTCTCCGACCTGAGCCTGGGGACGCGCGCCGCGGTGCTGCTGGGCGCCGAGGGGCCGGGGTTGCCCGCGGCCCTTCTTTCTCGGGTGAAGACGGTCCGGATCCCCATGGCCGGCGGTTTCGACTCGCTCAACGTGGCGACGACGAGCGGCATCGTCCTGCACCACCTCGACAAGGGGCGAACGTAGTTATTTAAAGGCGAGCTTAACCACCGCCGAGGCAACGTCCGGCCTCAGGCCCACAACGACGTGGGTCTCCGGGGGTAGAGATGACCGTCGACGGGGCGCCGGGCGCCATGACCATGCCGCCGGGTCTGGAACAGTCCGGACCGGTCTTCGACCGCGCCACGCGACTGGCGCGCTCGATGTTCGGCGGTGTCCACGCTCAGGTGAGCCTGATCAGCGAGCGCGGCCTTTGGCGCTCGCGTCCGCGCACCGACGGCACGTCCGGCAATGCCGCCGGCGTTCGCGAGGTGATGCGCCTTGGAGAGGCGCTCTGGATCGAGGATCTGAGCCTCGACGAACGCTTCCGAGACATCCCAACCGTGGCGACCCCGCCCTACGCGCGCTTCTTCGCCGGCGCTCCGATTCGGCTCGAGGACGGCTCGACCCCCGGAGCGCTCTGGGTCGGAGGCCGGGAGCCCCGCGCCTTCGACCGCACCCTCGCGGCGCGACTGCAGGACCTGGCCGATTTCGTGGCCGACGAGTGGACCCGGGTGAAGGCCCGGCGCGCTTCCATGGGCTACGAGCGCACGATGGAGGCGATCGTCAAGGCGATGCCGCTGTCGATGGTGCTCACCGACTGCGAGGCGCGCCTGCTCTACGCCAGCCCGCCCTGGCTTGCCGCCCGCGGCCTGTCCGGCCAGCCGGTCGTCGGCCAGACTCTCTACGAACTTCGCCCCGACATGTTCGAGCAGTGGCGGTCAGGGATCACCCGTTGCCTGGAAGGGCACTCGCTCTCCATCGAGCGCTTGCAGGTGCCGACCCTGGACGGGGGGACCAGCTGGGTGAAGGTCGAGCTAGCGCCCTGGTACGAGCATGACGGCGCGGTCGGCGGCCTGATCATCACTTCCTACGACATCACCTATATCGTCGAGGCCCTTGAGCGGGCCGAGCGGTCGGAGGACCGGCTGAAGCTCGCGCTCGAGGTTGCCGATCTGTACGTCTACGAAATGGACTACGTCCGCAACGAGCTGATCGAGGTCGGTGATCCGGCCACGGTCTTCGACCGACCGGTCACCTACGAGGAACTGGGCAAGGACATCTGGAGCAGGGTCGATCCGCGCGACCGGCCCAACGTGATGGCCCTGTGGGACCATTGCCGGGCCACCGGCGCACCCTACCAGCCCGAGTACCGCATCCAGCGTAACGACGGCAAAGAGGTGTGGACCTTCAATACCAGCAAGCTGATCGCGAGTGACGACGGCAAACCGATCCGCCTGGTGGGCGCGCTGCGCAACATCACGGCGCGCAGGGCCGCGGAACAGGCGCTGGTCCAGGCCAAGGAGGAAGCCGAGGCCGCCAACCGCGCCAAGAGCGCCTTCCTCGCCACGATGAGCCACGAGATCCGCACGCCGCTGAACGGCGTGTTGGGCATGGCCCAGGCGATGGCCGCCGACAAGGACCTGACGCCGACCCAGAAGGAGCGCCTGGACGTTATCCACCAGTCGGGCGAAAGCCTGCTGGCGATCCTCAACGACGTCCTGGACCTCTCGAAGATCGAGGCCGGCAAGCTGGCCCTGGAACAGGCGCATTTCGAGCTCGGCGCGCTGGCCAAGACGGTCCACGCCACCTTCCAGGCCATCGCCGAGACCAAGCGGCTCTCCTTCGAACTCAGCCTCGATAAGGCCGCTCTCGGAGTCTACGAGGGCGACCAGGTGCGCCTGCGGCAAATCCTCTGGAACCTGGTGTCCAACGCCTTGAAGTTCACGGAGAAGGGTGGCGTGAAGGTGCGCATCGGGCGCGAGCCCGACGGCCTGTCGTTCACGGTCTTCGACTCAGGCATCGGCATGACGCCGCCGCAGCTGGCGAACCTGTTCCAGAAGTTCGAGCAGGCCGACGTCTCCACGACGCGGCGGTTTGGCGGCACCGGCCTGGGCCTGGCCATATGCCGCGAGCTGGCCGAGCTGATGGGCGGGACGATCAGCGCTACGAGCGCGCCGGGCCACGGCTCGACGTTCACGGTCAAGCTGCCGATGAAGAAGGTGGCCCGGTCCGCGCCGAAGGCGAGGCCCGCCAAACCCCGGAAGCCGAAGCCACAGCCGACCGACGCTCGCCCGATCCGGATCCTGGCCGCCGAGGACAACACGATGAACCAGCTGGTGCTGCGCACCCTGCTGGCTCAGGTGGGCATCGAGCCGGTCATCGTCTCGGACGGCCGCGAGGCGGTCGAGGCCTGGGAGCGCGAACCCTGGGACCTGATCCTGATGGACGTGCAGATGCCGGTGATGGACGGTCCGAGCGCCACCGGCCTGATCCGCGCCCGCGAACGCACGCAAGGGCGCGCCCGGACGCCGATCGTGGCCCTGACCGCAAACGCCATGAGCCACCAGATCAGCGAATACCTGGCCGCCGGGATGGACGCCTTCGTCGCCAAGCCCATTGAGGCGCAGCGGCTCTACGCCGCCGTACAGCGGGCCGTGGACGGCGACGTGGATGACAGCGACGAGAGCGCGGTGGCCTAGGGGGATCCGGAGACCCTCGGCGACGGGTGTGGACGCCGCGGGCGGTGCGAAGGCCTCCGGTCCTCTCGCTGGAGCTTAGGCCTTTGCGCTGGGCGCCTCGGCGAGGTGTCGCTCTATGTGAGCCGAGAATGCCTGTCCGTAGGCGCGCAGGAATTCCGTGGTGCTGTCTTTGATCAGTCCGCCCTTGTCGTCGAACAGGCTGAGCGCGCCGGAGATATAGGCCTCCGGCTGCTGGAGCGTCGGCACGTTCAGGAAGACCAGCGAACTGCGCAGCTGGTGGTTGGCGAGCATGGCGCCCTGGCTTCCGGCGGTGACGCTAATGACCGCGCCGGGCTTGCTGTTCCACTTGGATTGGCCATAGGGGCGTGAGGCGACGTCGATGGCGTTCTTCAGCACCGCCGGCAGACCGCGGTTGTATTCCGGCGTCACGAACAACACTGCGTCCGCCGCAGCGATTTCCTGGCGCAGGCGGACCCATTGCGCGGGGGGATCGGACTCCAGGTCCTGGTCGAAGAACGGCAGGTCGCCGATCTCCACGAAATTGAACTTCAGATCCGGCGTCAGGGCGGCGAGCGCCTCGGCGGTCTTGCGGTTGACCGAATCCTTGCGGAGCGAGCCGACGAGGACGGCGACGGTGCGAGCTTGGGGCATGTGAGTTTCCTTGGGTGGAGTGTCGCTGCTAGCGGCGTGAGCGGAAGATGGCGCCGGGCCTGACTGTTGATAATTGGGAGATATCGAGGAAGACTGTCGCCGATTGGGAAACAATTCCATGGATCGGCTGGACGAAATCCGCGCCTTCACCGCCGTTGCCGAAGCGAAGAGCTTCACGCAAGGCGCGCGCAAGTTGGTGGTGTCGCCGGCGCAGGCGTCGAAGCTGGTGGCGCGGCTGGAAAACCGGCTGGGTGCTCGTCTCCTGAACCGCACGACGCGCGACGTCTCCCTCACCGACACCGGGCAGGCCTACCTTGAGCGCGCGCGGGAACTCCTCGCAGGGTTCGACGCCCTGGAGAGTTCGGTGCGCGACCAGGGTGGACCATCCGGGACGCTGAAGGTCTCGGCGCCAGTGTCGTTCGGCAAGGGGCAGTTGGTCCCGGCCCTGTTGGACTTCGCCGCCGCCTATCCGGCTCTGGCCGTGGACGTGGCCTTCGCCGACCGGCTCGTGAACCTGGTCGAGGAAGGCTTCGATGTAGCCGTGCGGATCGGCCAACTGACGGACTCGTCCCTGGTCGCCAAGCGGCTGGCGGCGGTGCGCCTGGTGACCTGCGCCGCGCCGGACTACCTCGCCCGCCACGGAACGCCGATGGCGCTGGAGGATCTGGCGCAGCACGAGGCGATCCTCGACAGCAATGCGCGGGACGCCGCCGTCTGGGGGTTCGGCCCTCACGGCGACCGGCGCGAGGCGCGCGTGCATGGGCGGCTGCGGTTCAACGGCGCCGAGGCCTGTGTGGCGGCGGCGGTGGCCGGGTTCGGGATCACGCGCACCCCTGCCTTCGCCGCGGCAGATGACCTCCGGGCTGGGCGGCTCACGCCCATCCTTTGCAGCTTCGAACCGGAGTTGATCCACGTGCACGCCGTCTATCCGCACGCGCGCCATCTTGCCGCCAAGGTGCGGGCCTTCGTGGACTTCCTGGCTGAGCGCTATTCGGGCGAGCCTGCCTGGCATCAGGGCTGGGGAAGCGACCATCCGGCGCCGCCGGGGCGGGCGAAGTAAGCATTGTTAAGTTAGCGGTTTGGCGCCAACCTCAGCGTCGGAAGCGCAAGGAGAGCCGCCAATGGCCGCCGATGGGAACATCACCAAGGACATCGTCTACGAGGCCGTGGCGCCCGACGACTTCGAGTCGATGCTTGAGCTGGACCGCTACGGCAATCGCTCGACGGCTTTCGACAAGATCATCTCTGCGACCCACGACCACTTCTGGGATCC
>NZ_CADEGK010000054.1:21966-23205 GCF_902826855.1 uncultured Phenylobacterium sp. | reverse complement strand
CCGCCACCAGCCTCCCGCCCCGTAGCGACACCATGCCCCCACCCGAGACCTGGTCCGCTTCCAGATCGTTGGCCGTGATGCGCAGGTCGGCGGCCTGCGCCTGCGCGAGCCGGGCGTAACCGGCCACCTCCAGGTCAAGGTCACCACCCGCCGTCACCCGCTCGAACTCGCTGTCGCCCGCCGCACGAACCAAAATCCGCCCGCCCGCCGTCAAATCCCCCTTCGCCGTGAACCCGCCGGTGAGACTGGTGAGAGCGATGTCGCGGCCGGCAGTCACGGAGTCCAGGCGCGCGCTCGGCGCCGTGAGGCTAGCATCACGCGCCGCCTGGATCTGCAGGGAGCCCGCGGTCTCGCCCCCAAGGTCCGCCACCGCGTCGCGACCGGCCCTCACATCAACCCGGTTCACCATGCCTTCCACGCCACCGCCGCCGAGGCCAAGCCGAGCATCCAGGTCGCTGGAGTCCACCTGCACCACCCGGCCGTTGCCTGCCGTGTCAGGATTGCCGCTGAAGGCCAATCCCACCACGTCTGATCCAAGACCCGTCCCGCGCGCCGAGCCCAGCACCGCATCGCCATGCGTCGCCAGCACATAGACGTCGTCCCCGGCCGTCGCCTGACCCACCCGCGCCTCACCACTGCGCGCCGTCACATAGACGTCGCCCTGACTCCTCACCGTGTCGATACGCACCTGACCTGCGTCCGCCAGCACCTGCCCGCCCAAGACCGAGCCCGCCACCAGCCTCCCGCCCCGTAGCGACACCATGCCCCCACCCGAGACCTGGTCGAAAGTCGCTGCAGCCAGGTTGGTTTCGATATCGCGCCCCGCCTCAACGCGGAGGGCGCCGGTCACCTCGGACAATCCGTCGCCGATCCGCACGTCTCGACCACCCTGAATTTCAAGCGTGCCGGCGACAGCTAGGGTATCGAGTCGCACGTCCTGCTGCGCATGAACGCTACCGGCGCCCCCGATCGAAACCTCCGCCACAGCCACATCCGTAGAGCGGGCGGCCAGGGCGAGATTTTGCACGATGAACAGACTGTTGGCCGCAGCCCGGCGGCCATCCACGGTCACATTGCGCCCGGAAATGACTTGACCCAGGCTGACGTCTCCCGCCGCTACGAAGCGTCCATCTCGCCCTGCAAGGGTGAGCGCCGTGGCGGTCGCATCCACAAGGCCCGCTATTTCGGTATCCTGCCTAGCGGCAGCGGCTAGACCGCGGAAGAGATCTTCCCCGCCCG
>NZ_CADEGK010000054.1:0-21956 GCF_902826855.1 uncultured Phenylobacterium sp. | reverse complement strand
CCCGCGGACCCGCTGTTCTCGCCCTCGCCCTCGCCCTCACCCTCACCCTCACCCTCGCCCTCGCCCTCACCCTCACCCTCGCCCTCCCCACCGCCATTTTCTTCGTCATCGATGGGGGGTTGAAGAACGGGAGGGTCGACCGCCTCTTCGGGCGGTCGCTGCCAGGATTGCGGCACAATGCTGCCGCTGGTCTCGATATTCACATCGCGATCGGCATTTGTCTGGTTCAGGTAGATATCGACGGCGCCTCCTTTGGACACTGACGTGGCGGGCTGGCGCGCCGCGATGCCACCGCCGCCGGACAGGATGACATCGCCGCCGTCGGCGCGAGCCTGACGCGCCGTAACCATGCCTTCCAGATTCACGACCGCAGCCGTCAGGGCGGAACGGCTGACCGCTGCAACGAAGACCGAATTGGCGCGCGTCTCACCGGCAAGATCAGCGGCCACGCTGTCGCTCGTGCCGGATCCGGCGTTCAGCACGATAAAGTCGATGAGGTCGAAGTCGCCCCCGATCCCAGGGTTCAAGCGAATCTGAAATGTCTCCGCCGCGCCATAGAGTACGTCACCCGTCGAAGTGACGACGGCGCCGGATCGCGTGACGAGGCTCGGCCCCGCAAAACCGACCAGCCCGCCGTGCCCGGTGATCCGCGCGTCGGCAAGCACCATGATCCGCGCGTTGGCGGCCGCGCCGGACACGTCGAACCGGGTCTGGCTGGGGGCCAGGAAGCCCGCGCGATCGATCGTTCCGGCGACCGCCAGTAGCCCGCCCGCATCGAACTGGGCGCCGCGACCGAAGATCAGTCCTTGGCGCGAAGCAAACCAGACATTGCCCCCGTATGCTTCGCCCACACGACCTTCTACGACACCTTCAATCCGTGCAGCCGTGACGCTCTCGATCTGGTTCAGAACTATCCAACTGCGGTCATTGAAGCGGTAGCTTACGACCTCGCTAGGAAGCACGTCGAAGCTGGACCATGTGATAGCCGTGCGCGGGGCATTGAGCTGGATTGATGCGCGCCCATCTGACCGGACAATTTGCGGGAGACTGCCGCCTACGCTCACCTCGGCCGCGCCGCCGATCGGCAACGCAATGGCGTTGTCCGTGGTTGCCAGAGCCCAGGCCACACCGAAAAGCGCCGAGCGCGCGACCAACCGCCGGCGGTGGCCAAGCAAGGCCCGATCAAAGTGATCCTGAAACATGGCACCCCCCCCACGCACTCAACCAGATTTCGGAGAAGCCTGCTAGATGGCGTGGCAAAGTGGCCCACGCGCCTTGTTCAGATGTTTCAGCCGCCCTGTACTCGGGATCCAATAGGTGCTGTGGACCTGCACTGATCGGAGGCGGAGGGCGCGGCGTGGCTTCGTTGGTCAACCTAGCGCGGTGTTGTGGGCCCGCCCGAGCGCCGCGTATAAGTTCCCCTTTTTGTTGTTAACGGGTGCCGTCTGCGAGAAGATATTGGCTGCGTAGCTCAATGCGTCGAGCCACCCGGGCCATGCCGGACATGGCTCTGCGTCAAGATGATGCGCTGTGAGTAGCCTGTCTCATCGACACGCAATTGCCCGCTTAGCGCTGCCGCGCAAGCCTCAGGGGTGGCATTCGCCACTACCCCACACGGAGACGAAAATATCAACAATCACAAGGTGTTTAGCGTGCTCTGGCGCGCAATCGGGTGCACATACTCAACCGCGCCCGCCTGGCTTTCGGCGCTCGACCGCCGAACGGTCAAGTCCGCCGCTTCCGCCAACGTGCTACTCAACACGATAAGGACGCGTACGGCCACGATCATGTGGGACGAGACGGCGTGGTATCCAGTCCCCGGCGTACGCCTCTCCTCCTCGTCCAGAAACGCGAGCCGGTGCACCGCGCAGCGGGCCTGTGCGCCGTCAGCCTGGCGCGGTCGACGTCTTCGATGAATACTATGCGCGGCTCGAAATTACGCGCGGCTCAGCGATGCGCTCAGGGTCGCAGATCTTTGCGCTGTTCGAGTAGTGGACCCCGACCTTTATTTGCGTCGCTCGCGGGGACAGTTGGATGCGCAGGATGCTGACAGCCCTCTACCTGAGCCGCCTCCTTTTACCTCTCTCGGCGCGTCATTTGACCCTCAGCAGCCGTTCCGAGTTCGTCGCGCCATGAACGAGAGCGCAGCCGAGCAAGCCTCGGCCTTCTTCCGCGACATGACCCTGGCGAACGTAACGCCCGAGGTCCGCTCCTGGATCGTCGGGGCCTTCGTGGTGATTTGGATCATCGTGATCTGGTATCCGCGGCGTTAGGATCCGTCGCGGCCCTGGCGGGGCAGGTACCTCTGCGATGCGTCAGTTGACGTCCTACGGCTTCCCGTTCGCTCGCGCCATGGAGCCAGCCCACGGCAACCGCGTGGACCTCACTGGCATCTTGACCGATGACTGGATGATCTGACCATCGGACCTTCACCCTCGTGCGTACCTCGGTCCCTCCAAACAACCGGGCGTGCACTTGGGCATAGGGGCGCGCCAAACCAGAGCGATGGTCCCGAGCATTCCTCGGCGACGTCCTCGGGACGTCTGGGTGACCGGCCTTGGGCGGATCGAGTCACCGCGAGTGGAGGCGGCGATGGGGAGTCGGTAGCCAAGGCAATGATCGTTGATGGCACGGGCGTGAGCTTTGACCCCGAGGCGAGGTTGGCTTCTGCAAAGGTGAAGTTCGGAGGCTCCTCGGGCCGAACCTCTTCGACCAGTGGCGCGAGTTCCTTGTCGCGACGACCTACGAAGGCGATCTGTTCATGAAGGTGGCCGTGCACGGTGCGCTCAACGGCGGCGGTGCAGGCCAGCACTCCAGTCCGGCGTAGCCGGGCGGTGATGGAACCTAGCGAGATGCGCTACCGGCCGCCAAGCCGTTGATCATGAGGCGAGCGCTGTCCATCTCCGCGTTCGCAACGTCAGAAGATGAAGTCGGCGGCCGTCAGGCTCACCGGGCTGCCGAACTTGATCATGAAGTCCGAGGCGCCGTCGCCGTTGATGTCGCCCTTCACCACCCAGCTGCCGCCCTCGACCGTGAACATCACTTCGCCCGCGTGCCTGGTGTAGTACGGGACCAGCCTGAAGGCCTGGTCGCCGGCCACGTTCGTCAGGGCGTCGATCGCCGACAGGTCGACCCTGTCGCCCTCGGCGCCGCGGAAGTCGGTGATCACGTCGCGTGACGCGCCCGACCCCTTGGAATCGCTGATGAAGCTGAACACGAAGCGGTCCCCATCGGCGCCGCCCGTGAGCGTGTCGCCGCCCCCGCCGCCGATCAGCGTGTCCGCGCCCAGGCCTCCGAGCAGGAGGTCCACGCCGTCGCCGCCGTTCAGGACGTTCGGACGCGCGTCGCCCGTCAGCGTGTCGGCGTGGGCCGACCCGGTGACGTTCTCGATGTTGCTGAGCTTGTCCGTGGCGAACCTGTTCACCGTCTGGAAGTCGAGCCGGCTGAGATCGACCTGGACGCCCGTCTTGGCGTCGGCATAGGAGACGGTGTCGACCCCGCCGCCGCCCTCGATCGCGTTCAGGCCGGTTCCGCCCTTCAGCACTTCGTTCGCCCCGGTCCCCACCAAGGCGTCGTCCCCGGCTGTCCCGGTGACGGCGGCGTCGCCGCGGAACGCCGGTCCGGCGCTGTCGGACTTCAGGATCTGGATGGCGTAGCCCGTGGCGTCCCCGAGCACGGACTGGTTGGGCCCGACGGCGAAGTCCAGGACGTCTCCCGGCCTCAGATCCACGAGCAGCCCCGACAGCTTGAATTCGGCGGTGACGATCCGGCTGAAGATCTCCTTGCCGTTCAGCAGAACGTGCAGGTCGACCCCGTCGCCGGCGGAGCCCACCTTCCAGGCGCCCGTGACCTCGGTGCGTCCGGCGGCGGTGGCGGTGTAGCGCGAGACGGCCTGGATCGGATTGGCGCCGCTTCCCGCCGGCGACAGGCTGTCGGCGTTGATCCGCAGCGGCTTGTACCACTCCGAGCCGATGTAGGAGGTCCAGTCGTTGTCCACCTGGCCGAGCTCATGCAACGCGCCGTCCGCGGTCTTGGCGAAGTAGCCCCACGCGCCTTCGCCGAACTCCAGCATGCTGTCGGCGACCACCCGGCTCTCGCCGAGGCTGAACTTGAACTCCCCGCTGAGGATGACAGGGCTCATGCCCAGCGCGGTGGGCGTCGCGATCACCTTGCCGCTGGAGTCGCGGGCGACCACGTCGCCGGAAATCGTGATGGGGCGGCTCGCGCCCCACATCACATAGGTGTCCTCGCCGAACCGGTAGACCAGGGTGCGGTCGTCGCCGACGTCCACCTGTACGGCGTCGCCCAGCGGCAGCAGGGCCTTCTGCACATAGGCGAACGCCGCCGCCGCGGGCTTGGCCGCGCCGGAGGTGTCCAACAGCCCCATGTTGCTGAACCACTTCTGGTCCTGCAGCGCATACCAATAGCTCTCCGCCACATGGGCGGAGCTCATCATGGTCACCATCTTGACGAGGTAGTCGGGCGCGGCCGCCGCATCCGAGAACTGGTTGCCGAACTCCGTCGCGTAGATCGGCTTGGGGGCGCCATACCTGGCCATCGTCTCGGTCAGGTGGCGCAGCTCGTCGTCCACGTGTTCCGGCGTCGATCGGTAGGGGTGGATCGCCACGGCGTCCATGTAGTCGAGCGCGCCCCGCTCGAAGAGGTCCTCCAGATAGCCGGTGGCGACGGAGTGGGCCGCGCCCCCCAGGACGACCACCTCGGGGTGGGCCGCCTTCACCGTCGTGTAGACCACCTTCAGCAGCTCGGTGTAGGCGGTCGCCTTGTCCGCGGCGGCCGGTCCGGTGACGAAGTTGTCGCCGTTGAACTCATTCCAGATTTCGACTTCCTCGACGCGGCTTCCATACTTGTCGAGCACGGCGACGATGTAGTCGGCATAGGCTTGCCGGCCCGCGGCGGTGTAGGGCGTCAGCCCGCGGTCGAAGAGGGTGTTGGTGCTGGCGAAGGTCAGGAGCGTGCCGACCTCCAGCACCGCCGCCTTGGACATGTAGTCCGTGTAGGCCGTCGGGAAGCTGTAGGTGTCGGGCGTCTTCTCGACTGCGCTCCAGGGTTGAGAATCCCGGATCCCCGTGACGCCAAGAGCCTTGGCCCGGTCGAGCAACGTGGTGCTCCATCCCTGGGAGAAATGCGTCTGAACGCCAAGCTTCATGTCGTGGGATCCCGATCGTGTTCAGTAACACTGATCGGAGGGAGTTAAAATTCTGAGGCAGAACTATGGTTAACGGCCGCGGTATTCTGTATTGTCGGGTATGGAGTGGGGATCGACGCTGCGGTGTTCAATAATGCCGCAATTTTAATCTACCGTGCCCAATTGATGTGCGACCGCGCGCGGCTTCTCACGCGCCGGAAGCCGTGGGCGGCGGCGGGGCCCTTCAGCCGTTCCTTGGGGATGTCGTGGCCGGCGGGCCTGGCG
Organism: uncultured Phenylobacterium sp.; assembly: GCF_902826855.1. Lineage (GTDB taxonomy): Bacteria > Pseudomonadota > Alphaproteobacteria > Caulobacterales > Caulobacteraceae > Phenylobacterium. The sequence continues at coordinate 16,525 of NZ_CADEGK010000054.1, read as the reverse complement.
AGACCTGAACGGACACGGGACTCCAGGCGCGAGCTGAAGACGACGCGGATCATTGGGGCGTATCGGTGGCGGACCCAAGCGCGAGCGCTCCCAGCGAGGCCGTCCCGAAGTCGGAGTGACGAATTGCGGAACGGAATGGAGGTTCGGGCTCCCCTATGGCTGGCGCAAGCCTGGGGGCCGGCCTGAGGCGGGGTCGGCGGGCTTTGGAAGGCTCATAGCCGCAAGCGCATAGGCTCGCCGGATTCCAGCAAGGCGCAATAGACCTCCGCCGGGCGGCAGGCCGAGGATTGGTGATCAACGCGACCGTCAGCCGTCGCGCTGGTGCTCACCTGAGTTGCTCGGCGGGATGCACCGGGCGGCGCTTGGGCCCACCGATCAGGGCCAGGTCTCGGAGCCCGTGCCTGATGTCCTAGGGACGTACCGAGGCGACGCGACGCGTCCGCGCGGACCTACCTCTTTGCCTGAACGGTTCGCCTGCAGGCCTCGCGGCTCTGCGACCGTCAGTGCCGACTAAGAACCTAGTCTGCAAAGGTCGGAGATCTAAGAGTTAGTCTGCCGATGCGAGAGGCGGAAGAGCAGGGTGACCTCTAGCTCGAAAACGATCGAAGGCCTCCCGGGGTTGGGGGGGAGGCCTTCTTCGCCAAGCAAGATTGGGGGGCAATCCTGCAGCATTGAGCTACCTAGCCGCTGAAAGAGGCGACGGCAAGCAAGGTGACTCTAAGTCCGTGGGCTGCCGATGAGTTCGCACGCCGGATTGGCTGCGGAGCGACTCTCACCGCGCGGCGCGATTAAAGAGTTCAACGACGCTGCACGGAAATGACGCTCGGCGGACCCTGGCGCGCTCTAGCTACGTATAGGCGCCATCAGGTCTGTTGAGGACTTGGAGCGGTGGGACGAAGTTCATTGAAGAACGAGGGACCTTGGCACTCGGTGCTGACCCAGCGAGGGTATGTGTTGCAGCCGCAAATACTGGAAATGCGTCGTGACTGCTATGATCGCACCGTCACGAACCTCTCAGGCGTGCACTCGCTCCCATTCAACCTCTAACCAAAGGCTGAGCACCAGAGCGGTCGGCCTGACTGGAGTAGAATGATCCGGCCAAGCCCCGGCGGGCTGCGTACGCATTTGCGGCTACTGAGGCGAGGGATTAGCTGGACCCTGCTCGCCGTACATCCACTTTGCCATCGCCATGGCGTCGGCCAACAGTTTTCCATCACGGATGAGTTGTATAGCTTCCTGAAGCACCAATCGTTCGTCACCCCGCACGATTGACAGTTCATCGAGCATCGGGCCCAAAGCTCTCGCTCGAGTAGCAGCGCCTACCACGGCCGAGAGTTCGAGAATCGCTCTCTGGCAGGCGAGAATCCGAAGTTCCGCGTCTTCCATGAGAACAGCATAGCTCAGGAAACGCTACGCAGGTAGTCGACAACGCGTCTCTCCGTTTGCGAAGTCCTGACCACGCGTCGCCACGGCCGCGAATTTGTCCCGGTCATTGTGGTTTGGGTGTGGAGATGGGGTTTTTGTGTGCGTCGCGGATGGCCTGTTGGCGGCTGGTTTCGAGGATGTCGGCGATGGAGGGGGGAGGGGGTGCAGGTGTGGGTGCGGGAGGCATGGGGATGAGGACGGGGGGCGGGACGTCGACTTCGAGGACGCGCTTGGGGGATCTGCGATCGAGCCCGGGGGCGGTGAGGATTTCGATGACGCGAACGGGGATTTCGAAGGGGGTCATGCCGAGGTTGCGGACGTCCCGGAAGTTGCGGGCGGGATCGTAGAGTTTGGTGGCGGGAGCGAAGATGAGGGGGGTGAGGTCGCCGGTGATGGCGAGGAGTTGGACGCGGCCGATGTACTCGGCGGCGCTGGCCCGCAGAAGGTTGGCCTGGGCGTTTTGAAGTTCTGAGCTGGCGTTGAGGATGTCGAGGGTGGAGCGCAGGGCGAAGCGTTCTTCTTCGCGCACGCCCAGGAAGGCAGTCTGGTTGGCGGCGACTTCCTGGCGCAGGGTTTCCAGGGCCCGACGGTTGCTCTCGAGCTGGGACCAGGCGTCGACCACGTTCTGGATGAGGGTGAGGCGGACGTTCTCGACAGTCAGTCGGTCGCGGTTGTTCTCCTGGATGGCCTGACGGATGACCGAGCTGATCTGGCCACTGGTGTAGAGGGGCTGGCTGAGCTGGATGCTGGCGGTGAAGGTGTCGTCGTAGATGGCCTGATCGTAGGGCAGGAAGGGGGCGTGGCGCAGGTCGGCGCGAGCGGAGATGCTGGGGCGCCGCCCGGCGCGCGCCTCGGCGATGCGGGCGCGCGACGCGTCTTCGGCGTAAAGGGCGTTGAGGAGTTGGGGGCTTTTCTCCTCGGCCAGGGCGAGGGCGCGATCGATGTCGGCCGGAAGGGCGTCGATCTGCGGCGGCGGCTCCAAGGTGGCCGGCGGTCGCCCGACCACGCCAAGGTAGCGGGCGCGGCTGGATTGGAGGGCGGCCTGGGCGTTGATGACGGCGGTGCGGGCGTTGGCAAGACGACCTTCGGCCTGAGCCAAGTCGGTGCGGGTGACCTGCCTCACGCGAAACTTGGCGTCGGTGTCGTCGTATTGCTGCTGCAGGACGGCGGCGGTGTCGCGATTGATGCGCAGGATGTCCTCGTCGCGACGCACCGAGATGAAGGCTGCCACGACGCGTTGCAGGAGATCGATCTCGGCTTGGCGCAGTTGCTCGCGTCCCGCGAGGATGCGCGCCTCGGCGGCGTTGGTGCGGGCGCGCACACGCCCCCCAGTGTAGAGCGGTTGCGTGACGGTGATGCCGGCGGAGTTGGTGGTGGCTTCCTGTTCGCGGGCCCGGTCGCGATCGAGGCGTTCGTAGGTGTGCCCGGCGGTGACCCCGACGGTCAGGCCATACCCCGCGCGGGCCTGGACGTAGCTTTCGTCGAGGGCGCGCAGCGCAGCGCGCTGAGCGTTTATGCCGGGGTTGACCTCGTACGCGTAGGCGATCGCCTCGGCGAGGGTTTCCGCCTGCGCGGGCCGTGCCCCAAGGGCCCAGGGCAGCGCCCAGAAGAGCGCGAGCAGTGCGCACAGGGGCCGCCCACCGAAGACTTTACGCATGATCATGGAAGCCCTGTCGCGGCGAAATCCCGCGCCCCTAGCAAACGCGCCAGACTCGAACCCGGAAAGGCGGAAAGCTGGGCGAGATCGCGAGTGGGACTGACGCCTGATTGGGGGGTGCAGAGCTATTCCTCTCGCATAGTTTTGCGCAAGGCGTTGCTGAGGGGGGACCAGAGGTATTGCAGGGTGGAGCGCTGTCCGGTGGTGATGATGACTTCGGCGGGAAGGCCGGCGTTGAGGCGGCTGCGGATCTCGGCGGGTAGCTTGACGGGATCGACCTGGACGATGGCGAGGAAGTAGGGTTGGTCGTTGGCTTCGTTGACCAGGCGGTCGCCCGAGATGGTGTGGATGGTGCCTTCGATCACTGGGATGTTGCGGGCGTGGAAGGACGGGAAGCGGATCTCGGCCTTCATGCCGGGCCGAATATTGTCCACATCGGTGGTGGACACCTGGGCGTTGATCACCAGCGTCTCGTCGCGCGGTACGATGTCGACGAGGGGAGCGCCGGGAGCGATCACCGCGCCGTCGGTGAAGATCCTCAGGTTCTGGGCGGAGCCGGTGACGGGCGCACGCACCTGCACCCGGGTGACCGCGTCGGAGGCCACGCTGTAGCGCTCGCGCAGGTCCGCCACCTTCGGCTGCACTTCGGCAAGGCTTCGGGAGACCTCTTCGTTGAACTGTTGGCGGATTTGGCGGATTTGCAGGGACGCCTCATTGATCCCCTTCTCCGCCTTGGTGCGGTCGGCGATCGCCCGTCCGATGGACCCGCGCAGGCCGGAACGCTCCCGCTCGAGCGCCAGCAGCCGGGGGCGGGGCACGAGGCCTTTCTCATAGATCTGACGCAGGCCGTCGATTTCGTCGCCGAGATAGGCGATCTGCTCCTCCATCGCCTGCTGCTGGCGGTTGATGCCGTCGATCTCCGAGCGAAACTGGCTGATTCGGGCGTTCAGAAGATCGGTCTGGCCCTGCAGGGTGGCTCGACGCTCCAGGAACTGCTGTTGTTCGTCCGCCATGGCGCGGGTCACCAGCGGATCGCCGGCGTTGGCGGTCAATTCCGCGGGCCAGGCGATGGTGGCCTGCCTGTCGCGCTCGGCCACCAGTCGGGCGCTCTGGGCGAAGAAGGTGACCAGCTGATTGCGGGTCATCTCGAAGGTGGCGCGCGCTTGCAGCGCATCGAGTTCGAACAGCACTTGCCCGGCCTTCACCTCGTCGCCCTCGCGGACCAGGACCCTGCGCACAATGCCGCCTTCAAGGTGTTGCACGGTCTTACGGTTGGTCTCCACCGACACGACCCCGGGTGCGATCACCGCACTGTCGAGGGGAGACACGGCCGCCCAGAGGCCCAGGACGCCGAAGGTGGCGACGATGATCAGGAGGCCGACGCGCGCCACGCGCTTGTAGTCGCCCGCCAGCTTGGGGGCCTCGGTGTCCGGGGTTTCGGAGGGCCGGAACGGGAGGACGTTGGTCAGATTGCCGAACTTGAACTTCATGCCTTGGCGCTCGCCTGGGCGACCTTGGACGCGTCGACCAGTTGTCGCAGAATCTGATCGCGGGGGCCCATGGAAGCCACGACGCCGTCGCGCAGGATCATGATGGTGTCGGACAGGCTCAGAAGGTTGGTTTTGTGGGTCACGAATACGACGGTCTTGCGGGCTGCCTTCAGGATCTTGAGCGTCTCGATGAGCGCCGCCTCACCCGTGGCGTCTAGGCTGGCGTTGGGTTCATCCAGCACGATGAGGGGCGGCTGACGGTAGACTGCGCGGGCGAGCGCGATCCGCTGGCGCTGTCCGCCGGACAGACCTGCGCCGCCATCGCCGATTTGGGTCTCATAGCCCTCGGGCAGATCTTGGATCATGCCATGGACCCCGGCCAGCTTCGCCGCCGCAATGACTTCATCGGCGTGGACCTCGTTAAAGCGGGCGATGTTCTCCGCCACAGTCCCGGAGAACAGTTCCACATCCTGGGGCAGATAGCCGATATGTGAGCCGAGGGCCTGGGGATCCCAGTGCTTGAGCTCCGAGCCGTCCAGTCGGATCTCGCCGGCGAGCGCGGGCCAGACGCCGACAAGGGCGCGCACGAGGCTGGACTTGCCGGCCGCGCTTGGCCCGACGATGGCCAGGGTTGCGCCGGCTTCGAGCGTGAAGGTGGCGCCGCGCAGGGTGGGCGTGCGCAGGCCGGGCGGGGCCACGACCAAGGCCTCGGCGGAAAGCCGGCCGGTCGGGGTGGGCAGCGCCATACGGGACTTGGAATCGTCGGTGGCGTCGAACAGGCTCTGCAGGCGATCCCAGGCCCCGCGGGCGTTCAGATAGGTCTTCCACTGTCCGACGCCGGCTTCGATGGGGGCCAGGGCGCGGCCGACGATGATGGAGGCGGCGATCATGGCGCCAGGGCTGATTTTGCCGTCGATGGCGAGGAAGGCGCCGCCGCCGAGAATAAGGGTCTGCACGGCTTGGCGCGCGAAGCGGATCCCCGACATCACGCCGCCGCCGCGATCCGAGCCGGTCGCTTGCCAGGCGATCATCTCGTCGCGCTTGAGCTTCCAGCGCCGCATGAGGCCCGCCCACATCCCCATGGCGTACATGACCTCGGAGTTGCGCAGCGTCGCCGAAACATCGTTCTGCGCTGCGATCCCCGCCACGGTGGCGCGTTTGAGCGCATCGCGGGTGATGTAGTCGTTGGCGACGGCCAGACCAAAGATCAGGGCGCCTGCAATGATGGCCAGGATGCCAAAATAGGGGTGAAGGACGAAGGCGACGCCGACGAACAGGGGAATCCATGGCACGTCACAGAAGGACAAGATGCCGGCTCCGGTCAGAAATTCGCGCACCGAATCCACGTCACGGAAAGCCTGGGCCTCGTTGCCGCCCCGTCGCTTGAGGTTCACTTCCAGAGCGCCGCGGTAGATTCTGTCGCGGAGGCTGGCGTCGAACTGCACGCCGCCGCGGACCAGCACCTGGGTGCGTAGCGTCTCAAGCACGGCGTAGATCGCCAGCAGGAAAAGGGCGATTAAGGTCAAGAAGACGAGTGTCAAGACGTTGCGGCTTGTCAGCACCCGATCGTAGACCTGCAGCATGAAAAGCGGACTGACCAGGGCGAGCAGGTTGATGAAAAAGCTGAAGACCACAGCCATCCCGATGACGGGATACATGGTGCGGAATGCATCGTTGAGCGGCGTCGCTTTTTCTTTAGGCCTGAAGAGCATCTGGTTCGCCTGAGATCCTATGCGACTGGCCCAAGCCGATCAAAACGGGGAAGATCGCGCCGAGGCGTCTTCTCCGTATTCGGACGGAAGCCGGCGGACGCGTTCCGATGTCGAAACCTCGCCATCTCGCCGCGGCTGTTTAGCGGACACGATGGCGTTCGGAAAGGCGGGGAAGGGGGTCCTGTGACCAAAATGGCGCGTCAGGACGCCACGGGAGGCTCCACGCGCCAAAGGCCAGTGGCCAGGGATCCCGCAGCCCGGACCCTGGCGGCTCAGCCGATCAGGTCGTAGCCGGTGATCGCGCTTACCGCGCCGATCAGGCTGATCGAGCTGCCGTCGTCGAAGTCGAACGTGATGGACTGGAAGCTGGCCTGGGCGTGCGAATTGGTGGTGAGCCTCACATCGTAGATGACGATCTGATCGTCCACCACCATGACCTCGATCTGCTGGGTGTGAGCCACGAAGTGGTCGATAACCTCGCCGATGGCCGCATTCGGCGCCATGACCCCCGGCAGCTGCGTGAGGGTGGGACCGGTCTCGGGACCCGGCGAGACCGGGTCAGGCGACACCGGCAGGGGCGGTATGAGGGACGAATCGTCGACGATGGCGAGCGGCAGGAACTCCGGCGCAGGGCCTGGGGCGTCGAGATCGACGCTGCCGTCGTTTTCGACCCGCGCCCGGATGCCTTGCTCGATGAGTTCTGCCAGGAGGCGGGGCAGGGCGCTCAAATAGGCAACGTCGCCCGCGCCGAGTTCGGAGATGAGATTGGTGTCGCGGATCAGTTCGAAGGCCGACAAGCCCTTCGTTGCATTGGTGACGATGGCGATCTCAAACCCGCCGGGCGTGTCGGGGGCCAGGTCCCCCGACGGAGGCGGCCCCGCCGGGGCGGCCGCCGCCGGATCGGGGGGCGGCGGCGCGCCGGGGGCGCTCAGATCGCTCAACAGGGCGATGATGGCGAACAGGGCCTTGGCCTCGGCCGCCGCCTCCGGCGTCAGGGCGCTGGAGCCGAGCGGCGTCGCAGCCGCCAGCGGAGCGCTGATGGCGTGCCCCGTGAGCGAACGGGTGTCGGTGTCCGGATCAAGCGGGGAGGAGCCCCACTCCAAGGTCGCGGGCCGATGGTCGCGCTGCTCGGCGAACGCCCGATCGCGCCAGACGGTGGCGATCATGGCGCTGGTCAGGATGGTGAGGGCCTGCTGGGCGTCGATGTTGATCGTCGCTGTCGGCGCGGCGGGTGTGGGCAGGTTCAGGGTCAGCTTTTGCCGGGCAGGCTCGTCGGCGGGCTTGTCCGTGCGCTCGCTCGCCCGCGCCTCACCCGATTTAAAGAAGGCGGTGCCGACAATGGCGATCAGGAAGGCGGCCGGGTGAAGAACGACATTGGTCTTCTTCGCCGGGCCGCGCGGCTGGACGAGGGGATGGCGGGAGATCAGGTCTCGGGTGAGGGCGCCGAAATCATGACCCCGGGCGATGCCTTCGTAGGCGGGACCCGCGATGACATACTGGCCATCGAAGCGGGCGAAGTGGATCACCACTTCGCCGTCCTCGGCCCGGCAGAACACGAACCAGGGATCGCCCTCGTCGGACAGCCCGCGGTCGGTTTCCACCTGGATTCCGGCCTGGATGAGGGCGGCCTCGACGCGATAGAATTCGGCAAGTTCCTGCTGCGACCAATCCGGCGTCGCGCGCACGCGGCTGAAGAACGAGACGACCTGAGCGACCATGCCGGGCGATTATCCCTTATGCTTCCTTAACGAAGCCCTTCACGACGTTCAGGCGCAAGCGCCTGAACGGTTCAGCCGGCGGAATCGAATAGAATTTCGTGAGTGATGGGATCGTAGAAGCGCATCAGTTCGGTGACGAACTTGCGCGTGTCGAGTCCCAACGCTTGGGCCCATTCGCGGTAGCGGTCTGGCGGCAGGCGTCCGCGACCCGTCTCAAGCTGGGAAATGAAGGTGTAGTAGTCGGCGCCAATCCGGGCGGCCAGCTGGCGCTGCGAAAGACCGGCGCCCTCGCGCTGCGCCCGCAGCCACTGTCCTCCCTCTCTGCGGAGGGTCTGGACGTCCGCGGCGCTTCGCCTTTGCGGATTTCCATACATCGCTCGTTGTCCCATTACCGGCCCGGTCATCGCCGGTCCCTTGGCCCTCCAATCTACGGCCCGGCTGGCGTTTTTTCAAGGGATACAAGGCCGCAGCCTTGTTCAGAAACCGTTAACTCATAAGAGGTTGCGAAGGTATGGAAGTTACTCTACACCCAGCGCAGGTCTCACGGGCTTATGGGCTGTTTCGGGCTCTGGCTTCTTTTTGGGGAACGTCGCATGGCGCTCACGCAAGCAACGCTTGTTCAGTACTACTCGAACATCAATCTGGGGGATGCCCCGAGCGCAGCCGACGCTGCGTTCCTGGGAGCCCTGGCCGCGCAGACGCAGAACGGGGCGATCTCCGACGCGGATGCGGTGTCGCGCGTGATCGAACTCTACGCCAACGACACCACCAAGGTGGCCATCGCCACCTACCAATACTTCACGGGCGAGGCCCCCTCGCAGGCCGGCCTGAAATTCCTGGTTGGCGGCGACAGCAATGAAACCGGTCCGCTCCCCAACACCACGGACCTGAACGACGACTATTATGCGCAGTTCAACCAAGAGAACCGTTTCTACAACTTCGCCGCCAACCTGGCGCTCTTCTCCGCCGAAGCTGCCGCGGTCGAAGACGTCTACGGTGACCTGGGCTACGACGACGCCGTGGATCTCGCCTATGAAGAGATCGTCGGCACGGCCGCGGCCGAGGCCGCTGGCATCAATGTCGCCGCCGCGAAGGCGTACCTGAAGAGCGACGCGGTCGAAGGCTACCTGGCGGCTCGGGCCGCCGAGCTGCTGCCGACGGAAGACGCCGGCTACGCGAAAAACGTCCTGCTGATTGGCTTCCTGCTGAACGAGGCGATCAAGGCCGACGTCGGCCGCTATGCCGATTCCACCGATCAGATGGTCCGTGATCTGCTGACGGACGGCGCCCTGACCGACCCGGCGTCGCAGGACCTGTTCGACGCCTATCCCCCGACGGGCAACCCCGATGTTCCGCAGTTCGACTTGGACGAAACCACGGCCGCTGGCGCGGACGTGGCGCGCCTGACCGGCAACACCGCCGTGCGCATCGACTTCAGCAACCCGGACGACCAGTTCCGGGGGCGCGACCTCGACGGCGACGGCGTGATCGAGAATGACGGCGTCGAAAGCAACCGTCCGGACGGCGTGATCGGCGGCTTCGAGATCATCGACGCCTACGCCCGCGATCCGTTTAACGACAACTCCCCCGCCAACTTCACGGGCGACCTGCTGTTCAACGGCGAAGGCTTCGACGGCGACGGCGTCAACACCGACGGCAACATCGTGCTGGGCGGCCTCGGCGCCGACCGCATCTTCACCGGCATCGGCAATGACTTCCTGGCCGGCGGCGGCATCGCTCAAGGTTCGGGCGGCGCGGACGTGCTGTCCGGCGGCCGCAACGCCGACTTCTTCTACGCCGAGTTTTCCGCCCTCGACAGCGTCGATGGCAACACCGATCTGTTCATCGACGGCGGCTCCACCGCCGATGACACCTCGGCGGGGAACAGCCAGAGCCCGCAGGACAATGACTGGCTGCTGCTGGAAGTCACCGACGACGACGAGCCGGTCAATGTTCAGCTCGAAAGCTCGCTTGGCGACGAGAACAGCAACGGCGTGCTCGACGAATCGGAAGGCTTCATTCAGCTCCGCAGCGGCGTGACCGTCGGTCAACTGCGCGAAGTCGAGAACCTCAACGCGTCCGGCAACCTGTATGGCTTCCTCGACGACGTCGATGTCGAGCTTGGCGGGCGGCGCCTGACCGGCGGAGATCAGGATCTCGCCAGCGGCGCCAACGATTACGGCAGCACCAATTACGGCCGCGGCTCGTCCGCTCAGCTCAATGTCATCGGCACGGTCGACGCCAACACCATCATCGCCGGTTATGACAATGACGTGGTCTCGGGCGGCGCGGGCAACGACCTGTTGTTCGGCGGTGACCTGAAGTTCCTCAAAGTCTTCCAGAACAACCCGAACCTGGCGGGCATCACCAACGACGGCCTCGACGAGATCTATGGCGGTGACGGTGATGACGGCCTGGTCTGGGAAATGGACGGCGGCATCGTCGACGGCGGCTCCAACGCTCAAGGCGATACGCTTTGGCTGACGGACTACACCGTGACGCGCCCGACGGGCACGACCACGGAAGCGGCCGCGGCCGCTGTGGTTCTGGACGACGTGATCGCGGAAGACGTGGATCTCCCCGGCTTCCTGGACGACGCGGCGATCCGCATCGATCTCGGCTACGAGAGCTATCAAGGCTACGGCGGCGCCGAGCGCACCTTCACCGCTGACCAGACCCACTACGCCGACGATCGGTCCGCGACGACGATCGTGGGCATCGAGAATGTCAACGCCACCGGCCTGGGCGGCATTGATTACGTCGCCGCCGGCTCGAATGATCCGGAACTTGTGTTCGCCAACCAGCAGAACTACCGCGGCATTGTCAGCGACCTGGACCTGCGCGGCACCGATGACGCAGATGGCTCCGGCGGCACCGTCGGCCCGGGCCCGCTGACGCCTGAATCGGTCGCCGCGGCATACCAGATCTATCTGGCGGCCTTCTTCGCCAATCCGGAAAACGCCGGCGATGATCCGCAGACCCTCGAGGCGTTCGCGGCCTTCCTCGCCGCCCAGGCTTCGGGCGGTTCGGACAGTCCCTCCATCGGCATCGAGGTGATCGATAACATCCTCTACGCCGGCCTGGGTGACGATGTCATCGAAGGCCGCGCAGGCAACGACCTGTTGGAGGGTAACGCCGGCAACGACGACTTCGTGTTCCAGCTCCTCTATAATGATGACCCCACCGACCAGAGCGGCGACGGCGTGGATGTCATCCATCGCCTCAGCGACGCCAACGGCGATAACATCTGGGACCGCGACGCCGACGGGAACGGGCTCTACGAGCAGGATTTCGGGCGCGACGACTCCAGCACGATCGGCGTCTCGTCGCTGATCATCGAAATCACGAGCGTGGTGCAGCCGGACGCAGAGCTGGGTGAAATTGTCACTCGGGTCACGTCCATCGAAACCGGCGTGCGGGTGGGCGGCGTCTTCCAGTCCGTCGTGCTTGACACCCCGGAGATCCGGGCGGCGGAGACCTACCAGGAACTCGTGGACGCCATCAACGCGGCGATCGACGCTCTGCCGGACACCGACTTTGCGGCCAACCTGTCGGCGACGCTGGCGTCCAACGGAACGACCGTCCTGATCCAGGACGCGCTGGGGCGTGAGCTGGCGGACGAGGCGTCGGAAGGCGGCTTCGTCAACCTGGCGCTGCCGGCGGACTCGGACGTGCAGACGAACTTCCAGTTCGGCGCTGCGGACGAGTTCCTCTCGCAGGATCGCCTGATCTACAAAGCCTATGAGGATCGCTTCGACAACGAAGGCGTGAATGATGACGGGGTCGATGGTTCGGCCATCACGCTCGGCCTCGACAGCTACGCCGAAGACCTGGTGATCGACTTCAGTGCGGACGGCACCCGTATCGCTGAAGACCAGAACTACCGCCTGATCTTCACCAACCTGACGACGGAAGACGTGGTCACGATCACCGTCAACGGGGTGACCTATTCGCTCGAAGTGGGGGTGGAACTCGACGGCACCCTGATCGACAACGAAAATACGGTCTCGACGTCGCAGGTGGACATCCAGACCAACTTCCTGACCCGTCTGGTCACCTTCATCAACTCGTTCACGGACGACGACACGGCTGCGGGCAGCGTCTTTTCGACCCTCGTCAACGGCACCGAGATCACCCTTGGTCAGAACGCCTATGACGGCGAAGAGACCGTCTTCATGCGCGAGCCGACGGTTGACGTGTCGAACGCGTCGGGCGGCGAGATCGCTGCGGCGGTCGTGCTCAACAACGCCGAGCATGAAGTGCACCTGCTCGACTTCAACGGTCGTAACGGCGCCCTCAACAGCGAGAACGTGCTGTTCATTGGTGAAACCGGCAATTCCCGGGCGATCCTGCAGACCGCAGCCACCACGGGTGGCCTGTTGGTCGGCTCGGAAGCCCAGGTGATCGACGGCGGCGCGGACGACGATGTCGCCGGCGTGCCGTACAACGAGGCCACCGCGAGCGGGCTCGACGCACAGGGCGCTGAAGGCAACTTCGCCGTCCATGGCGATGACCTGCTGATCGGCGGCGCGGGCGCAGACACCATCCAAGGCGGCACCGGGGACGACCGAGTTCAAGGGTCTGCCGGTCGCGACGTCCTTGATGGCGGCAAGGACTACTACCTCGTCGACCGCACGGACGATGGCGTCGAAAACTTCGTCGTCGAGGTCCTCAACGGCTACGAAGCCTCCGTGCTTGCCGGATCGCCTGATGTCGTCGGCATCGAGCTGCTGCTGCAGTCGGAATTTGCGGAGACCCTGGTCCCCGGCACCGACTTCATCGACTACTTCCGCGACACGCTGGTCTATGCCCAGTCCGATTTCGGGCCGGATGCGCGCTTCACGATCGATCTGAACAAGTTTGCGATCGTGGGCGGCGAAGTGGTGGCGACCCAGGGCGGCGCGGGTCAGGTGTTCATCGACGCCAATGGCGACGGCACGCTCGACACGGGTCAGATTGCGGACTTCACGAACTTCGAGAACATCCGGACCGTCTCGGGGACGGGGGCCGCGACCGCGGGCCCTGGTGGCGGCCAAGGCCGCGACACCCTCATCCTGACGGGCCTGTCCAACACCACCACCGGGTCGGGCGGGGTCACCTACTTCTTGACGGGTAATGGCGATCTCAACGCCGGGAATGTGGTGATTTACACGGGCGAGAACTTCGACCCGATCACCGGCGCCACCGTGGATGTGCTCGGCGACGATGCGGTGTTCATCAAGGTGGACGGTGTCGAGAACGTGACCTTCGGGTCGGGTGACGACACCGCCATCATCGATGAGACGGAAGCTGCCAAGGACAACGTCATTACCGGTGGAACCGGCTCTGACAACGTCGTCTACGACAGCGACTTCGTCGGCACGGGCGATCAGACCGAGCCCACGGTTACGCTCAACGTCCTCTCCGCCGGCAACAGCACGGTTGTCATGACGGACGGTCGGGTCGGCGACGTGGTGGCCACAGACACGCTCAACAGCGTCGAATCGGTCACCTTCCAGAACAAGACGCTGGAGAACGACTCGCTGCTCGACACGATCGACGTGTCCGCCATCGTGGGGGGTGCGACCATCTCCTTCCACGACATCGGAGGCGCGACGGGCCTTGGTCCGGTGCTCGACACGGCCATCTACTCGGGCGTTGTCGGCGCGGGCGGCGCGGAGCTCCTGCAACTCTTCGGTGCAGGCAACTTCGAGCGCGTCACCGGCTCCGCCGGCAATGACACGGTCATCGTTGCGGCAAACCTCGACGATCAAAACGACGAGGATGGCGACACCGGACCTCAGGACGTCAACTTCAACAGCTTCCTGAACTACGATCTGGTCAACGACCAAACCGACGGTCCTGACCTCGGGTCCGCCGTGACCCTGGCCGACGACAGCAACGCCGATGGCGAGATCTTCGATCGCCAGTCGATCGCTGAACTGCGGGCCATCGGAACGACCGGCGCGGATGTCAATCCGTTCGGCGAGGCGAACATCCCCGAAACCCCGAACCTCGGCCTCTACCGGTTCAACCTGGCGGCTGGCTCCGACACCGTTGACTACAGCTTCACCGGGGACGCCGTCGCGGCCGTGGTGCAGTTCGGCGCGGCGGGCAGCATCTCGGTGGCCAATGTGATGGTGGATAACGATGGCGGCCTCTTCGACGCCGGCATCGATCGGGTCGACTTCCTGACGGGCGTCGAAAACCTGGTGGCCTCCACCGCTGAATCAGTGATCGACCTGACCAACTCCACCACCCCGGTGGAAATCCGGTACAACGCCGACGATGGTCCGATCTCGACCAACGCCACGTTCGACCGCGCCACCTACCGTATCCAACTGTCGAACCTGGACACCTCGGTGCCCTTCAGCTCGACCAACTTCCTTGAATACTACGACGCCGGCGGGTCGCCCCTGGTCAGCCAGGCGCTTGCGACCTGGAACCGGATCGAGGGCTCTGACAACGACGAACGCGTGGAACTGACGGATCGGGAAACCGACGCCAATCACACGTTCAACCTGCGGGGCGGCGACAACGAGGTGAACTACAACGAGCTGACCCGCTCGATCCAAGCCACCTTGAATGTCATCGACGGCAATGTGGGCGACGAAGCGAACAACAACCTGTTCGACATCGACGTCGACTTTACCGACGGCAACGGCCTGATCATCGGCGGCGAGGACTCGATCACCGGCTACACGGCGCTCAACCAGATCGCCGCGGGTTCGCTGCGGATCGAAGCGTCCCAGGACGCAGAAGACGAGTTCTCGTTCAACGACGCCACCGTGGCCAAGACGATTGTCCTGGGCCAGGTCGAAGCAGGTTCCGACCTGATCACCGTCTATATCGGTGACGGGCCGCAAGAGGTGTCCCTGACCCTGACCGGCTTCGAGATCGTGAACGACGACTCGTCCGACGACATCTTCGTCGTCGACGATCTCGATCGCGCGCTCGATAACCTGACGCTGGTGGACAACGGTCTCGACGACCGCGACACCATCGTGGTGGGCGATGACGCCGTGGGCTTCGGCGCCCAACCGGCCGACACCATCGACCTGTCGTTCCTGAACGCCCAGTTCAGCTTCGACTTCGATGTGCTCGACATCACCGGCGGCGAAGGCGGCCTCATCGATCCGGTCGGCGAAAACAACCTCATCCTGATCGGCACCGCCGATACGGATGATGAAGTGATCGTCGGCGATCTCGACCTGATCAGCGACGATCCGGGCGAGGGCGTGCTCGACTTCGAAATCCTGTCCTTCACCGACGCGTCGGTGAGCGGTGGCAGCGAGTTCGAGTTCGACACCGCGGCGCAGGAACTGCTCGACGAAGACGGTAACCTGTTCTTCGAAACCGACGACGTGAACACGCTGGACTTCAGCCGTGTGGCGACTGCGGTGACGGTGACGGTGACCGGCCCGACCGCCGCTACGGTGATCGGTACGGCTGTCGCCGACACCCTGTCGGGCGGCACGGGCTCCGACATCCTGGAAGGCGGCGCTGGCGCCGACGTCCTGGACGGCGGCGTTACGGCCCAGGTGAACGAAGTCCACACCTTCGTGCTCGGCGGCAGCTTCGGCGCCGGCACGGCGGACGGCGATGTCACCTTCAACGGCTTCCTGATCGCTGAAGGCGACGTGGTGCAGGGCATCGCGGTGCCGGATGGTGCGGATGCGGACCAGGTCGGGGCGGCTTTCGTCCGGGAATGGAACGCCAACCCGGCCTCCTTCACCGACAGCGCCCTGATCGACGACATCACCTACGATGCAACCACCAACGCGCTGACGGTCACCTTCCTGCCGACGGCGGGCGACGTGGCCGACAACGAGCTGGGCGCGATCGCCATCACCGACGACACGGATGCGGGCAACATCACGGCTAGCGCCGAGACGGTGACCGTTCCGTTCGCGGCCGAGGTGAACGAACCCGACACCTATGTGATCGGCGATACCGACACGGGTAGCTCGGTTGCGACGGCCGACCGCATCCTCAACTGGGCGGCGGGCGACAGCATCGACGTCGAGGGGGTCGCGGCTTATGACGAAGCCGCGGTGGCCGACTTCGCGGCGGGTCTCGTCGCGGCGAACGCCTTCCTCACCAACGAAGACGACGCCTTCTACGCCTACACGGCGACGGGCGACGGCTACGTGTTCCGTGACAGCAACGGTGACGGCAGCGCCGATTGGGTTGCTATCCTGGTGGGCGCGGGTCCGGACGGCGCAGGCGCCTTCGACGCCGCCAACCTGATCTAACGCTGATCTCAAGATCCGGTGGGCAAAGTCCCATCGGATCTCCCAATGAAGTCCCCGGGCCCACGGTCCGGGGACTTTTTGCTGTCCGCCCACCTTCCGACCCACCGCAAACACCGCCCGCCAACACCGGCTTGGGAAGCGAAACGGCGCCTAGTCTAGTGAAGCGGTCCTGATTGCGCCGAGGGCTCGCCGCTGCCCGCAAGCCACCCCCGATCCGCCCGCGGCAAGTCCCACCCCGCCGCTTGCGACAAACGATCCAGCCGTCCCGCCCACCAGTGCAACTGCCCGC
>NZ_CADEGK010000053.1 GCF_902826855.1 uncultured Phenylobacterium sp. | reverse complement strand
CGTCCAGAAACTCGAGGCCTACGCCATCGTGTTCGTCGTCGCCGGCCTCGCCGGATTCTGGCGGCGCCTGGTTTCGCCAAGAGAGCGCGGCCGGCGCCCAGCGATGTTCCGACGCCGCGTCGGCGGTGTGAGCGGCAAGGTCATCCTTCTTGAGGCCGGTCGCCGGCGCGGTGTCCGCGCCCATGGTCTGGAGGATCTCCAGCAGCTGACGCTTATTGTGCGCGCCGAAGAACTCGACGTCGGGGACCCAGTGGTCGGTGATGTCGTAGCTCGTCAGGTCTCGCACCTCCACGGCCTCGGCCCGGGCGCCGTGGCGTTTGGCGTGAGTGGCGAACTCGCGCCCGTTGAGGCTCATCGCCATGAGTTCCGCGAGGAACTGCATGCGCTCGCCATGGCTTAGGCCGGCGATCCAGGGGATCGGGCGCTCACCCGAAGCGAGATAGGCCTCGCGCCGGGCATCGAGCCGCGCGCAAACTTCGCCATCCAGGCTGTCGATCGGCGGCGCCCCGGAACGCTGGTAGGGCTTGGCCTCCAGGGTCGAGATGCTGGCGTTGACGTCACCCGACGACTGCAGGCCGACCGAGGCGAACAGGCGGGCGATCAGCAGGATCAGGGCGGCTTGCGGGTCGTCGACAAGCGCGCGCATCAGTCCGCGCGTGGCGAGATCCGTGTAGCGCTCATTGAGGGCGTGGGTGGTGACGGTGGGGTCCAGATCGACATTCGGGACCTCGATGTCGCCGACCTTGCGCGCGCGCGGGATGCTGGGCGGCTGAGGTGAGGCGTCCTCATGGTCGTCGTCCTGTTCCGCGGCGTCGATGGTCTCCTCGGGCAGGTCAGCGGCGTAGAACACGACCTCCACCCCCGTCCGGGCATCCGGGATCAGGGTCGCGGCCGCAATGGAGGAGGCGTGGAGCGCCCGATGGAAATCGAGGTCGGCCGCGACCAGGTCCAGTAGCGCGCCGCGCGTCGCATCGGTGAACGCCTCAACCGCCGACACCGTGCTGCGCGCGTCATGGACCTTGCTCTCAAGCGCGTCGATGGTCTCGGCTTCATCGTCGGGGACCTCAATAGCGTAGCGGTACGGGAGGGCCTTGAAGCCCTCGGGAATGGCGGTCCGGTAGTCGCTGAGGAAGACCTCCAGGTCTTCGGCCTTGAGCGCCTCGATGACCGGAAGCGCTTGCTGCTCCCAGGTCTGCTGCAGGATCGCGGGGTCGACGATCACGTCCGGCTCCTCGCCGAAGAGGTCGCTGTCCACCCGGCCGCCGGCGGCCTTGTAGCTCTCCAGGCCGGCCAGACGTACGCGGCGATCGGCGACCGTCACGAGCGTCCCATTGAGCCGGTTGCGGAGCGTGGCGTCGTAGAGCGTGCCGTAGGTGCGGGCGTTGTCTGCGATCTGGCGCTGATCGTCAGGAGGGAGCTTCGTCAGAAGCTTCGCCTGCTTGAGGGTGATCCGACCCTCTCGCACCCCGGTCAGCACGGAGGCGTCGAGATCCGCCAGCACGGTCCAGCCAAGGACCTCCTGGCGCTTGTATCCGAGGGCGCGGGCGATGTCGCCCGGCGACAGCTTGAGCTTGCTCATCCGCCCGACCGCCTGGATCACGTCGACCAGATCGGGCGCAACGCTTTCGGTGTTTGGCAGCATAGCCGCGGCGACCTGCAGGGCAGGATCGGTCAGGACCTTGACCCGGACGGGGTGATCTTCGGCGATGCGGCCCTGATCGAGCAGGGCCAGGAACCCGAAGCGACGGCGGCGGCCGTCGAGGGCCATGAAGGGCAACTCCTTCTTGCCCCGGGCCGGCCGAACGAAGAGGGCAAGCAGCTGGCCGCCTGCGAACAGCGTCTCGGCGAGCTGTGGGATGTCGTCGTCCGGCGGCTCTGAGGCGCGGAGGTTTTCCGGCGCGATGCCGATCTGGTTCAGCGGCACGAACTGTTCAGGGATGTTGTCGAAGGCGCTGTTGGCGGTCGTGACCGCAGGCGTGGTGTCGTCCGAGCTCATCGGAGGTCTCCTGTGCCGGCGAGCCCATCTCGCCTGCCGCACACCCGCGTTGACCTCCCTTCCCCTTTCCTACGGAGCCGCCCCGCCGTGGCCGGCCGGCGGGCCGGAGAAGTCCCGCCAGGCTTCAGACAGGTTTTGAAGCTCGCGCCAGCGGTGGCTCGCGCCGAGCCGCCGCGCCGCACCCCCTAGGACCTCGGCCATGGGCATCAAGCTGACACGCCATCGGTTGACCGTGGGGCCCGCCCCTGCAGCCGTGAAGATGCAGGGATTGGCCATGGCCGCCTCGTCCCAGTGGTCGAGGCCGTAGGCGAAGGAGTCCAACCACGCGAGCTCATGCGGACCGGCTCGGTTGGGCAGGGTGGCGAGGTAGCGCGGCTCAAGGGCTTCGCCGGCCAATCCAGAGTGGACGCGGCGCACCCGGACGCCCGCCGGCGGTGGACCGTAGAGCGCCTGAAACGCCATGTAGTGAAGATCGCAGAGGTAGTCGTGGATCTCGCGGATCGCAGCATCTGCGCTGAACGCAGGGCTTAACGCCTGGCGCGGCGCCAGTGGAAGGGTCGCCGCGCGCGCGGCCGCGAACATGTCGGTGAAGTCGTTCATGGTCGAACCTCCGGCGTTGAGGCTGCGCGAGCGCGGCGCGCGCAGGCGAAGGTGTTAAAGTCGTCGAAGCTGAGCGGCGGAAACACGGCCTCGGCGCGCACGCCCTTGGCCCGCAGGCGCCGGACCAAGCAGAAGGCGGAACGTCGTCCGTCTATTCCGTTGTCGCCGGCGACGAGGACAGACCGGACGCCGGACGGCGGCGACCAGGTGCGAAGGCGTGCGGTGGAAAGGGTCGCCCAACCCGGCAGGCTGAAACGCTCGGTGGCGGCAAGCGTGGTGAAGAAGCCCTCCCCGACCAGCATCTCGGCGTCGGGCGGATCGATCCGTACCGCCGAACCCGGAGGAATTGAACCGACCGCCTTTCGCGCGGGCCGGATCCGGGTTTCCTGGGCGCCTGTGCGGTCAAGGTAGGTGATCTCGATCGCGGTGAGCTCGCCTGTGGGGCAGGTGATCGCGGCGACCATGGCGGCATGGGTGCGCCCGTCGGAGGGATCATATGCCCGCAGGGGGGCTCTTGAGGCGTGGCGCAGCACGTCCGGGCCGGGCAGCGCGCGCACGATTCCTCGCGAGTGCGCGTGGCGTTCGGAGAGGGTTCCGAGAGTGGGAGCCGCCTCGGCCCAGATCGCGGCCGCGACCCGCACCTTCTCGGCGGGGCTCGCTTCGGGGCCATGGTAACCTTCGCGGACGCCCATGCCGGCCAGGCGGTTGTGATCGTCGATGAAGTTGCGACGACGCAGATCGTCGAGGACCTCCTGCCAGGAACTGCGGCCCCAGGAGCGGACGACCAGGCGGCCGCTCGGGTCCACAAGCAGGGACACGGAGCGATCGGTCGGACCGTGGCCGGGCCCCGGAATCATCGCCCGACGGGGGCCGTATTGCTCGCCACCTAGGGCTTTGACGATATCGGACAAGGACATGACGTCGTCTCCAGGACCAGAAGAAGCGCCGGGAAGCAGCGTACAAGTGGCACTTGGCTTGATCAACTCACGCGTGCAGGAATGAGCGTTGTCGCGCGAGCGTCGTCAGGGCGGACCGCTGCCGCGTCCGAAGGCCCCCGGCGGTAAACACCAGCTTCCGTGGGTCGCCAGAATGGGCAGCCGCCACTGGGCATCGCGGGCTTGAGAGACCAGCTGCGGCGAGTTGATAGCCGCTGGGTAGGGCGTGCCGCGGTCCGCCAGGTCCGAGACCGTGAGGGTTCGGTGGATCGTGCAGCCGAACGCCGCCTCGCGCTCCGCGATGATGTGGAAGCGTTCGGGGAAAACCGTTCGGACAGTCGCCCAACCGTCCGCGGACAGGAACACGCACGTCATGCAACTGACCCTGGACCAGCCGAGCTGGTAGGCCACGTGCGGTACGAGGCGATGTCGGCGCATGGCCGCCCACACCTCCTGCTCCGCCCAACCGTGGACCGGGCGATAGTGGTCCACCAGACGGCGGCGACGTGCGCCGTCGCGGGTATCTGACCGGTGCGGTTCGAAGGCGGCGTACGCGCTGCGTGAAGGCGATTCCTCGGCGCGTTCGCCCGTGCAGACCAGCGTGCGGCAGCCCAGGAAGCGCTCTTGGTTTCGGATCACCGCGTCCATGACGTCGATCTTCAGCGCGGAGCTGCAGTAGCGCCGGCTGAGGTCAGCGGTACGCTGCGGGAAACGAAGGCGTGTCCCGAGCTTTTTGGAGCAGCCCCCGGCCCGGCGGACGCCGCCGTCGGCGTCCTCGAAGACGACAGCCGCAGTCGGCGCCTGGCGGCGATGCATCTCCCGCAGGAAGCCGCCTTCCCGGTAGGACATGAACAGGGGGATGCCGAACGCGCTGGCGACGGCCTGGCAATAGGCGGCCGTACAAGGCCAATCCATGAAGCTGGGGCCGTCGCCGTCGACCAGGTGATGGTGCAACTCGATGCGGCGCGGATCGACCCCGGCCTCAAGCAGGTCGAGCAGCACGGCTGCGCTGTCCTTGCCGCCCGAGAAGGCGACCAGGATGAAATCGTAGCTGTTCAAGTCGGGCCGCGAGCGCATGAGCGCCTCCAGGGTTGATGCCGCCCGGGACCACCCTCCCCGTTCGCCCCTGCGCCGACCGGCAGGGCGGCGCCTGCCCGCAAGGCCCGCGCCAAGTGGCGGGCGTAAACCGCGCACGCCTTCCAGTAGACGGCCATGGGCGCCTTGTGCCGTCGCCAGGACTCCTGAGCGCGGCGCCCGGCGTCGTCAGCCAGGTCCTGCAGCACGGCTGCGACGGCCAAGCGCTGGTCCTCGGGCAGCGCGCAGAGCGCACGCGCCGCTGGCAAGGCGAGCAGGGGATTGCGCACGTCGCGGCGCGCGCTGCGAGCGGGCGGCGCGATCATGCCGCCCTCCTGAGGAGGATCCGTTCTGGGGCGTTGCAGCGGAGGATCGCGGCGGCGACGCGGGGTGGAACGCTGTTGCCGGCCATTCGGGTCTGCGCGGTCTTCGACAGGGCTCGGCCGTCAGCGGTGCGGTCAATGACGTAGTCGTCGCCGAAGCCTTGGGCGCGATAGAGCTCGCGGGGCACGAGCATGCGCATGCCGATGTCGACGATGCAGTAGGCGGCCCCTGCGACGACGACGAGGCCGAACCGGAGGCGGCCCTGGGCTGTGGCCAGGGGATCGGCCCATTCGCTGGCTGACGGGACGCCGAAGTGGGTCCAGAGGAACTCGAGGACCTGGCGGCGTCGTGATCCCGGCGGCGCGTCGATCTCGGCGCACGCCGCCTCCAAGCCGAAGTCGACGAGACGTTGCGTCGTGCCCCAGCCAGAGTCGTGCCCGCCTGCGACGATCGTGCTGACGGGGCGGCGGACGTCATGGCCCACCATCCCGGTGTTGGCCTGCTCCAGGAAGGCCGTGGCCAGCGAGAAGCGCGCCTTCGCGGTGGCCGCGTCGAACGGCTGGTTGGCGCCGTGGGCGACGCCAGAGCTGTAGTATTTGTCGATCACCGCCACGGCGAGCTTTTGCTGTGTCGCCCTGTGGGTGAGCGCTGTCAGGGGCTCCCTGAGGGCCCGCCCGGTGCGCTCGCCGTTGTGCTGGTCCATGTGCACCGCCAGGAGGGCGTCCTTGGCGTGACAGGCGGAGGTCAGCAGCGGCTCGCCCATTGTCGACCCGGTGGATTCCCGCGCGGGACGGACCACGCTGAAACCCGCGACCGCGAATCCGCCCGCGGAGCTGATTGTACGCAGGGGATCCATGGGCGCATGCACCCCCTTGCGCTCGGCCGCTCCGCTGGTGTGGTCGACCCGCAAGAGGTGGGCCGCCACGACCTGGGACTTTCCCCCGCCGCCCTCCGTCATGACCGCGGGGTGCGGCGCGGTGATGGAACGGCCACTGACCGTCGCGCCGAATTGGCGGGCGAGGTAGACGGCGGCGAGGTCGCCGCCATCGCCGGTCGGCACAACGGCGGGGGCTGGCGACAAGACCGAACGGACGCGCGGGGCCTGGCCGTCGCACTCTCCATAGCGGGGCTTGAGGAAGGCGCTGGCGATGGCCTGCTCGCCGCGATGGGCGGCGGTCAGCGCCGGGAGGGGTCCAGTCGGCCGGTATGAGCGATCGATGGCGCCGCCATGCGTCAGGGGCATGATGACCGGCGCCCCGAGGGCGAACTCGCCGCCCTTGGCCGTCGTCGCGGTCTTCAGAGGCGCCTTCGTCGAGCGGACGGCGTCGCCCCCTTGGGTATGGGTGACGGGGACGATGAACGGGTTCGCCGCCTCGATGACGAAGCGCTGGATCCCTCGGGCGAGCCGGCGATGGGTCTTGTCCTTGAGCGGCCGCTTGCGGCCGAAGATCGACGGGATCGGCAAGGACCAGTCGATGATCTCGGCCGCCGGTCGCCAGGCCTTCAACTGGGCGGCGAACAGATCGCCGGTCTCGACGTGCTTGGCGTTGGTGGGGTCGGGCCAGCGGATCAGCCCGGCGTCGCTCCGCATGATGACGAAGAGGCGCTTGCGCGTGGTGGGGGTGTCGTAGTCGGCGGCGACGAGCTCGCGCCACTCGATCTGCGTGAAGCCCAGACTGCGGAACTGATCGATCCAGAGCCGAAACAACTTGCCGCGCTTCTTCTTGTTCACGGCGCCGGCGCGCTTGCCGTACCTGTGGAGCGGCCCCCAATTGGCGTACTCCTCGACATTCTCCAGGCAGATGATGGCCGGCAGGCGCCCGGTGCTCCGCCGGACGGCGGCCGCCCAGCGCAAGACCTCCCACGCCAGAGCTCTGATGTTCTTGCTCTTGGGCGTGCCGCCCTTCGCTTTTGAGTGGTCCTTGCAGTCCGGCGAGGCCCACATGAGGTCGACGGGGCGGCCCCCGAACAGCCTCATGAGCGCGGGCACGTCGACCTTGCGGATGTCCTCGCAGAGGTGAAGGGTCGTGGGGTGGTTGACCTCGTGCATGGCGAGGGCGTCCGGGTCGTGGTTCACCGCAATGTCCGGATGCCGGCCCGTCGCGAGCAGGATGCCCTCTGACGCGCCGCCGCCGCCGGCGAACAGGTCGAGGATCAAGCCCTCGTTGTCGTTCGCCGCGCGCCCGGCAGGACGACTGGCGTAGCTCAGGGCGCTGCGCGACGGCTCATAGGCCGGCGCGTCGAGGGGCAGCTCCGGGCGGGTCCGATGCGCCGCCGCCAGTTGGGAGTGTGACATGGGGGTGTGCTCCGACAGGGGTGCGCCCCAAGGGGGCGTTTCGCCCGTCGCTCGCCCTCCCCTGCCCTGCCCTCTCGGGACCGCTTCGAGTTGGAGGCGGAGGCCACTTGTGAGAGAGTGGCGTCGCCGTGGAGTTCGCGGATCCTCGAAGGAGGGTCTGCGCCATGCTGCGTGGAACGGCCGGGGCCCATTCGCCGCCCGATCGCCCGAGCTACTCAATAGACGGCCGCGCCGTCGCCGGAGCGGATGAGTCTCTCCAGGCAGAGCTTCGCGCCGCCTACAGCCAGCGTGCGACAGGGCCTCGACCTCGATGTCGCTGCATCCCGGGCGGCGTCGAGATGTACATCGCCAGGATCGCAACGAACTTTCACCTGAAACGCATGCCCGGGACCGGTCCCGACCATGCGTGGAGCTGTCCGAGCTTCGAGCCTCCGGCCGGCCTGAGCGGCCTCGGTGAGGTTCTTGGGTCGGCGATCAGCGAGGATCCGCTGGATGGATCGACGACGCTGAAGTTGGGATTCCCGCTGACGAAGGTTGCCCGCAAGGCGCCGGTGATCGGCGAAGGCGCCGAGCCCGAAAGCGTTGCGACGACCGGCTCTCGGCTGAGCCTGCGAGGCTTGCTGCACTACCTGTGGGAACAGGCAGGTTTCAACCGGTGGACGCCCGCCATGAGCGGCAAGCGGTCCTGGCCAGTGGTGCGGAAGTATCTGCTCGAGGCGGCCGGGGGCATGACCGCCAAGGGCGCCGGGCTCGCAGCGCTGCTGTTCATCCCGGAGCCCTGGAACGAGCAGCGTAAGGATGAACAGGCCGCTCGCCGGCGGGCTCAATTGCTTCGCTTGGCCTCCGCCCCGAAGGGAGCGCGCAGGTTGATGCTGCTTCTGGGCGAAGTCAGGCGGATCGAGCCCAGTCGATACGGCCACCGCCTCGTGGTGAAGCACGCGCCTGAAGTCGAGTTCGCCCTGAACGAGGACATCTACAAGGCTATGCGGCGACGCTTTGAGACGGAATTGGCGTTCTGGGACGCTCAGTCCCACGCCGACCAGCGGGCCGATGGCCACCTGGTGGTGTTCGGGACCTTCTCCGTGTCCCTGACCGGCTATCCGGCCATGGAAGAGCTGGTGCTGATGTTCGTGACCCAGAACTGGATCCCCGTGGATGACGGTTTCGATCTGGCTCTGCTGGAGGCGCTGACGCGCTCCGGCCACCGGTTCACCCGGAGTCTTCGGTACAACTTGGCGCCCTCTCAGGCGCTCGCGACGGCCGTGATGCCGGAGACCACCCCTGCGCCCACCGCGCTCTACATCGCCCGATCCGGCGCAGATCCATCCTTCGTGGCGAAGGCGCAGGAGATGGCCGGCAACGCCGGGATGGCCACGTGGCTCTGGGAGACGGCCGAGGCCGATCTTCCCCCCCTGCCCCGCCGTGAGACGCCAGCGGTGGGCGCAGGCCACGCGAGCGGCGGTGCGACGAGCGCGCCGGCCGACGGCGAGGTGTTCAACCCATGGCGAGCGCCGGCGGGCGCCGCGAACTAGGAGTCTACCCCCATGTTGATGAGCGCGTTTCTTGTGGCGGCTGCCGTGACGGGGGCTCAGCCGCCCGAGCCGCCCCCTCCGCCCGCTGCACCGCCCGCCGAGCTGGCGTCGAAGGAACCCTTCGAGGTGACGGTCTTGCAGGGTGACCTGCTCTGGATCGCCGGCCAGCGCATCCGGCTCGCCGGAATCGCAGCTCCGGACAGGGCTCAGCGCTGCGACGTCGGGCGGGGCTTCGTCAGCTGTGGCGTGGCGGGCGGCGAGGTGCTGCGCCAGGCTATCGCTGCAGGCGATGTGAGCTGCCGGATCGTCGGCGAGGAGGCCTCCGCGTTCGTTCGAGACCCGGTCATCTGGATCGGCCGTTGCACGGGGCCTGGCGGCGACTTGGCCCGAATGGTCGTCTCGGCCGGCTATGCGGTCCCCTCCCCTGACGGCGAATACTACCACGACGGGTTGCAGGCCTGTGCCCAGCGGCGTGGAATCTGGGCCGCGAGCGTCGAAAGCCCCTTCACCTACCGCCGCCGACGGGCTGGCGATCCTGTTAGGCCGATTTTCGTGGGGGCGCGTTCCGGGACGAGCTGCCTGCGGGCGATGGAGGCCGCTCGCCTCAGTTAGCCGGCGCAAGCCACCACGGCGCGCCCAGGCGGGCTCCGGGGCGCAATGGTCAGGCGCGGCCAACAGACGCCGCAATGGCCGCTGGCGGTTGTCCGCCCTTCCTCATTTCGATTTTGAACAACGCCCGCTGCGCCCGGCAGCGGGGTTTTCTAGATTCCAAGGATTCTAATTCAGGGCGGAAAACGCGGAGAAGAAACAATCGGTTAGACCGATATTCCTGACCGCTCGGGGGCGTTCTCCTGACCCGATGGGGGATCGAACCTGACCGGATGGGGGCTCTGACCTGACCCGGCGGGGTCATCCTGACCGCTTGGGGGAGCGGCCCCATGGCCGTGTTGTATCCTGACTTGCGAATTGATTCGAGGTCAGGAATGCTGGCCTAGATTTGGAGCACGGAGTCGCCGGCTGGTCGATGCGGCGCACATTGCGGATCTCGAAGGCGGTGTTGAGGAAACGCCGGGCCGCGCCATGCGCGTCGCGCATGCTCTGCAGGCGCGTGACGGCGACGAGTTCGCCAAGCCCGGCAACCTGGTCGAGGTCCGCTTCGTCAAGGGCCAGTCCCTCAGCCTGACCGCGGCCCGGCTGCTGGCGCTGATGATCCTAACCGCGGGCGGCGACGCCTGGGAGCCCGTGGCGCACCGGATGCGCAAAGCTGACATCCGCCGCGGCCACAAGGGCAATGAGCGGATCTCCGATATGCTGGAGGAGCTGCACCGCACCCTCTTCGCCGCCGACGACCTGTCCTGGCGCGGTCGCAAGGCCACCAAGCGCTTTTCCCTGATCCAGTCGTCGCGTGAAGAAGTCGACGAGGAGGGTTCGGAAGCCGGCTGGATCGAATGGGAGTTCACCCCCGACGCCCGCCGTTTGATCCGCGAGTCCGAGACCTACGCGGTGCTGAACCGCCAGGCCGTGCTCGGCTTTCGCTCCAGCTACGCACTGCGACTCTACGAGATGGGTGCGCTTCGCCTTTATCGGCGCCAGTCCGTCTGGCGCGGCGACATGACCGCCATCCGCGCGGCGTTCGGAATCGCACCTGAACTCTACAAGGACTTTGCCCAGCTCCGCCGCAAGGTGCTTGAGAAGGCCAAGTCCGAGATCGACCATCTCGCCCACTTCACCGTCGACTGGCGCGAGATCCGTCGCGGCCGCACGATTGTCGAGATCGAATTCACCTTCCATCCCAAGAGCGCGCCTGCGCAGCTCGTGGCGGCCGACGACGACAAGGGACATGGGGTCGGGCCCGGCGCGCGCCGTGGGAGCGTGATCAAGCCTGTGGCGGCGCCCCCTGCCCTCCCCGCTCCGGCCCTGGGATCGTCCGCCCGGCCCAAAGCGAACGTCACCGCCCTGCGGTTTCCATCCGGGACCTTGCAGTACGGCGCCGAGCCCTTTGGCGAGATCGCTCGCGTTCATGGGGGCGGCTGGGCCCGCGACCTAATCGCCGACGCCTATCGCGAGCAGATGGGCGCGCGCCTGGCGAACCTCACGGGGGCCAAGCTGGTGAAGTCCTGGACGGGGTTCTGCCAGGCCTTTGCGGCGCGGCGTGGCAGGCCCTAGGCGACGGAATTGCACGGGTGCAATTTCGCCGTCTCGGCCGAGTCCCTTAAGAAGCGCCGGACCCCTGGGCTAGCGATCGGAGCCAGGCGGATGGGTCGATAGCCCTCGTCGAAGGTCGCCGCAGACAACCTCGCCGCAGCTGCCCTAGGCGAGTGACCCTAAGCGCCGTCAGACCGGCGATGGACGGCCGGCGCCAAGCCAAATTGCACCGGTGCAATTTCGCCTCTCAGGGTCATTGCGGACGGCGCGGCAAGGCGTGGCCCCGGCGGCGATCGGGAGGGGAGGGACATTTAGCGCAAAGCGACGACACCCTCCGGTCCGGCCCCCATCTGGTCAGGAAGAGCAAGGGGTCCCCAGCGCCGTCGCTCATCCCGATGTCGACCTACCAAGCTCCGGCGGCCCACTTCGGAGCGTCGATCTGGCGCCGCGGCCCGCACCAGGTAGCTCGACCGTCGCGCCTTGATGGACATGGCGGCAATTGCACCGGTGCAATTTCCAGGAACGACGGCCTCAGGGCGAGGCGAGGAGCCCCCAATCGGTCAGGTTGGGTCTGGCCGAAAATCTGGAATCGGGATTTAGGTTGGTCACGTACCGTTAACGCGCCCTTAACAAAGCGCTTATAGCGTCCAGGCGGCTCCACTTTCGCTTTTTGGGCGGTCGGGGTCGGTTTTTCGAAACCTGCCAGGAGGCTGTGAGGTCCATGTCGAACGTCGCCGAAGCACTTCCCCTCTCACTCGCCGGGCCCGTCTCGCAGCTGGCGCGGCGCGCCTCGGCCGTCGTCGAGAACCTGCGCGACAGCGCGCGGGCCGCGCGCTCGGGCGAGCGCCGCGAGCCGCTCTTTTCGATCAGCGAAGCCGCCGAGCTGGTCGGACGTACGCCGGCGGCGATCCGCGACGCGGAGAAGGACGGCCGGCTTCCCGAGCCACCCCGCACCGAAACCAACCGGCGGGTGGGCTACACCCTGGCGCAGGTGAACGACATGCGCGGCGTGTTCGGCACGCGGCCCTGGCGCAAGCCGGAAGATCCTTGCGCGGTCATCGCCGTTCAGAATTTCAAGGGCGGGGTCGGCAAGTCCACCTTGTCGGTCCACCTCGCCCAGTACATGGCGATCCGGGGCTACCGGGTAGCGCTGATCGACTGCGACAGTCAGGCCTCCAGTACGACCCTGTTTGGCTACGTGCCCGACCTAGATCTCACCGAGGACCAGACGCTCTACCCGTACCTGCGCGAAGACGACATGCGCTCGCTCGACTACGCCCTGCTCGACACCCACTTTGACGGGCTGAAACTGATTCCGGCCAACCTGCGTCTGTTCCAGTCGGAGTATGAGCTGGCCGCGCGGATGGCCCGCGGCGGCGGCCGGCTGCTCGACCGGCTCGCCCAGGGCATCGCGTCGATCGCCGACCAGTTCGACATGATCATTCTCGATCCGCCGCCCGCGCTGGGGGCGATCTCGCTGTCGGTGCTACGGGCCGCCAATGCGCTGGTGATCCCGGTGCCGCCGACGGTCATGGACTTCTCCTCGACCGCGGCGTTCCTGGCGATGCTCGACGAAACACTCACCCAGCTGGCGTCGCGCGACCTCGCGCCGGACCTCAACTTCGTTCGCATCGTCGCCTCCAAGGTCGACGAGAACAAGTCGATGCAGAAGGAGCTTCTGGCGCTCATGCGGCAGGTGTTCGGGCTCGCGATGATCCGCACGCCCATGAAGGATTCCGCCGAGATCGACAACGTCACCGCGCGCCTGATGACCGTCTACGAGGTCAACAGCCCGATGACCAGCAAGGCGGTGCGCGACCGGTGCCTGACCTACCTCAACGGGGTCAACGAGGAGATCCTCCTCGACGTTCGCCAGACCTGGCCGAGCCACGTCGAGCGGCTCCGCAAGGAGGGCCACGCATGACCCGCCACGACGGAAATTGCACCGGTGCAATTCGGCTAGAAAGGGTGCGCCCATGAGCTCCAAGAACCGCTCCTTTACCGCCGGCTTGATGGACGCGCTCGACGACACCGCGCCCCAGCCAGAGGCTTCGACCCGGATGGCCATCGGCGTCCTCGCGGGTCGCGAAAACCGCATGGCCGAGCTCGCCAGCGGCGCGGTCGTGGCGCGCGCGATCGAGCAGGTCGACCCGGCCCGCTGCCGGCTTTGGAGCGAGCATAACCGCGACTACGCCAAGCTGGATGAGACCCGCTGCGCGGACCTGATCGAGAGCTTTAAGGCGCAGGGGCGCCAGGAGGTCCCGGCGATCGTCCGCCGTGTGCGGGGCGACCCCGACTTCGACTTCGAGGTCATCTGCGGCGCACGCCGGCATTGGACGGTGAGCTGGCTGCGCGGCCATAACTACACCGACTTCCGCTTCCTCGTGGAGGTGCGCGACCTCACCGACGAGGAAGCCTTTCGGATCTCCGATCTGGAAAACCGGGCCCGCGAAGATCTCAGCGACATCGAGCGCGCGCGGGACTACCTGAAGGCCCTGGGTCGCCACTACGGCGGGCGCCAGAAGGACATGGCGGAACGGCTCAAGGTGTCGGAAGCCTGGCTTAGCCGTTACCTCGACCTGGCGCGGTTGCCCGCCGATCTCGTGGCCGCATTCGACGATCCGCACGAGCTGAAGATCAAGCACGTCACCCAACTTAAGCCGCTGCTCAAGCCCGACGACCGGGAGCGGCGGGTGCTGGCGGAAGCAACCGCCATCACCAAAGGGAGAGGGGAGGGGCCTCCCCTCAAGCCCCAGGACGTCATCCGCCGCCTGGCGTCGGCCTCCGATCCCCCCAAGAAGTCAGGATCCCCCAAGCGGTCAGGTCAGGCGTCGGCCGAGGTCGTCTCGTCGCCGACCGGACAGCCGCTGTTTCGCGTCGAGCCCAGGGGCAAGAAGGAGGTCAACGTCACCCTTCTCCTGCAGGCCGGTGGGAGCCGGGCGGACGCCGAACGCGCCTTCACCGATCTCCTCGCGCGGTTTTGGGTAACAGGCGCTGCTCGAAACCGATAGCCCCTCCATGATCCGGAGGCGGCCGGACCTGGCAAGTGCTCCGCTCGTCGGCTCAGCTGTGCCGACGCCGCAAGTTCCCCACTCGTCGCATTTTGCGTACGCCCAGGTCTGGTCCTTCAGGCTCAGCTCTCCCATCCACGGGATGAAGAGATCGAACGCCTGATTGCGAATCGCGCGTTTCGACATCGCGGCCATCATGCGCGACTCCGCGCACGGGAGGGCAGGGGCCTTCGGGCGGTTGCCGATTGGCTACTTCTTCACAGCCGCCACGCCCTGAACCGGGCCTGGCCGCTGATCTCGGTCACCGTTCCCCCAAGTTGGCCGATCAAGCGGCGCGCCGACTGGGGCGTCACCCCGAGGCGCTGAGCCACCATGGGGCCGGTGACGACGGGCCGCTCCAGGAGGAGGGTGATCACGCCGCCAAGGTGCGAATGGGCCCGTCTCGCGCCCATCCGCGCCACGGCCACCTGCCGCGCAAGCTCCAGCCGGTTCAGGGCCTCCGAGGCCTGGGCCGCGCTCTCGGCGATCACCGCCAGCCAGAACAGGATGCGCTCGGCGGGCGGGAGCCCGGCCGAGGGACGCGAGCGCCGGGTCACCGCACGCACGCCCGCCTCGAAGCCCAGGAGATGGCTGCGGACCCGCCCACGATCCTTGAGCCAATGCGACACCAGGACGCCGCCGAGATACCCCTCCCGCGGATAGGCCTCCACGATGCGCCATCCCTCCAGCGCCACCGCCGCCTGCAGCAGGAGCGGCGTCTCCCGATCGCGCGGCGCCAGGAGTTCCAGCCACTCCGCCACCGAGTCATCGACGCCCTCCGTGACGCCGGCGCGCAGTCGCTCGATCGACGCCAACAGCCCCCCAAGCATGGGGGTCTCGGGCGCGACCAGCGCATCACCGGCGACACGCACCGCTCGGCCAGAGGCGGGGAGGGGAGGGGGGGCGCGACGCCGCCGGCCGACCAGCCAGCTGGCGCCCGCCGGCGAGAGGATCTCAGCTCCAGCCTGGGCCGCCTTGCGCCGTGCGCGCACCAGACCATGGGCGGCGCGAAGCCCCTCGTCCGGCATCCGCACGTCCATGTTCTCGTCGTGCAGGATCAGATCCTCGGCCGACGCCGCCGCCCCGGAGGTCCACCCCCAGGCCACAGCTTCCGAAAAATCCAGCCGAGCGATCCAACCGTCGCGGTACGGGCAACTGCGGACTCGCTCGTCGAGCCGACTCACGGCGTCCTCAGCACTGGAAAGCGCCCAGATCAGCCTTTCGGAGACGTCGGACATTCCCACATTCTATCAACGATTAACCTTTCGTTAAGAACCTTTCGAAAGGGTTAATGCACCCCACTCCGAGGCCCTACGGAGGGCGCTTGGCGGTAGCTCATTCGAGGATCCGCCATCGCGTCGTTCATGCGGGTGGATGGCCGACAACCGAGGGAGCGGGCCGCGGGGCGGCGGAGAACCTGCCGGCCCGCCTTAAGTCCTCTGGCCTTCGTCGCCGCCTCCAGCCCTTCAGGGTCCCGGATGAATTGTCCCGTTCGGGAAAGTTCGGGCGATCTTGGTCTAGCAGACGAGCAATTGCCCCGCTCGGGACAATTCCTTGACTTCCACTGGCCGTTGATCCAGTAATGTCCCGAGCGGGACAATTTCTAATGATCAACACCGCAGAGATCGGCGCCGCGGTTCGCCGCGCGCGAAAGGCCATGGGCCTGCGGCAGGACGAGTTCGCCGCCGCGGCGGGCGTCGGCCTGCGCTTCGTCGTCGAACTGGAACGGGGCAAGCCGACTGTCCAGCTCGGCCGCGCGCTCGCGGTGCTCGCCGCGGCCGGGCTCGACCTGCAGCTTCTTGAGCGACCGGCGACGCCAGGCGCGGCGTCATGATCAAGTCGTTGTCCGTCTGGTGGGACGCCGCCGTGGTGGGGGCGCTGCAGATCGACGAACACGGCGATCTGAGCTTCGTCTATGACGCCGATTGGCTGGCTGATCCTGCCGCGCGCGCCATCTCGATCTCGCTACCGAAGCGCCCGGAGCCCTTCAATCGCCGGGAAGCCAGGCCCTTCTTCGCGGGCCTCCTGCCCGACGAAGGGCAACGCGAGGCGGTGGCGCGGGCGCTCGGCGTCTCCAAGGCCAACGACTTCCGGCTGCTCGAGCAGCTGGGCGGCGACGTGGCCGGAGCCCTGACGCTCTGGCCGGAGGGCCAGACGCCGCCGGCGGGGTCCGGCCTGGACTTGGCCCAGCCGCTGGAAGACGTCCGCCTGGTGGAGATTCTGGACACCTTGCCGATCCGGCCCTTCCTGGCCGGCGAGGAAGGCCTGCGGCTGTCGCTGGCCGGCGCCCAGCAGAAGCTGCCGGTGGTGCTGGTCAACGGCCGCATCGGCTTGCCGGCGCCCGGGCAGCCCAGCACCCACATCCTAAAGCCGCCGATCCCAAGGCTCGCGGGGACGACCGAGAACGAGGCGCTGGCGATGCGGCTCGCCTGCGCGCTTGGCCTTCCGGCCGCGCCCGTCGAGCCGCGCCGGACCGCAGATCGGCCCTACCTGCTGGTCGAGCGTTACGATCGCGTCGTCGCCGCCGACGGCGCGGTGCGGCGGCTGCATCAGGAGGATTTCTGCCAAGCGCTCGCGATCGCGCCGGAGAAGAAGTATGCGTCCGAGGGCGGTCCGACCTTTCCCCCCTGTTTCGACCTCGTCCGGCGCATCTCCGCGCAGCCGGCCCCGGCGGTGCTGCGCCTGCTGGATGCGGCGATCTTCAACGTGATCGTCGGCAACGCCGACGCCCACGGGAAGAATTTCAGCCTGCTCTACCGGCCGGAGGGGATCGGGTTTGCGCCGCTCTATGACCTGATGTGCACGGCGGCCTACCCGGACGTTCACGCCAAGCTGGCCATGAAGATCGGCAAGCGCGCCATGCTGGCGGACTTCACACCCACGACATGGGAAGACTTCGGCCGGGAGATCGGCATGGGCGCGCCCTTCGTACGCCGCCGGGCGACGGCGCTCGCTGAACGGGCGTTCGACAGACTGACCGACGCGACCGAAGGCGTCGCCGGGGCGGGCTTCGACGGTCCGGAGCTGCGGCGGCTTCAGGACATCATCCGGGGCCGCGCCCAGAAGGTGCTCGATCTCGGCGCCGCGCGCTCGGCGGCCGGCCATTGAACGACAGTCGATACGACGGGCTCGCGATCCCAGAAGCCGCCGACCAGCGGCCTGGCCAGGCCGCCTGGACCTGACGATCGCAAGGGTCATCG
This sequence comes from uncultured Phenylobacterium sp., assembly GCF_902826855.1. Classification (GTDB taxonomy): domain Bacteria; phylum Pseudomonadota; class Alphaproteobacteria; order Caulobacterales; family Caulobacteraceae; genus Phenylobacterium. The sequence continues at coordinate 6,247 of NZ_CADEGK010000053.1, read as the reverse complement.
CCGATCCAGCCCCGCCGTCCGCCGCGGCTTCGGATGATGGCGATCGCGCAACCCGAAGAGGCTCGGCATCAGGTGCAGGCCGCCCGTCCGCTCACGTTCGCACATGGCGCGCAGATAGCCACCGGCCGAGCTCTTGATCTCGCCGCTCCGCCAGCGGGCGAGGATGGTCGCCACCGCGATGGCGGCGCGGTTGCGGCCCATGGCCTCGCGGGCTTCGCGCCAGGCGCTGAGATTGATCCCCAGCAGGGTGGTGGCCTGGTACGCCGCCGTCACCAGGTCCTCCCATTCGGCGCTCGCCGGATCGTCCAGGAATGGATGGATCTCCGGCACCGCCTCGAGGACCAGCGACAGGGGCAACACTTCCTCCTCGATCGGCGGCCCCGCCCCACCACCACGACCTTCGACGTCCGGGCCCGGCCGATCCGCAACTACTTCTCCTCGGAAAGCCGAATACGTTGCTCTTTCAGCTGATGGTTCGGTTGTAGGTTCTTTATGGGCTCCGTCATGAGAGCCCGTGGGCTCAGATTCATCTCCTTCACGGGCCGCTAGCCACGCCTTATCCACAGCCGCGAGCAACCCCAGGAACTGCGTCTCAAGGCTTTCCAGGTCGGGGAGGGTGGGGCTCCGCGGCAGACGGCCGGAGGCCAGGTCGACGGCGCGCTGCCAGTCGTAGCCCAGGTAGCCCCGTTCCAGGGCGTCGGCGCAGACCGTGCGGACTTCGCGCCGCACCTCGCCGACCTTCAGGCGCAGGTGTCGCCGGCGGGCCTGCTCGATGCCGCGCGCCGCGGTGATGTCCGCGAACTCGTCCCAGCGCGCGCCGAGTGGCGACAGGTCGAAGCCGAAGGCCTCCACGATCTCGCCGCGGTCGCCGCGGAAGCCGTAGCGCTTGCCATTGCCGCTGTCCTTCATGTGGACCAGGCCGGCGCGCACGGCGGCCCGGATCAGGCTTTGCACAGCCGTTCGCGAGCGCTGCAGCTCCTCGCCCAGCGTGTCGTTGGAGGGCCAGGCGATCGGCCGGAAGATCCCGCCCGTCCAATCCTGCTCCTGGGTGACCCGCACGAGGGCGCGGATCAGGCGCACCAGGCCCTCGCCGATATCCAGGCGCGGCGCCGCGCGCTCGAAGCGATCGAGCAGCATCGCCTTGCTCACCCCTTCGGGCAGGCCTGCGTAGGATTCCACGAGCCGCGCGGACGCCCATTGGGCATCCGCAAGACGGCGCACGTCTCCGGTCCCGTTCTCGACGGATTGCATTTCCGAGCTCCTTGAAGCGGAGCCGCGGACACACAGGTCCCCGTCGCGCGAACAGCGCGTTTTGGATTGCAGCGATGCGGGTGATTGCGCTAGAAGGAGCGGGACTTAGTGAGCTCGGGCGGGTCGCCAAACCCGTCTAGCGAAATGACCTGGAGGAACCCGGCGCGTTCACGCGAGCCGGGTTTTTCTATGTGCTCACGGCAGGGTTCCTTTCGTGTCGCCATGCTCGACGAAGTACTCCTCGAGCACTTGCTCCAGGGCATCGTCGCGGTTCGTCAGCCCTCGCGCCGATTTAAGGCCGTCGAGGCGGGCGACCAGGTCGCCCTTGACGGTGGCGTTGAGCTGTTTGCGCCCCGCGGCGCGCCTCTGGGCGCGAAGATCGCGCTGGTATCGAGCTTGATATTCGAGGTCGCGAGCGCTTGGCATGGCGCGGCCGATAAGAGGCCGATTCCGCGCGCGGCAATTAGTAAAGGTGAACGGCGAATCCCGCCGAACAGCAAAATATTCCGCTTGGCGCGGAGACGGAATCGGGTCGCCCGCTGAGTCGTCGCGGCGCGAGGCGGAGCTACTCTACTGTCGACGGGAAGGCCAAGACTCAGCAAGCGCCTCGCCGCATTCCGGTTCACTGATGATACGGCCTCGCGCCGCACCACGTCGGCCGGTTTGCCGATCCACTTCAGGCCTCGATGATCAGGTTACGGATCAGCTTCGCGAGGTCCCCGGCGTCGACATAGAAGCTCCGCACCATCGCCCGCATCCATACCTCGGGCTCGAGCCGTGTCAGGTCGAGGGGATGGCCGGCGTCAGCAGCCAGCATGGCCAGGAACGCCGACTGGGTACGGCCATTGCCTTCCCGGAAGAGGTGGATCGCGTTGAGTTCGGCCAGCAGATGCGCCGCGCCCGCGGCAAAACCGTCGGCGTCCCGACCGCGCAGCCCGTCACGGTTGCGGAGCCCATCGAACAGCTTGGTCAGTTCGCGCTCGAAGTTCTCCGGATAGGAGAACGGACTTCCGTCCTTGAAGACCCGGATGGTCCGGGGCTCACCGGCCCAGTCGTAGACGTCCTGGAAGAGGTGCCGATGAATGGCCCGAAAATGGTCCGCGTCGAACGATCCGTCCGGGAAGGCTTCTTCCGATCGCTGCATCACCGAGGCGGCTTCGAAGGCTTCGAGCTGCGCCGGATCGGTCAGGCCCGGGTGATTGCGCAGAACCTCGCCGCCCTCGGCCAGGTAAGGATCCTCGTCGGCGTCATAGCCTTCGAAACTCAGGCGCTAAACCTTCGACACATTGCGGGAGCTCAGGCGGTTCGCAGTTCCAGCCTTCGGGCCGCTCGCGAGTTTGCTGGCGTTCTTGCGCAACTGGGCGCGACGCTGCGTCGGCGACAGACCGTCGCGATCGAAGTCCTTGAACGCCTTCTTCGTCGCAGGGGCAAGTTTCACGCCCTCGACGGCATTGAGCTTCTCCATGGCCGCCCGACCCAGTGTGAACGACTTCCGGACGCGCCCGTTCGGGGCCTGCACCATCAGCTGGCCGCCGCCCTCCCGAACCTCAGCCTGGGCGGCCTTCACGGCATCAGCCTGGCTGGTAAACGTCTTGGGCGCGCGACCGCTTGCGGCTCGGATCGCCCAGCCGTCACCATGCGGGATCACGTGAACCGTTCGGGGAGAGCTCGCCATGCTTGCCAGCATATCACCGCTTCGCGCGCCTCGCCCAGACGTGCTGAAGGCGGCACGTGCAGGATGCGCCATACGACCGGGTGGCCGAACACCCCGGCCCAGCACACACCCCCATCTTCACCATTTCCCAGCCCACGGGATCGGCCGGAGCCCGTCAGGCGGCCGGGATCGGCACGACCAGCTGGTTGGCGATGGCGCTGTAGATATCCACGTTCGCCTGGGGCGCCCGGATGGACACCAGCAGGGCATAGCGCGCCGCGCGATCCCATCGCTGCAGAGACGGCTTCTCCTTCCACCAGCCGCTGACGGGAAATACGCCGATGGCGTCCCGCTCGGCCAGGGCCGCGGCGCTGCCGCGCCAGATGTCCGAATGAAGTGAGCCGCGGTCGCGGATCTGGCCGAGCACCCAGTCGTCGCCGCCCCCCGCGCCGGTCGCCCCCGCCTCTTCGTCCTGCGCGGCCTTGTTGATCCGGCGTCGAAACGCCTCAAGCGATTCCAGCGAGCGCTTCACGGCGAACCGCAGACTGTGCGAGGCGTAGCGATGGCGACGCGTCCAACCGCGCTCGCCGGGATTGGGTTCGATGAAATAGGACAGGGTGATGCGCAGCTCGACGTCCATTTCACCGAGCGCGGCGAGCTCATCGCGCGGCCAGGGCAGGCGGTGCAGGTTCATGTCCCGCGTCTTGATCTGCGAACCGTCCTTGCGGAACGGCAGCAACGCGTCCTCGACCATGAGGGTGGCGTCATTCGAAGCGCTGCGCAGGGCGCGGTCGAGATTGGGAATGCCCCAGCCGTAGCGGCGAAGCATCGCCAGCTTCTGGGCCTGCGAGCCAGCGGCGTCGAACCTCCCGCGCATGGCGGTTGACCATTCCGCCGATTGGACGATCAGGCCGCGCACGGTCTCGGGCCACAGCGTCGGCTGGGCTACCATCACGCCCGCGGCGAGGTTCGCGCCCAGGGCCGCCGCGCCACTGGTGTCGCCGAAGGCCTCGAACAGCCGCACATTGGGGCGGTAGTGGGTGGTCAGGAGTTGGAGGTCGTCGATCGCGGAGGCGGGATTGACCCCGTCGTGAGCGAAGTTGCCGCCTTCAAACACCACGTCCGGCCGGATCGGCCATTGCCGATCCCAGATCGCAGACGTCCGGCTGGCCGGCGACAGGTCCCCGGCCGGCGCGACCGGCGACCAGCCCTCGTAGTCAGCATGCGTTATGGTGATCTTGTCAGTGCATGCGCCGACCACGAGCGGATTCCAGGCCTGGGCCGGGCTCTCCACCTCCTCCAGATCATTGCGATCGGGATACTCGGTCGCGTGGATGTCACCGCGCAGATTGCCGGCCGCGAGCACCATGAGGCGGCGACGGTCGCCGCCGCCGTAGCAGAGCTGGTCGACGGCCGAGGACCAGGACGACGGCCGACCTCGCCCGAGACCGACGTCGCTGGTGACAGCCATGCAGAACACCCGCCGGCGTCGGGGCGCGTGGTCCTCCGCCCGGGCTATGCCGGTGGCGGTGATCGCGCCGTAGAGGCGAGGCTCATTCTGGCCGGCCGGCGGCAGGATCTTCACGGTCTCGAGCCGATGGGTGAGCGACACGGGTCCCCCTTGGGACAGGGCCGCCTCGAGGTCCCCGTAAAGCGCGACGCCCGCCATCGACGAGCCATGCCCATTCCAGTGGGCGCTGTCGCCCACGCCCCAGCCGTTGTCGTAGCTGTGCTGGTCGGCCGGATCCAGGCCAGGCGCGATAAGGGGATGGGCCCGGGTCGCGCCGCTATCGAGGATACAGATAGCCGGCGCGAGCGCCGACGGGGCCGCGACCCTATCGGCCAGGTCTGCCGCCCAGTCCGCCTGATCGACGGTGCGCATCTCCAGGAAGAGCGACGGAGAGTCCTTCGCTAGCCGCAACTCGGCGACCGCGTCCGAGTTGCGCACCAAGCGGTTCATAGTGGCTTCGTCAGCTAGGGCCAACACGACGTCGCGCTCGGGAAAGCTGAGGATGTGATCCTTGACGGCGACGTTCAGCCGGGCGGCGACAGCCTGGAAGACCGGCAGTCCGCCGTCGCGCAGCCACACCTCCCACCAGGCCGGTTGCCCGCCCTCTGGAAACAGCTGAGCGGCGTCCGTAAACAGTGACCGGGCGGCGCCAAGGCGAATGTCCTCGATCCGCGCCACAAGGTTCTGGTTCTTGGGGGCGCCGGCCTTGGTCTGCTCGTCGCGATAGGCTTCGACCTTGCGAGCAAAGAAGTCGGCCGCGGCCTCCGGAACGAATACCGTGGCCGACACCATGGCATCGCCCTCGGCGACCGGGCGCACGGCGACGAGTTCGATGGCCTTGGGCCGGTTCTCCAGCGCCTCGACCGCCGCGCGTTCAGCGGCCGGGAAGTCAAACTCCAGGTAGAAGCCTTTGGCGCCCTCGGCGAGACCATCCTCGCGATCGGCGATGCTCTGACGGCCGGCGGCCACCGCCGCACCGAGCGCCAAGCCCAGGCGCGCAGCGTGAGCGGCGCGCACGCGCGTCGGCGGAAGCCCGCCGATCACCAACCGCGGAGACGTGTACGCCTCGCTTTGCCCGCCGCCTTCGACGTGGAAATGCGGGCGGTCGCGGGGTGGCAGCGCCATCGGGCCTCGGGGTTAGAGAACCGCCGCTCGCCGCTCGTTCAGGGCGGTCAGCAAGGTCGACGTCGTCACGCCGTCATGGCCGGCGAGCACGGCGACCTTAGCGGCCTCGTCGGCGGCCCGCGCCACCTCGGCCTGCGAGAGATGGGCAGCGGTGGCGAGCACCTGAGCCCAATCGATTGCCTTCAGATCGAAGGTGGCGAGCCGCGCCTCGAGGATGCCCTGCGCAACGGCAGGATCCGGCAGGTCATAGGTGATCACGTCGTCGAAACGACGGTAGAGCGCCTTGTCGAGCAGTTCGGGATGGTTCGTCGCCGCGATGATCAGGCTCGGACCGTCGTCCTTCTCCAGGAACTGGAGGAAGGAGTTCAGCACGCGGCGGATTTCGCCGACGTCGTTCTGGCCGGATCGCTGGCCGCCGATCGCATCGAATTCGTCGAAGAAGTAGACCCCACGCTGCATGGCGATGGCGTCGAAGACAAGGCGGAGGCCCTTGGCCGTCTCGCCCATCAACTTGCCGATCAGGCCGTCATACAAGACCGTGAAGAGCGGCAGCTTCAGCTCACCGGCCAAGGCTGCAGCGGTCATGGTCTTGCCCGCACCCGGCGGTCCGACCAGCAGGAGCTTGCGGCGCGGGGCAAGGCCGCGTGCGCGCAGCCGCGCCTGTTGGCGCTGTTCCGTGAGGACGCGGCCTAAACGCTGCGCGAGCT
>NZ_CADEGK010000052.1 GCF_902826855.1 uncultured Phenylobacterium sp. | reverse complement strand
TCCTTGTCCGCCAGGTTGCGGATGTCGAGGAACAGCGAGATCCGATCGTTGACCGCGAAGCCGGCGTTCAGGTTGAAGACGGCGTACGACGACGCCTGGGTCGTGTTGCGGTAGTCGACCTGGATATTCGAGGCGGACCATTCCACCGACGGCGCGATGAACCACCCAGCGGGAGCGTCGTACCGAAGCTCCGCCCGGTAGAAGTGCTTCGGCACGATGGGCAGGCGATTGTCGCCGTACTGCGCGTCGCCGTCGAATTTGAAATCGGAGAATGTGTAGGTCTGGCGCAGGCGCAGGCCCTCGGTGAGGGTCCAGTCCAGCGCCGCCTCGACGCCCTGGTGGACCGTCCTATCGGCGTTGAAGGTGGACGCCGGGATGTTCGGTCCAACCGTGAACTGCAGCAGCTCCCGGTCCAGCCAGGCGCGGTAGACCGTCAAGTCCCAGATGAACGCGCCGCTCCGGCCCCGTGTGCCGAGCTCGGCGGTCCAGGCCCGCTGCGCCCGAACCGGCGCAAAGCCGATCCCGCTGGGTGACAGCGAGCTGTGGTTGGGCGGCTCGACGGACTTGGTGACGTTGGCGAACACCTGGGCGCCGGCGTCGCTTTCCCACAGCAGCCCGACGCGGGGCGCGATCCAGTCGTAGTCCTTGGACGCCGTCAGGTTGAAGGTCGCCGGCTGCCCCGGGATCGCAAAGCTCTTGAAGTCACGATCGGCCATGCCCCAGGTCGCTCCGGCCACCAGCGCCAGCCGGTCGGTCACGAAAAGGCGGCCCTCGCCGAAGACATCGGCGGCGTCGGCATTCTGTTGGGTGCGGGAGGTCGGGCCGCCACGAGCTCCGCGGACGTTCACATAGAAGTTGGAGTCCAGGTCGCCGGTGCGCAGCCAGGCCCCTGCGAAGGCGTCGGCGCGCTTTCCGCCGAGCTCGCCTTGCCAGTCCAGCCGGACGAACGCGGCGTAGTTGCGACTCTGCTGGTCGATGACCTGGAAGATCGGGTGATCCAGGTCCTTCCATACCGCATAGACGCCGGCCTCCAGGATCGCGGCCTCGTTCAGCCGCCAGCTGGTGCGCAGCGATCCGCGCAGGCCGCGCTGGTTGCGGCCCTGGTCGTTGGCGTAGTTCGCGGGCGCCGCCTGGCGCGGGTCGCTGCGGAACTGGGCCAGCGTAAGCGCGCCCGGGATTTCCTGGTTGAGGTTCCAGCCGTTCACGATCAGCCGGACCTCGCGGTCCTCGCCGAAGCTGCGGCCCACGTTGAGGACGCCGAACTGCAGGTTCTGCTGGCTCTGCGGCCGGTAGCCCTGCCCGGTCTGGTTGGTGGCGGCTGCGAACACGTCCCAGTCGCCGAGCGTCCGGGCCACGGCGGCGTGCTCGCGCAGCATGCCGTAGCTGCCGCCGTCGATGCGGACGAGGTTGTCATAGCCGGCATCGCGGCCCGTCGGCGTCACGACGTTGATCGCGCCCCCCAGCAGGGCGCCGCCGAAGCGCAAGGCGTTGCCGCCGCGATAGACCTCGGTGAAACGCGCGATCAGCGGATCGATCGACTGGCTGTCGCCATAGCCGTCCGCCTCGTTCAGCGGCAGCCCGTCCTGCGCGATCAGCAGGCCGCGGTTGTGATTGGCGTTGCCGATGCCGGAGCCGCGGATCGAGATGCGGATGTCGCCGCCCCACTTGCGCTGGGAGTAGACCCCTGGCGCATCGCGCAGCATGTCGTCGAGCGCGATGGCGAAGCGCTTGTCGTAGGACTCCGCAGAGATCACCGAAACCGCGCCCGGCGTCTCGGAGAGCCGCTTGCGCGCATCGCCGACAACCGGCGGGTCCTCCGGGTTGCGGGCGGCGGTGACGATCACCGAATCGACGACGACGGGCGGGCGGGATTCTTCGGCGGCGGCCTCGGCGGCTACGGCCAGGACCGAGGCGGCGAGCCACAGGGCCCGCTTGGAACAGTACATGATTGGGCTCCGAGCACGGATTGACGGGCGCGCTGGCTGGCGCGCCGGCGGCGTCGATCAGGCGTTGGAGGTCGGGGGTCCCTGGCCGGGCGGCCGGGGCGGCGCGCGGGCGGGGGGCGGCAGGTCACGGTCGTCCACCCCCGGCTCGGCGGCGCGGGCGTAGGCGATGGCGACGGCCGGCGCGAGGCTGACGGGCGGCGCGGCGGCGACAGGCGGACAGACGCAATGATCACAGGGTGCGGAGTCTGCGCCACCGGCCGGCGCGGTGTCGTCCAACGTGACCGACATCAGGCCGTGGCTGGTGCAGATCACCTGGTCGCCGGAGGAAGCGGGCGCGGCGCTGGCGATGGCCGGAATCAGGGCCTGCACCAGCAGGGCGAACACCGCCACCAAGGCGATCATCGCCCGGCGCTCGGCGCGCATTCCCGCGGCAGGTTGCACGGCTCGTCCCACGCTCGGCGTCCTAAACGGTTCGCGGGATTCCGCAAGTCGTCCGCATACGCCATAGTGGCCGGGCTCGAACATTCGGAGAGATGATGGAAGGCCACGTCGAACCCGGCGCTTACAAGGACGTGGTTCTGTTCCTATTGACTGCGGGGGTGGTGGTTCCGCTGTTTCGGCGGTGGCGCATCAGCCCCATTCTGGGGTTCCTGGGCGCCGGTGTGGTGCTGGGGCCCTACGGTCTGGGCGCCCTGGCTCAAGAGGTTCGCTGGCTCTCCGCCTTCACCATCGACAACCCCGACGAGGTGGCTCAGCTCGCCGAGTTCGGCGTGGTCTTCCTCCTGTTCATGATCGGCCTGGAGCTGTCGTGGGAGCGGTTGAAGAGCCTCCGGCGCTATGTTTTCGGCTTGGGCGGGCTGCAGGTCGCCGTGTGCCTCGGCGTGTCGGGCGGCGCCGCGTTCGCCTTCGGACAGCCGCCGCTGGCCGCGGTGGCCATCGGCGCGGCGCTGGCGCTGTCCTCCACGGCCATCGTCATGCCGATCCTCTCCGAGCAGAAGCGCCAGCACTCGCTGGCGGGACGTGCGACATTCTCGGTGCTGCTGTTCCAGGATCTCGCGGTGGCGCCGATCCTGGTGACGCTGACGCTGCTGCGGCCCCAGGCCGAAGGCGCGGTGGTGCTGAATCCGCTGCTCACCTTCCTGCCCGCCGTCTTGGGCATCGCCGCCCTGTTCGCCTTCGGGCGCCTGCTGCTGCGGCCGATGCTGCGCTCGGTGGCGAGGGCGAAGAGCGAGGAGCTGTTCGTCGCGGCCTGTCTTCTGGTCGTCATCGGCGCGGGCCTGGTCAGCGCGCTCACCGGACTTTCCATGGCGCTCGGCGCCTTCATCGCCGGCTTGCTGCTGGCCGAGACCGAGTTCCGCCACGAAGTCGAGGTCGTGATCGAGCCGTTCAAGGGCTTGCTGCTGGGCCTGTTCTTCGTCTCCGTGGGCATCGGCCTTAACGTGCCGCTGCTTCTGGAGCGGCCGCTGCTGATCGTGGGCTCCGCGGTGGGGTTGCTGGTCGCCAACAGCGCAGTGATCTTCCTGCTGGCGCGGAGCTTCCGCCTGAAGAGCCGAAGCGCCATCGAGGCGGCGCTGCTCCTCGCCGGGGCGGGAGAGTTCGCCTTCGTGATTCTGGGCCAGGCGATGTCGCAGGGGCACGTGGCGCGCGAGGTGGGCGAAACCGTCCTCGTGGCCGCGACCCTGTCGATGTTCTCGATTCCGTTGCTGGCCATGCTGGGCCTGCGGCTTGGCGGCCGTCGGGTTCAGCCGCTGGAGCTGCCTCCGGAGCCGGGCGACGCGGAAACCCAGCCGCGGGTGCTTGTGGTCGGCTACGGACGCGTCGGGCGATTGGTGGGCGACATGCTCTCGCGCCACGACATCCCCTGGGTGGCCGCCGACCGGGAGTCCAGGCTCGTCGACCAGGGCCGCCGGGCCGGCAAGTCGATCTACTTCGGCGACGCCTCGCGGGAGGATTTCCTGATGCGATGCGGCCTCGCTGACGCCCCGGCCCTGGTGGTGACCATGGACGATGCGGAGGGCGTCGAGGCGATCGTGGCGGTGGCCCGGGCGCTGCGCCCCACGCTGACCATCGTCGCCCGCGCCCGCGACGCCCGCCACGCCCACCGCCTCTACGAACTGGGCGCTACCGACGCGGTGCCGGAAACCATGGAGGCCAGCCTGCAGCTCTCGGAAGCGGTCCTGGTGGAGATCGGCGTGCCGATGGGCCTCGTCATCGCCTCAATCCACGAACGCCGCGACGAGTTTCGCGCCGCCCTCAACCGTCCGGAATCCCTCGGCGGCCGGGCCCGGCGCTTCCAGCGCGAACGTGGCGTCTGAATGGCGCCAAAAGTGCGGCGCAAAAATTTCGTCGTGCCGCATTCATCGGCCTGGAACTAAGCGTGGCTTTGATCGTTCGACAGCCATACGGGAACGATCCGCCTGAGCTCGGGGAGGCGCATGACATCTACACAAGCGCTCTCGAGCGGCCGCCACAGCGAATTCGACGTCGCGTGCGGGGGTTGCGGCGACGTCGCCACTTTACAAGCAACGCCAAGCGCTTCCGCCAGAAGTGGACAGCGCCGCGGCGCCCACCTCCGCAGGTTCGCGCTGGTGCAGTACATGAGATCGCAACCCTTTCGGGCCCAATCGGGCCCGTCAGGAGCGCACGTTTTGCTGGAATACGACCTCAAGGCCCGGCCGATCGCGCTGAGACCTCGGGTTCGCGTCCTGGCAGAGCTTGATCAACGCTGGCGAGATTACGACGCGAGTGTGTCTTCAAGACACTTTCGCAGCGTGTCTGCCTTGTTATAACCGCGTCCGGGTCAAACGGCCGCAGCACCTAGGGCAACAAGAGGGCTCTCACTATGAAGTTGAAACTCCTGGCCGGAGCCGCAATGGCCGCGGCGTGCGTCGCGACCGGCGCGGCTGCACAAGAAGGCTGGTACGGCGCCGTCGATCTCGGCTACCACTGGCCAACCGAATTCGACATGAAGTCGTCGAACAACGCGGCCAATGGCGCGCCCTACGCCTGGGAATTCAACCAGGAAGACGATTGGGCCGGGTTTGCTCGCCTCGGCTACCAGTTGAACCCCAACTGGCGCGTCGAGCTGGAAGTCGGTTACCGCAGCGGTGACATCGACTCCATTCGCGGCAACGCCCCGCAGTCGGTGATCGGCCTCTGCACCCCCGGTGTGATCCGTACCGCCGCATCGTCGGCCTGCGGCAAGCCCGACGGCGACGTCGAGGCCTGGACCGTGATGGGCAACGTGATCTTCGACATCCTGCCCGACTCCGCGATCAGCCCGTTCATCGGCGCCGGTATCGGCATCAACCACCTCAAGGTCGATGCGACCGGCCAGTTCTCGAATGTCACGGGCGCCATTACCGCGGCTAACCCGGCCATCCAGAACCTGGTGATCGACGACGACGACACGGTGCTGGCGTATCAGGTTCTCGCCGGTCTGGCCTGGAAGGCCACGGACCAGCTGCGCGTCGACCTGACGTACCGCTACCTCGGCGGCTCGGACGTGGATATCGACTCGGCCGGCTCCGGCGCTCTGCAACCGGGCGTGTTCAGCGGCGAGTACAAGGACCAGTCGGTCACACTGGGCCTGCGCTACGTTTTCGCGGCTCCTCCGCCTCCGCCGCCGCCGCCCCCGCCCCCGCCCCCGCCGCCCCCGCCTGAGCCGGCGCCCCCGCCGCCTCCGCCGCCGGCCGCGGCCTACGAGGCCAGGCAGTTCATCGTCTACTTCCCGTTCGATCAGTACGTGATCACGCCGGAAGCGCAGGCCGTGATCAGCGACGCGGCCAACTACGCCAAGTCCGGCAACGCCACCCGCGTGGTGGTGGTGGGCCACGCCGACACCTCCGGTTCGTTGGCCTATAACGTCCGCCTGTCTGAGCGCCGTGCGAAGGCCGTGGCCGACGCCCTGGTCGGCTCGGGCATCGACTCGACCAACCTGTCGGTCGACTGGAAGGGCGAGACCATGCCTGCGGTCGCCACCGGCGACGGCGTCAAGGAACCGCTGAACCGCCGCTCGACGATCGACATCAACTTCTGATCTCGATCCTGAACGGCAATGAGTTCGAAGCCCGGCCGAAAGGCCGGGCTTCTTCTTTGAGGGGCCAGGCGCCGCGTTATCTCCCTCCCCTTTCAGGCAGGGACACGGCGCCGAGCTTGCCTTTGCGGCAAGGAACCACCATTCACCGCCCAACCTGAGGCGCGAGCATGGTCTTCGAGCACCTGGACCGGTCAAAGTTTGCAGACGAACGCCAGGCGCTCGCCGCCGCCCTGGCCGCCAAGCCGCTGAGCCAGCAGGACCGTGAGGCTGTCCGCACCGAGGCCGAGGCCCTGGTGCGCGCCGCCCGCGCCAACGCCAGGCGCCAGGGCGTGGTCGAGAGCTTCCTGCAGGAGTTCAGCCTCTCCACCCGCGAAGGCCTGGCGCTGATGTGCCTGGCCGAGGCGCTGCTGCGCACGCCCGACGAGGAGACCCGCGACCGCCTGATCGCCGAGAAGATCGCCTCGGCCGACTGGGCCAGCCACGCCGGACGCTCCGACTCCATCCTCGTCAACGCCTCGACCTGGAGTCTGATGCTCACCGGCAGGCTGATCGACCCGGACGATGATGCCCGCGCCGACCTGCCGGGGTTCATAAGGCGCCTGGCGGGGCGGCTGGGCGAGCCGGTGATCCGCCGCGCGGTGAGCGCCGCCGTGCGCATCATGGGTGAGCAGTTCGTCCTGGGCGCGACCATCGACAGGGCCATCCGCCGCGCCGCCGCCGACGGCTTCACCTGTTCCTTCGATATGCTGGGCGAGGGCGCCCGCACCGATACCGATGCGGACCGCTATGAGGCGGCTTACGGCGAGGCGATCCGCGCGGTGGCCGGGCAGTCCAAGGGGCATGGTCCCGAGCGCGGTCACGGGATCTCGGTGAAGCTGTCGGCGCTGTCGCCGCGCTACGAAGCGCGGCTGCAGGAGCGGGTGTTCTCGGACCTCTATCCGCGGATCGTGCGCTTGGCGACGATGGCCGCTGCCGGCGACATCAACCTCACCCTGGACGCCGAGGAAGCGGATCGCCTGGTGATCTCCCTGGATCTGCTGGACCGGTTGGCCCGCGAGCCCCGCTTAGGCGGCTGGCGCGGCCTCGGCCTCGCCGTGCAGGCCTACCAGAAGCGCGGCCCGCAAACGGTCGAGGCGGCGGCCGCGATCGCGCGGTCCAGCGGACGACGGCTCATGGTTCGGCTGGTCAAGGGCGCTTACTGGGACTCGGAGATCAAGCGCGCCCAGGTGGCGGGCCTCGCGGGTTACCCCGTCTACACCACCAAGGCCGCCACCGACGTCTCCTACCTGGTCTGCGCCCGCGCGCTGCTGAGCGCCACACCGCACCTTTACGGCCAGTTCGCCACCCACAACGCCCACAGCCTGGCGGCTGTGCGCCTGATGGCCAACCAGATGGGCCTGTCGCCCGAGTTCCAGCGCCTCCACGGGATGGGCGAGGCGCTCTACGGTGCGGCCGCAGAGCGCTATGGCGAGTTCCCGCTGCGGGTCTACGCCCCGGTCGGCAGCCACGAGGACCTGCTGCCCTACCTGGTGCGCCGCCTGCTGGAGAACGGGGCCAACACCTCCTTCGTCCATGCCCTGCTCGACGAGAAGACCCCCATCGGCAGGGTGGTGGTCGATCCGATGAGCGCGGTGGAGGCGGCCGGCGCCGGGCCACATCCCCGTATCCCGCTGCCCCGCGACATCTACGGGCCGAGCCGGAAGAATTCGCAAGGGGTCGACCTCTCGATCTCCGAGGAACGGGAGGCGCTGTCCGCGGCCATCGGGCGATTGGATGCCGAGCCCCTGGAAGGGGGGAATATCCTCGGTGGCCGGCTGCATAGGGACGGCGCTGGCCAGCCGGCCGTCTCACCGGCCGATCTCACGCGTGTCATCGGAAGGGTCTGGACCACGCCCCCTGCCGACATCGACGCCGCCTTCGCCGCCGCCAAGGCCGCACAGCCGGACTGGGACGACCGCGGCGGCGAGGGCCGCGCCAGGGTGCTCCGCGCCATGGGCGACGCGTTGGAAGCCGCCCGGGACCGTCTGGTCGCCATTTGCGTGCGCGAGGCCGGCAAGACCCTGGCCGACGCGGTGGCGGAGGTGCGCGAGGCCGCCGACTTCTGCCGCTACTACGCCCACCTGGCCGAGCGCCAGTTCGCCGGCGCCGAGACCCTACGCGGCCCGGTCGGCGAGACCAACCAGCTCACGCTGCATGGGCGGGGCGTCTTCGTCTGCATCAGCCCGTGGAACTTCCCGCTGGCCATCTTCACCGGACAGATCGCCGCCGCGCTGGCGGCCGGCAACGGGGTGCTGGCCAAGCCGGCCGAGCAGACCCCGATCGTCGCGGCCGAGGCCGTGAAGCTGTTCCACTCGGCCGGCGTCCCCCCCGAGCTGCTGCACCTGCTCCCCGGCGACGGCGCCACGGTCGGCCAGGCCCTCGTCGCCCATCCAGGGTGCGACGGAGTCGCCTTCACCGGCGGCACGGAGACCGCCTGGGCGATCAACCGCACCCTGGCGGCGCGCCATGGGCCCATCGTACCGTTCATCGCCGAGACCGGCGGGCTGAACGCGATGTTCGTCGACACGACGGCGCTGCGCGAACAGGTGATCGACGATGTCCTGATCTCCGGGTTCGGCTCGGCCGGCCAGCGCTGCTCGGCGCTGCGTATCCTGTTCGTCCCCCACGACACGGCTGACCTGCTGATCGACGGGCTGCGCGGCGCCATGCGGACGCTGATGGTGGGTGACCCCGCCGACCCGCGCACCGATATCGGCCCGGTGATCGACGAGGACGCCAGGCGCGCGCTTGAGCGCCACGTCCAGCGGCTGGTCGACGAGGCCAGGGTGCTGGAGCGCCTTGAGGTTCCAGCCAGGGGCCACTTCTTCGCGCCCACCCTGGCCGAGATCCCGAGCGCCGCCTTCCTCGATCGCGAGGTGTTCGGTCCCATCCTGCACGTCGTGCGCTATGACCCGGCCAAGCTAGCCGAAGCCGCAGCGCCCCTGGTCCAGGCCCGCTACGGCCTGACCTTGGGCGTCCATAGCCGCATCGAGGCCTTCGCCGAGGACGTCATGCGCGCGGTTCCGGCCGGCAACGCCTACGTCAACCGCTCGATGATCGGTGCGGTGGTCGGCGTGCAGCCCTTCGGCGGCGAAGGCCTCTCCGGCACCGGACCCAAGGCCGGCGGCCCGCACGCCCTGCTGCGCTACGCCGTTGAACGCGCCGTGAGCGTCAACATCGCCGCCCAGGGGGGCGACCCGGCGCTGCTGAACCTGGACGCCTGACAAGTCCTCCGGGAACGTCTGTCCGGCCGGCCGGCCGCAGCCGAAACGGCCCGGCTTGCGTTGTACGACCGGAGACAGGTCGAGGGACAAGCATTGACACCGCAGCAGGCCCTGGCCTTCGGGCTGATGGGCGTCACCATCGCCGCCTTCATCTGGGGCCGGTGGCGCTATGACGTCATCGCCGTCCTGGCGCTGCTGGCCGGTGTGACCCTGAACATCGTCCCGGCCAAACAAGCCTTCGACGGCTTCAAGAACGACATCACCGTCATCATCGCCTGCGCCCTGGTGGTCAGCGCCGCCTTCGCCAAGTCGGGGATCGTGGAGATCGTGCTTCGCCCGCTGATCCCGCACCTGAAGAGCGCCACCTCCCAGGTGATGCTGTTTGCCGGCGCGGTGACCGTGCTCTCGATGGTCACCAAGAACGTCGGCGCGCTGGCGATCATGATGCCCATCGCGCTCGCCGTAGCGAAGCGCACCGGGACATCGCCCTCGCGCCTCCTGATGCCCATGTCCTTCGGTGCGCTTCTGGGCGGCACGGTCACCCTGGTCGGGACATCGCCCAACATCATCGTTTCCCAGGTCCGCCAGGACATCCTGGGCAAACCCTTCGAGATGTACGACTACGCGCCGGTGGGGCTGGGGGTGACGGCCGTTGGCCTGGTCTTCCTGGTTTTCGCCTATCGGCTGCTGCCGGCCTCGCGCACGACGCCCGAGACCATGGACGCAGCGCTCGCCGCCAATCCCTACGTCACCGAGGCGCAGGTGCCCGACGACTGGGACCCGGCGCGCATGACGGTCAGCAAGCTCGGCAAACTCGCCCATGGCGAGGTCTCGGTGCTGGCGCTGCTGCGCAACGGCAAGCGGCAATCGTCCCCGCATGCGAATACCAGACTGCGCCCCGGCGACACCCTGCTGCTCGAAGGCGACCACCAGGCGCTCGACGACCTGATTGCACGGCTGAAGCTGAAGCTCACCCGGGCAGATCGCCCGATCGCCATGGAGGAACCGACCGAGGAGGTCCGCCTGGTCGAGGCCGTCGTTGGCCCCGCCTCGCTGCTGATCGGCCGCTCAGCGCGCCAGGAGGACCTGCATTCGACGCACGGCGTGAAACTGCTGGCGGTCAGCCGCAGCGGCTACCGCGTCGCCAACCCCCTGCGCACGCTCAAGCTTCGAGCCGGCGATGTCCTGGTTCTTCAAGGAGCCGAGCGCTCGCTGCCCGGCGCGTTGAAGACCCTCGGTGTTATGCCGCTGGCCGAACGGGACGTGCGGCTCGGCAGCTTTCGCCACGCCTTGGCGCCTGCCGTCATTCTGGCCGTGGCGATGGTGCTCGTCGCCGTAAAGGTCGCCCCTGTGGCGATCGCCTTCTTCGGCGCAGCGGTGCTGATGGTGGTGATCGGGTCTATTCGTATGCGGGAGGCCTACAGCGCGTTAGATGGCCCTCTGTTGGTGCTGATCGCAGCGCTGATCCCGGTCAGTGACGCGATCCGCTCCACCGGAGGGGCGGACCTGATCGCCCAGACCCTGGCCGATGTATTCCAGGGCCAGCCGCCCATATTGGCCCTCGCCGCGGTGATGGCCGTTGCGATGGCGGCCACGCCCTTCCTAAACAACGCCGCGACCGTGCTGATCGTGGCGCCGATCGGGGCGAGTCTCGCGACCCTGCTCGGCCTGCGGCCCGACCCGTTCCTGATGGCCGTGGCCATGGGCGCGGCCTGCGACTTCCTCACCCCCATCGGCCACCAGTGCAATACCCTGGTCATGGCGCCGGGCGGCTACCGCTTCATCGACTACCCTCGGCTCGGCGCGCCGCTCACGCTCATCGTGCTCGTCGTTGGAACGACGCTCATCGCGATGGTTTGGCCCTTGAGGGGGTAGGTGTTCACAGTGTCGTGAATCGGCCCGTCGTTAATCTGCCGGCTCCGAGAGCGGCGGGGTGCGCGTTAGGGTCTTGTTAGCGAAAAAGTCTGTGTGCGGGGTCGCCGCCTCATTGACGAGTCACGGCGACCAGTGCCCCATATGTGGAGTGGTTCGGGGGTTGGACCACTACATGTAGAGAGACGAGGGCGGATACGCCTTCTTCGGGGGCTTAGGTGGGATAGATGAGCGAAGCGGCGAAAGTTGGGATTGCCGAAGTTTCTGAGCGGGTTGCACAGGCGCGGCCACAGCTGCAGCTGGTCCGAAAGGTCGAGGTCGACCGCTCGCGCGACGCGCTGCTGACCGACTTCGGCAAGACCACGCTGGAGGATCGCTACCTGCTCCCGGGCGAAAGCTACCAGGACATGTTCGCCCGCGTCGCCACGGCCTATGCCGACGACGCCGATCATGCGCAGCGGGTCTACGACTACATCTCGCAACTGTGGTTCATGCCCTCGACGCCGGTGCTCTCGAACGGCGGGGCCGGGCGCGGCCTGCCGATCTCCTGCTTCCTGAACGCGGTGCCGGACAGCCTCGAAGGCATCCAGGGCGTCTGGAACGAGAACGTCCACTTGGCCTCGAACGGCGGCGGTATCGGCACCTACTGGGGCGGCGTCCGCTCCATCGGCGAGAAGGTGAAGGGCGCCGGCCAGACCAGCGGCATCATCCCCTTCATCCGGGTGATGGATTCGCTGACGCTGGCGATCAGCCAGGGGTCGCTGCGCCGCGGTTCGGCCGCGGTGTACCTCGACATCCACCATCCGGAGATCGAGGAGTTCCTTGAGATCCGAAAGCCGTCGGGCGACTTCAACCGCAAGTCGCTGAACCTGCACCACGGCATCTCGATCACCGACGAGTTCATGGAAGCCGTCCGCGACGGCGCCATGTTCGGCCTGCGCTCGCCCAAGGACAACGCGGTCGTCCGAGAGGTCGACGCGCGATCGCTCTGGCAAAAGATCCTGGAGATCCGCCTGCAGACGGGCGAGCCCTACCTTATCTTCTCCGACACCGTGAACCGGATGATGCCGCAGCATCAGCGGGAGCTGGGCCTCAGCGTGCGCCAGTCGAACCTGTGCTCCGAGATCATGCTGCACACCGGCAAGGACCATCAGGGGGTGGAGCGCACCGCCGTCTGCTGCCTCTCCTCGGTCAACGCCGAGACCTTCCTGGAGTGGCGCGACCACCCGACCTTCATCGAGGACGTCATGCGCTTCCTCGACAACGTCCTGGAGGACTTCATCACCCGCGCGCCGCCGGAGATGAAGAACGCCGTCTACGCCGCCAAGCGCGAGCGCTCGGTGGGCCTGGGCCTGATGGGCTTCCATTCGTTCCTGCAGAGCCAGAACGTGCCGTTCGAGAGCGCCATGGCCAAGTCGTGGAACATGCGCCTGTTCAAGACCCTGCGCCGCCAGTGCGACGCGGCGTCCCGCAAGCTGGCCGCCGAGCGTGGCCCCTGCCCCGACGCCGCCGAGCGCGGGATCATGGAGCGGTTCTCCCACAAGCTGGCCATCGCGCCGACCGCCTCGATCTCGATCATCTGCGGCGGCGCCAGCGCCGGCATCGAGCCGATCCCGGCCAACATCTACAGCCACAAGACGCTGAGCGGCACCTTCGCGGTCAAGAACCCCTTCCTGGCCAAGGTGCTGGACGCCGCCGGCCAGAACACCGCGGCCACGTGGGACTCGATCCTGCAGAACGAGGGCTCGGTGCAGCACCTCGACTTCCTGAGCCAGGACGACAAGGACGTCTTCAAGACCGCGTTCGAGATCGACCAGCGGTGGGTCGTCGAGCTGGCGGCGGACCGGACGCCGGACATCTGCCAGAGCCAGTCGGTCAACATCTTCCTGGCCGGCGACGTCGATAAGTGGGACCTGCACATGCTCCACTGGACGGCCTGGGAGCGGGGGTGCAAGTCGTTGTACTACCTGCGGTCGAAGTCCGTGCAGCGGGCGAGCCACGCGGGCGAAGAGGCCCTGGCGGCGGTGGTCCATGGCGAGGGCAAGACCGACTACGAAGAATGCCTGGCCTGCCAGTAAGGGGGGCCTGCCAGTAGGGTAGCGGCCGGCTGCGTCAGAAACGGTCGCAGCGTTAACGGCGCTGCAATCCGCGCGGGGTCTGATGGCGCCAGCGGTCCCGCGGGACCCTCGGCAACAGGAGACACTCATGCGTTGGGCGGCCTTGTTCGCCGTTACGCTGAGCTGCGCGGGCCCCGCCGCCGCGCAGACGCCCGCTCCTGACCTCACCGCCGCGCTCAGCCTGAAAGCGGCCGCCTTCGCCCCCGCCCCCGCCCGCGACCTCGAGC
This sequence comes from uncultured Phenylobacterium sp., assembly GCF_902826855.1. GTDB lineage: Bacteria > Pseudomonadota > Alphaproteobacteria > Caulobacterales > Caulobacteraceae > Phenylobacterium. The sequence continues at coordinate 9,947 of NZ_CADEGK010000052.1, read as the reverse complement.
TGCGGGTCACCTACGCGGAGGTCCTGCGCGCGCCGCTCTATGCGCCGGGCGCCCTGGACCGCGCCCCGCTGGACGTCACCCTGATCCGGACCTGGCCCAGGGCGGTCAGCTTCGCCTCCGAGCATTTCGAGTTCGACATCGCCCCGCACGCCGGCTTCGGCGTCGGCGCGCGCGGGGGGAAAGCCGAGGGCGGCGCGACCCTCATCGTCGGGAAGCGGCCGCGCGGCGAGCAGGCCATGGCCCGCCTGCGCGAGATGGGCGTGGCCGACGGCGCCAGCTACGGCGACGCCGGGCGGTTCTACGTCTTCGCCGCCGCCAGCGGCCAGGCCATCGGCCTGAACATGATGCGCGGCGCGGAGGGCTGGGGCCGCGCCGGCTGGTCCACCGACGCGACCGGCGCCCTGGTCGGCGACGCCCAGGTCGGCGTCGGCTGGCGCAAGGGCGACGTCCAGTCCTCGTTCGGCGTCATCCACCGTGAGGTGAAGGGCCGCCACATGGTGTTCGGCCAGACCACCCGCGACGACACCCTGGCGGCGTTCACCTTCTCGATCCAGCCGGGGCGCTAGAGCCGGTCCCAGCCGGGCTCGAACGGGTAGCGCTCGGCCCACAGTGCGGCCAGGCGGGGGTCGGCGTCGACGCGGCGGACCACCTCGCCCAGGCGTGGGGCGACCTCGTAGAAGCGCCGGCGCCGGGGCTGGAAGCGGGAGACCACGGTCACGTAGAGGTCGAGCACGGTCAGCTCGTCGCCCAGGATGTAGCGGCGGGGCGCCGCCTCGCGCTCCATGATCCCCCAGCATTCGGAGATCCGCGCCAGGGTGCGGGCCACCAGCGCCGGCTGGGCGGCCGGGTCGGGGACCAGGCGGGACGGGTCGTCCTTCACCCAGTAGAGCGAATAGATCGCCGCCGAGACATAGGCCATCCAGCGCAGGAAGGCCGGCCGCCGCGGATCGTCCGGCCCCGGCGCGAAGCCCGGGTGCAGCTCGCCGAGCCGCAGCAGGATCGCGGCGCTCTCGGTCATGACTTCTCCGCCGGGCAGGACCAGCGCCGGCACCTGGCGCAGCGGGTTGGCGGCCAGCACCCGGTCGCCGCCGGCCACGTCGTCCGGCTCGGAGGTGGGGGCCTCGACGACCTCGTAGCGCTGGCCCATCAGGGTCAGGGCGGCCTCGACGGCGACCCCGCCGGAACCGGCGTCGGAATACAAGATGTAGTGGCTATCCACAGATCGATCCCCACATATAGGACAATTGACCACAGGCCGGTGAAACTTCCCGCTGCGCGGGGCGGCTGGCAAGGTTACCCTTCACTTAACGGGAAGCGCCGGCTTCCTGATTCGTCCGGGACCGTACGCATGACCACGTCCAAGCTCGTCACCCTGCCGGGTCTCATGACCCCCAGCCACGCCTACAAGCCGTTCCGCTATCCGTGGGCCTACGACTTCTGGAAGAAGCAGCAGCAGGTCCACTGGATGCCCGAGGAGATCCCGCTGGGCGAGGACCTGAAGGACTGGGCGACCAACCTGAACGACCGCGAGCGCAACCTGCTCACCCAGATCTTCCGGTTCTTCACCCAGTCGGACGTCGAGGTGAACGACAACTACATGGAGCGCTACGCCCGCGTCTTCAAACCCACCGAGATCAAGATGATGCTGGCCTCGTTCTCCAACATGGAGACGATCCACATCGCCGCCTACGCCCTGCTGCTCGAGACGATCGGCATGCCGGACGCGGAGTTCACCGCCTTCCTGGAATTCCAGGCGATGCGCGACAAGCACGACTACATGCAGAAGTTCGGGGTCGAGACCCCCGCCGACATCGCCCGCACGCTGGCCATGTTCGGCGGCTTCACCGAGGGGCTGCAGCTGTTCGCCAGCTTCGCCATGCTGATGAACTTCCCGCGCCACAACAAGATGAAGGGCATGGGCCAGATCGTGAGCTGGAGCGTGCGCGACGAGAGCCTGCACTGCGAGGGCATGATCAAGCTCTTCCACGCCTTCAACGCCGAGACCGGCGCGGTCACCAAGAGCGTCGGCGACGACATCGTCGACTGCTGCAAGACCGTGGTGGGCCTTGAGGACAAGTTCATCGACCTGGCCTTCGAGGCCGGCGAGGTCCAGGGCATGACGCCGGAAGACATCAAGAAATACATCCGCTTCATCGCCGATTGGCGGCTGCGGCAACTGGGGCTGCCGGAGGTGTACGGGGCGAAGGAGAACCCGCTGCCGTGGCTGCAGAGCATGCTGAGCGGCGTGGAGCACGCGAACTTCTTCGAGGCGCGGAGCACGGAGTACTCCAAGGCCGCCACGCGGGGGCAGTGGCATGGGGACAAGGGCGTGTGGGGGGAGTTTGATCGGATGCAGGCGAAGCGGGGGGCGGGTGAGGCGCTGATCGCGGGGGAGTGAGGGGGGTAGTGCCGAGACCCCAGCTTGCCTTTTCCATTATGTGTTGGATGCGCGAAGGGCTCCCATGCACAGCGACACTACTGACCTCGCCCTTGAGCTCAACGAACTGGTTGGAGTCCTACTGGCGGCACAGCCCACCAACAAACCGACGTGGCGAGTGATTAGCTCCGCTATCGGGTTGGACGCTAAAACCGAGGCCTACCAAGACTTCATTTCCGCGGTTCTGTCGCGCGTCGCCGGCCTGCACACGCTCGCAGGGAGCATCAGCGGTTCGCCGACCCTGGTTGAACGTGCTCAACGGGTTGTCGGGACCGCAGATCGCCTGACCCACATCTTTTTGTCCGAAGGGCAGAGCGCACCGTGGTCAGACAGCCACGGGCGACTCTCAGTCAGCGACACCACTCACCTGGCCAGCTTCAGTCCCCATGCACGAGCTGCCCGGCCCCTACGGCTAGTCGAAAAAAGCGAGAGAGATGCGTTAATCGCGGACGTCGACGCATCAATCGAGGAGATACAGCTCGCCACGTATGTTGACCCTTGGATTCGCGCGGCGTTGTCGCGGGAGGCCAAGCGACTAAGAACCGTGCTGTCTCACATCGAGTTCTTCGGGCATGAATTTGCAGTCGAACGCACGGCTGTCTTGGCGGCAAAAACAGCGGAGGTTTTCCAGTCGAGTTCGAGCGATGGTGCTCAACCGCTCCCAAAAACATACCGGCTGATCGCCACACTGGCAGCAGCATTTATAGTACCATTTGACGTTAGCGAGGCCTCGAAGACTTACCTGAAGTGGGGAGAGAGCTTTGCGGCCACTCTAACAAGTCACTTCGAGACGAGCTCGGGATTCCCTGATCCGCCAGTCTCCCCCACAGGGCCTGAATCGCTCGCGCTGCTGCCTTCCGCTATATCGGTGCGCCGCAAGAACAAGTGATCAATCTCTAACGCGTGCGATACGCCTCGCGGTGATTTTGCACACGTGCATGGGGCCGTAGTCGTTCATCTGCTGCCCGGACGAGAGCTGGAGTTCGGCTGTTACCTTGTGGGAAACAAGCAGGCGGGACTCTTTGGTCAGCGAGACCTGTGTTAGGTCGCAAAGACACCTAGCGGCAAAACGCCCCTTGAGGCCTATGAGTCACCGAGGCGGATACCCTCGACCTCGGCGAAATACCTTCCACAGGTTTCCCCTTTAGACTTAAGTTGGGGAAAAGGGGCTTTTGAGATTGCCCCGTTCGACCGGATCTTCTAGGACACTCATGACGCAGGAGTCCCGATTCGGGGGGCAGCAGGGGCGGTCATGAGCGCAGCACTTCAAGACCTAGACATTGACGATCTGCTAGCCGCCATCAAGGCCCGCGCGGACGTCGCCTTTGGTGAAGGGTACGAAGCGGGCTTTCAGGCGGGGCACGACGCGGCGGTCAAGATGTTCCAGCAGGCGGCCGCAACACTAGTGGCAACCATCAAGCTCCCGGACACCCCGAAGCTCGCCTATACATCGCCGCTTGGCGCCGTTGGTGCAGCAGCAGCCCAGGGAATGCGCGAAGCATTGGCGGGACGGTCCAAGGCTGAGGCCCGCGCGCCACGCGGGCTGGTGGCTGAGGCCATTAGAGAGGTGCTCACTGAGGCACCGGGCCTTCGAGTGATAGAGGTCGTAGAGCGCGTAGCCGCAAAGCATCCGGAGATTGCCGCCAAGAGCGTCGGAAACCAGATGCGTCGGGGGGAACGCGACGGCGTCTATGAGCGCATTGGCAAGTACAAATGGTACCTCAAGGGGCAAGCCCCGGGGGAATCATCGGAGCGGCCCCTATGGGACCGCCCCGACCCGATTGTTCTGTAGCTAGAGGAAGGAGGTGAGGCGAATGAAGCCGCCTTAGTACCAACTTCCGGGCCTAGGTGGGTCCGACCACCCGCCTAGGTTCGCAGCCCCGTAGGGGGACCATCATAGACCGGGAGGGTCGGGAAACCGATCCTCCCACCTGTGGCAGTAGTGGCGAAATTGGTAGACGCGCCGGGTTTGGAATCCGGTGGGGCCGCCCTGGAAAGCATAGTCCCCGTGTCGGTTCAAATCCGGCCTACTGCACTCTCTACGAATACAACATATTGATCGGGCAGTCAAAATCTGGCTGTTCGATCAGTATGTTGAGTCCGATCAATCGGTTACGCGGATGGTGTCACAGCCAATCGCGGCGAGGCATTGGACGAGGAACGCGGCTGTGAATCCTCCCCAGCTGATCGTGTTGGCGATGTTCCGCTCGGTGTCTGGCGACCCCATAGCGTTCAGCTTTTGGAATTCGGGGACAGGAATTCGGGGACAGGAGCACCATTCCCACGTGGACATGCGTCGTCCAACGAGAGCCGTCCATTGATCTCACGGGAGATGCGAGCCTGCCATGAGATCCATGGCGCAGAGCGTGCCGATGCACGTCTGCTTCAAGAGACGTGCCGGACGTGCGTTTCCCGGCGCCTAGCTCCAGCGACACTGCTGCGCAGCATCCACCCGGCGCACCCGAATCCCGCGACCATCAGCACCCAGGCGCTTGGCTCAGGTACTTCGGTGATAGTGGCCGCTGAGATGCTTGTCTGGACGTCGATGTAGTAGCCGGTGTCGACGTTCCGGAAGCCGAGGCTGATGATGCGGTCGTCGAATCCTGAGAACGGCGTGACCTCAGTGATCAGGTCCGACGTACGCGCCGTCCCGTCGAAATCAAAGGCGGATAGGTTGATGTGCTGTGACACTTGGCCCGTGCCCATATCGAAGGGAATGGCTTGGCCCACGGCTGCGAATGCCAGGAGTGAGGCGCTGAAACTGTCGACGGTCGGGAGCGAGGCCTCGACGGTGTGATCGTCCCACAGCTGCAGGGTCGAAAAGGCGCTGGCCGCGCGAAGGCGGTATCCATGCGCGATGCTTACATTCAGATCGCGGATCGGAACGCCGACATAGATGTTGATCGACGGGTCAGCGTCAAACAGCGAGTCCGGTAGCAGCCCATCCGTCTGGAACCGATAGTCGAGGTTGAATGCATCGCCCACCGCGACATCACCGCCCGGTGACCCGAGCGTGACCACGCCGTCTCTGACAGAGTTGATGGCCGATATAGCACCGGAAAAGCTGACCAGATATTCGGCCGCATGCGCGGAAGGCCCGAAGGCCAACAATGCTGCGCCCGCCCCGACAGCAAAGAGTCTTTTACGCATACTAGGCACCCCAAGTGAGAACCTAGAGCCCAATGGGAGGAGCTTCAATCCCGGCGCAACGCTCGACGGCGCGAAGCGGGGCTTCCCCCTAGCCGCAGCGTCGCGCGGCCGGTCGCGGTGGACGATCCAGTCGTTGTGAATTCGGGGACAGGAGTACCATTCCCCCGTGGACCTGCGTCGTCGGACGACAGCCGCCCATTGACCTCACGGGAGATGCGAGCCTGCCATGAGATCCATGGCGAAGAGCGTGCCGGCGCACGTCTTCGCACGGACGGGAGCTTCTGACGCAGCGCGGAGTCGCAAGGTCCGCTTCCCCGCGCTCCTCGATGACTGAAGCCGACCGAGGCAGTAAAAACACCGTGCGAGCCGGGCTCGATCCGTTGTGGACCTCCGCGCCAGGAAGCTAGTACCGCAAGGAACGCAAGGCGTCGGGGGGCGCATGAAGTACCAGGACCTTAAGATCAGAGATGCCGTCCGGGTGGGGGTGATCGGGACCGCTGGCATCTTGGTCGCGCTGGGAGGTCTGATATGGCCGGATGCGACCCGTGGCCTGGTCGAGCCGCTGCCGCTGTCCAGAAATGGCGACGAGTATATGACCTGGCTCATAGTCGCCTCGACGATGGGCGTGCTGTGCTGGATTGTCGTGGCGCAGTACTTACTCCGCTCGCCTGCTGACGATGCGCGAGTGGTTGCGAAGCTAAAGGCGCAGAACAAGCCGCTCCCGAAGAAGTTCGATCCAACACTATTGGACGCTGATGATCCCGAGTTCGGCACGCCCACCTGGCGATATGCGATTGCCCGGTGGAGGAGCGCCCGGCGCTAAGACGCCATGGTCGCCCTTCCATCATCGCTGACCTTCAGATGGTCGGGAATTCGGGGACAGGAACACCATTCCCCCGGGGTCACTCCGGCAGTGGGGCAAGGCTTTCCGAGCCCATCACACGGGGGCGCGAGGAGGTGCTGATCGACGTGCAAGTAAGCCGCTCCATCGGGCCGCGCTTCGACTGGAGGTCGGCCCGCCAAATGGCGCCCCATCGGGCGCTGCGCGTGACCAGGACCCTCACGATTCTGGACTCGCTCGCGATGGTCATGGTTTCGGCCAGGTCGGCGCAGCGTTCAACGACGGGGTCTGGGCCGCTCACCCGAACTTCGCTGGCTTCGGGCGTGGCCGGCGGGAAACGCAGGGCTGCGTCCGGCCCGGCAGTTGCCTTTTCCGGTCGAGGCGTGGCGACCGTTTCGAGACCGAGCGCGAGGGCGCGCTGATGCATCAGGTCGCGCAGGTCACGGGCCGCCTTCGCATTCGGTGTCCCTTCGACGAACCCCTGCGGGTTGCGGCGCTGCAAATCTTTGTGGCGGCGATTCAGGTCCGAATAGGTGGCGTCGGCGTACATCGTTGCAGCGTCTGCAAGCTGTCGTCGCCGGCTCGCCTTCACTTCGGCGATTGCGGTGCGATACGCGGCTTCACTCGGCCGGCGGCGACCCCGCCAGCCCGGGTCGTACGCTGGGCTGTAGGCGGGCGTCCAGCGGTCGAAGAGGTCGAAGAACCGGGCCCGTGAGGCGACCTGCCGAAGCACGTCGTCGTCACCAGGGCCGCCCGCCTGGAAATAGATGACGCCATAGAGGCCCATGGCGACATCACTGTCGGCCTTTGAAGCCGGGGGCAGCAGCCTGAGGTCCGGCATTGCCCGAACCTGGCCCGCCGTCAGAAGGAAATTGCCTTCCACCGGCCGCTTCGCCGCGTAGCAGACAAAGGCGCCGTACAGCAGGTCCGGCGCGTTGAGCTGCGGCGCATTCCCGACGTGGGCGTCGCAGTCCGCAGGGGTGGTCCTCTCGGGATCAACGGACTGCAGCCGGGACAGGAGCGCTTCCAGGCCCGGTTGCGCCGAGGCCGGCGCCGGGAGGCACAGGGCCGCTGCGACAATGATCGGGACGCGTGGACGCATCACACAGTGGAGCTGTGGTAGGGCGCTGGGTCAACCCAGGCGAGCTGCTCAGTCCCGTCGACGCCGCTCATGAATTCGGGAACAGGAGTACCATTCCCCCGTGGACCTGCGTCGTCGGACCACAGCCGTCCATTGATCTCATGGGAGATGCGAGCCTGCCGCTCAGGCCAAGTCCATGGCGCAGAGCGTGCCGGCGCACGTCTTCGCACTGCGTTCGCGTTAGACCTCCTCTCCCCCGAGCGTAGCGAAGAGAGGGAGAGGGTCGGGAGAGGTCGGGCTGGACCTGTCGGTAGAGCCTTTGATGACGCGGAGATTTTGCGGCGGGACCTGGGGCCTGGCTGGACGATCAGGCGCGGAGGCGGCGTTTCAGCCGAACGGGTCTGCGCTAACCCGGATATCTAGGCGACGCCGGGCTGCGTAAGAGCTTGCAGGCATCCAGCCTCGAACGGAGACGTGCACATGACCCAGCAAGCCGAAATCCAAACTCCCGCCGACGCGGAGCTCGTCGAACTGGCCACCTCTCAACTCGACACCGTGGTCGGTGGGCTAGCGAAGTTCGGAACGGGCACGTTGATCATGACCGCCACCAACCACTTCCAACCAGCCAGCCTGACGGCGAACTAGTCTGGCCTGCACGTAGGGCGCCCGCGCGAAGAACCGCCGTTCAGAGCGTGCCGGCGCACGTCTTCTCTTCTGAACAGATGGCAGCTTCTGCCTCAGCGCAAACGTCCCGAGGTGCGCCTGCAGCGCTCCGCCAATGTCTGGAACCGGCCGGGTGGCGACATCCGCAGGATCGCCCCCTCTCCCAGATGCGACGCATCGTGGGAGAGGTCGGGAGAGGGCGGCGCGGCGGGCCGTCATTGAAGGGCGTTGGACCCGGTCGCACAAGTCTCGGCAGCGGTCACGTGGACCTTGATACAACCGGAGCGCTTTGGCCGAAGGCCTGCGCCGCCCTCTCCCGGCCTCTCCCACGGCGCTGCGCGCCTGGGAGAGGAGCTGTCTATGCTCCGACCCGCTTCGCAACGTTCAGGTGCTTGGGGTGACGCAGTCCGTCGGACGGCCGGGGCCAGCCCTACCTCATCCCGAAATAGCCGAGGACGAGGAGGACGATGACGACGACGCCGACGATGTAGATGATGTTGCGGGGCAAGGCGGTGGCTCCTGGTTTGAGCCGGTAATGCCGCGCGGTCGTGCTTGTTCCAGGCCGCCGGGCGGCGGCTTCCGGGGAATTCGGGGACAGGAGCACCATTCCCCCGTGCACCTGCGTCGTCGGACGACAGCCGTCCATAGATCTCACGGGAGAGGCAGGCCAACTGGCTGCCACGAATGGAGAGGTCGCCGCGCCCCAAGCAGGTCAGGGTCAGGGTGACGTCGGCGGCGCCATTGCAAGCTCTGCCGCGCGTCGGCGGGCGCGGGCTTCGGCGCTGTTGGTGAGGGCCCAGCGCATGCCGTGGCCCAGCGCCCTGACCGCCGCGCGGGCGGTCGCTCGGCGGGGCGCCGACAGCCGGAAGCCGTGCAGCATGGCCGCCCAATCCGGCAGCAGATCCTTCGCCGCGTCGAAGGCGGCCGCCATAGCCGGCGCGGCGGCCATACTGGGCGCGGGCTGCGCGGCCAGGGCGGCGGCGACGGCCCGGGTGCGCTGGTCGTATCGGAGCTTGGGACGGGTGGCGCGAAGGTAGGCGGCGACCTCCGCGCGGGAGCTGGGCACGCCGGGCGCGCCGAGCCTCAGCGCGACCTCGGCGTATTCCCGGTAGTAGCGATCCTGCTCCGTCGGCGGGAAGCCCGGGTCGACGTAGCGGAGGTAGGCTGCAAGGAACGAACTGACCTCGGCGACGTGGACCCAGGTGAGCAGATCCACGTCGTTGGCGGAGTAGGGCACGCCCTCGGGGAGCTCGCCCGCGACCTGGTCGTGGATCCTGCGGACATGGTCGATCAGCGCCTGGGCCTCCGCGCGATCGCCATAGGTCGTGCCGGCGATGAAGCGCGCGGTGCGGCGCAGCCGCCCCAGCATGTCCGTGCGGAAATCGGAGTGGTCCCAGACGCCGGCCAACGCGCCGGGGTGGAGCATCTGCAGGTAGAGCGCCGCGATGCCCCCCACCATCATGCTCGTGAAATCGCCGTGCACCTTCCAGCAGGCGCTGTCGGGCCCGAAGAGGCCGGTGTCCTGGCGGTTGCGCTCGACGGTGTCATCACCGGTCCCGCCGACGAGCTTGCGGACCTGTTGCACGACGGCATGCCGCAGGCTGGGCGGGGCGAGGACATTCAGGGCCGGCATCGCCGCTCAACATAGGCCGTCCGACGGGGCGCGGAAGTGGCGCGAGCGCAACGGCGCTGGCGCGCCGTTACCGGGGAGGTAATCGCGCGGGGGTCGGGATCGCGGTCATGTGGCGGCGTCAGCCAAAGGAACCCCCCATGAC
>NZ_CADEGK010000051.1:7021-23640 GCF_902826855.1 uncultured Phenylobacterium sp. | reverse complement strand
GGGCGTAAGGGCCTAGGAGAATAGGCTACCGAACAGGTTGAACACACGCAGTCGCTGCAAGTCGTTCCAGGTGGCGAACAACATCAATCCGAGAACGAGTGCAAGGCCCACGCGGTACCCTGCCGCCTGAACCTTGGCGGCAAGAGGGCGCCGAGTGATCGCTTCATACCCGTAGAACAGCAGGTGTCCCCCATCCAGCACAGGCACGGGGAGCAGGTTCATGAAGCCGATCCCGACCGAGATCGTCGCTGTCAGGCTGAAGAGCGTGATGATGCCGGTCCGCAGGAAGCTGCGGAAGTCGGGAGAGACTTCCGCCGCCTTCTTGGCCAGATCGCCCGAAAGCTGCGCCATGCCGATCGGCCCCGCGAGCTGGTCGGCGTTCTCGCGGCCGGTGAACAGGCGGCCGATGTAGGTGAGCGTCGTGGTGATGGTGCCGAACGTGCGATCGACGCCGCCGACCACCGCCTGCGGGAAGTTGTAGTGGCGCGTGCTCTCCTCACTTCGCCTGCCGTCATGGCCGATGCCGAGGCGACCAAGTTGCTGCGGACGGCCCAGTTGGTCGATGATGACGCCGCGCCGGGGCGTGGCGACGATCGGGATTTCCTGCTCGCCGCGCAGCACGGTGAACGTCAGCGGCGTTCCGGAGCTCAGGATCACGTGCTGAGTGATCGCCTGGAAGCTCTCGACCTTCTTGCCGTTGGCCTCGAGGACCACGTCACCGATCCTGAAGCCGGCCTGTTCGGCGGCGCTGCCCTTCTCGACGGAGTCGATCCGGGTGGAGCCGATCTGCTCGCCCAGGACCATCAGCATGCCGGCGAAGATGACGATCGCCAGCAGGAAGTTGGCCACTGGCCCGGCGGCCACGATGAGCGCCCGCTGCCAGATGGGCTTGAAGTGGAAGTAGCGATCGAGCTCGCCGGCGCGTCCCTGCTCGACCAGTTCGCGGCGCATGGCTGCAAGGTCGCTGGCATCGGGGATCGAGGCCGCGTTCTCGTCGCCGGCGAAGCGCACATAGCCGCCGATCGGAAGCCAGCCCACCCGCCACTCGACGCCCTGCTTGTCGGTCCACTGGGCGATCGCCGAGCCGAAGCCGATCGAGAACCGGTCAACCTTGGTGCCGAGGGCCCGCGCCATCCAGAAGTGGCCCAGCTCGTGGATGGTCACCACGGCGCCCAGCACCAGCAGGAACGGGATGGTGTAGAACGCGAGCATCGGCAGGATCTGCGGCATGTGGGGTGATTACTCCATCAGGCGGCGGCGAGGCCGATCACGACCTCATCCGCCACGCGCCGCGCCTCGGCGTCGGTGTTTCGCGCCCGCTCGACGGCGTCGTCCTCGGGGCTCGCGCGGGTTGTGATCCCGTTCATGCGCTCGAGGGTCTCCGCCACGACGTTGGGGATATCCAGAAAGCCGATGCGCCGGTCAAGAAAAGCCGAGACCGCGCGCTCGTTCGCCGCATTCATCGCCGCCGGGGCCTGGCCGCCAGCGGCGAGCGCCTGTTTGGCGATCGAGAGCGCCGGGAACTTCCGTGGATCCGGGTGCTGGAAGGTCAGCGGGCCGGCCGTCACCAGGTCGAGTTTGGGGGCCGGCCAGGGCAGCCGGTCCGGCCAGGCGAAGGCGCAGGCGATCGGCGGGCGCATGTCCGGCGGGCCGAGCTGCGCCAGGGTCGAGCCGTCGGCGTACTCCACGAGGGAGTGGATGATCTGCTGCGGGTGGACGAGGACCTCGATGCGCTCGGGCGGCATGGCGAACAGGTAGGCGGCCTCGATCACCTCGAGGCCCTTGTTCATCATGGTCGCGGAATCGATCGATATCTTGGCGCCCATCGAGAAATTCGGGTGCGCCAGCGCCTGCTCACGGGTCGCCGCCGCCATCTCGGCGCGCGTGGCGTCCCGGAACGGGCCTCCCGAGGAGGTCAGGATCAGGCGCGAGACCTGCGCAGCAATGGCCGGGTCCAGCACCTGGAAGATCGCCGAGTGCTCCGAATCGACCGGGATCACCGCCCCGCCGGCCAGCTTGGCCGTCCGGAGCAGGGACGGCCCTGCGCAGACGAGGCTCTCCTTATTGGCCAGTGCGATGATCGCTCCCGCCTTGGCCGCGGCCAGGGTCGGCGCCAGGCCCGCGAAGCCGACGATGGCCGACATCACCCACTGGGCGTCGGCTCCCGCCACGTCGCGGACCGCCTCTGCGCCGGCCGCGGTAGCGATGCCGGAGCCCTTCAGCCGCTCGCGCAGCTCCGGCAGTAGCGTCTCGTCCTCGATCACCGCGATCTGCGGCCGCCAGCGGAGCGCCTGCTCGGCGAGCCGTACGACGTTGCGCCCTCCCGTCAGGCCGACCATCTCGAGCTCGAGACCGGCCTTTTCGAACAGGTCGAGTGTGGACACGCCCACGGATCCCGTGGAGCCCAGGACGCTGACCTTGCGCGGCAGGTTCAATGTCCCCATCCCAAATGGTTCGCAAGCCGCAGGGCCGCCATCACCACCACAGCAAACATCAGGCCATCCACCCGGTCGAGCAGGCCGCCATGGCCAGGGATCAGGTCTCCCGAGTCCTTTACGCCGAATCGCCGCTTGAGGGCGGATTCCCACAGATCGCCGGCCATGGTCGCCAGTCCGACCGCCAGACCGATGAAGGCGGCGGCCCAGACATTGAGCTGGAAGGGGCGCAGGCCGGCCAATACATTCGGGAAGTAGGCCTGAAGCAGATCCGGCAGGGTTGCGATGCCCACCGCCGCCAGCGTCGCAACCACCAGGCCGCCGAAGAAGCCGGACCACGTCTTGTTGGGCGAGAAGCGAGGCCACAACTTCGGTCCCTTGAGCGTCGAGCCGACCGCGAAGGCGCCGATGTCGGCCCCCCAGGTGGCCGCGAACAGCATCATGATCCACCAGTTGCCCTGATTGGTGGCGCTCAACCACACCAGGCACAGCGCCGCCGGGCCGATGTAGAGCACCCCATAGGCGGTGTCCCCGGGCCGCTCGGCGATGCCGCGCGCGATCACGGCGGCGGCGGCGGCGGTGGCCAGGATCGCGCCCCACGCCAGGACGTAGTGCCCACGATAGCCCACGAACACGGCGATCAGCACGGCCGCCGCCACCGCCGCGGCGACGCGCGTGGGCGCGCCCGGCGCGCTCATCCCGCCCCACTCGATGGCCAGCAGGGCCACGGCGATGGCGATCAGGACCAGCCAGGGCCAGCCGCCGAACCACGCCGCCGCCAGGGCCGCAGGCCCGATCACCGCGGCCGACGCTACGCGCAGGCCGAGGTTGGACCAGTCGAACCGCTTAGCCGGCGGCAAGGACGTCATCAGCGACGACGGCGCCATAGCGGCGGTCCCGGGTGGCGAACTCCGCCAGCGCCGCTTTGAGATGGTCCTCGCCATAGTCGGGCCAAAGCACATCCTGGAAGACGAACTCGGCATAGGCCGCTTCCCAGAGCAGGAAGTTCGACAGCCGCTGTTCTCCGGAGGGCCGCACGATCACGTCCGGCGGCGGCGAACCTGCGGTGGCCAGGAAGCCGCCGAACAGGGCTTCGTCCAGGTCCTGCGGCGCCCGACGCCCGGCGGCCACCTCCTCGGCGAAGCGGCGCGCCGCGTCGGTGATGTCGGCCTGCCCGCCGTAGTTGAAGGCGATGTTCAGGTTGAAGAGACGGTTGTGGTCGGTCCGCGCCTGGGCGTCGTCCACCAGCCGCACCAGTTCGCTCGAAAGGCCCGCCCGCCGCCCGATCACGCGCACGCGCACGCCTTCGCGCTCCAGCCGGGCGATGTCGCTTTCGAAGTAGCGCTTGGGCAACGCCATCAGTTCGGCCACCTCTGCGGCGGGCCTGCTCCAGTTCTCCGTCGAGAAGCCGAAGACGGTCAGCCACCCGATGCCCAGCTTGGGGGCCGCCGACACCGTCCGCTTCAGGGCCTCGACGCCGGCCCGGTGGCCCAGCGAGCGCGGCAGGCCGCGCTGCTTTGCCCAGCGGCCGTTGCCATCCATGACGATCGCCACGTGCAGGAGCGGCGGGGACCCCTCCAACGTGGACGCGCCCTCGAACGGCGGCTTCTCGGCGGCGGACATTGGTAAGCTATGAATCCTGGCGCGAGGGTCAGACGTGCATGATCTCTTGTTCTTTTGTTTTCAAGGCTTCGTCCACGCGCTTGATGGCTTCATCGGTGATCTTCTGCACCTCGGCCTCCAGGCGCTTCTCCTCATCCTCGCCGATCACGCCGTCTTTCTTGGCCTTGCGGCAGTCCTCGTTGGCGTCGCGGCGCACGTTGCGGATCGCCACGCGCTGCTGTTCGGCGTACTTGCCGGCCAGCTTGGCGAGGTCCTTGCGGCGCTCTTCGGTGAGCGGCGGGATCGGGATGCGCAGGGTGGTGCCGTCCACCACCGGGTTCAGCCCCAGGTCCGAGGCGCGGATCGCCTTCTCCACCGAAACCACCAGCCCGCGGTCCCAGATGCTGACCGTGAGCATACGCGGTTCCGGGACGCTGACGGCGCCCACCTGGTTGATCGGCACCTGGGAGCCGTAGGCCTCCACGCGGATTTGGTCCAGCAGGCCGGCGTTGGCGCGGCCCGTCCGCAGCGAGCCGAACTCGTCGGTCAGCGCCGCGACGGCCTTGTCCATCCGGTCCTTGTATTTCGAAAGCACGGGTTTCTCGGCAGTGGCCATGCGGCGTCTCCGTCGTTCTCGTCGTTCGTTGAAGTCTAGGGCCTAGGCGATGGTGGTGAAGACCCCTTCGCCCTTCACGACCTTCAACAGATTGCCCCGTTCGCGGATGTTGAACACGATGATCGGGATGTGATTTTCGCGCATCAGGCTGACTGCGGACGCGTCCATCACCTTGAGGTTCTTGGACAAGACCTCGTGGTAGCTCAGTGTCTCGTAGCGGGTGGCGGTCGGATCCTTCTTCGGGTCCGCGGAATAGACCCCGTCGACGCTGGTGCCCTTGAGCAACGCGTCGCAGCCCATTTCGGCCGAGCGCAGGGCCGCCGGCGTGTCGGTGGTGAAGAACGGCGCACCGAGGCCGGCCGCGAAGATCACAACGCGGCCCTTCTCCAGATGCCGGAGCGCCCGCCTGCGGATGTAAGGCTCGCAGACGGCCTCCATGGGGATCGCCGACTGCACGCGTGTGAAGACGCCCGCCTTCTCCAGCGAGGCCTGCAGCGCCAGTGCGTTCATCACCGTGGCCAGCATGCCCATGTAGTCCGCGCTGGCCCGTTCCATGCCGGCCTCGGCCAGCGCTGCGCCGCGGAAGATGTTGCCGCCGCCCACGACGACGCAAACCTGGATGCCGGCCTGCACCACCTGGGCGATCTCCTCGGAGACCGCGGCCAGCGTCTTCGGATCGATGCCGAAGTTCTCACCCCCGACGCCCGCTTCTCCCGACAGCTTCAGGAGGATGCGTTTGAAGCGCGGTTGGTCTGAGGCCATGGAGCGAGAATCCCGGAAAGCGGAAGGAACATACAGCAAGGGCGCGGCGCGTCGAACGCGCCGCGCCCTATTTGGCGTCAGTCGGAGTGGATCAGGCCTTGCCGGTCATTGAGGCGACTTCGGCGGCGAAGTCGTCCGATTTCTTCTCCACGCCCTCGCCCAGCGCGAAGCGCACGAAGCCCTTCACGGTTACCGGCGAACCGAGCTCCTTGGCCGTCTCGGCCACCAGTTGCTCGATGGTTTGGTCCGGGTTCATGACGAACGGCTGCTTCAGGAGGACGACCTCCTCCATCCACTTGCGAATGCGGCCCTCGACCATCTTCTCGGCGATCTCCTTGGGCTTGCCCGATTCCATCGCCATCGAGACCTGGATCTCGCGCTCCTTGGCGACAACCGCGGGGTCGAGTTCGTCGACGGCCAGAGCCAGCGGCGGGGTCGGCGTGCCGGCCACGTGCAGCGCGATGCGCTTGCCCACGTCACGCAGGACGGAGGTGTCGCCGGCGCCTTCCAGCGCCACTAGAACGCCCATCTTGCCGACGTCGTCGGCTTCCTTGTTATGGATGTAGACCGCGACGGCGCCCTGCGGCACCGACAGGCGGGCCGAACGGCGCACGCGCATGTTCTCGCCGATGGTGGCGATCAGGCCGGTGACCATGTCGCCCACCGTCTCGCCCTTGGCGGTCTTGGCGGCGTTCAGGGCGTCGACGTCGCCGTCCACGCCAAGCGCCACGGTCGCGATCTCGCGCGCGGCGTTCTGGAACGTCGCGTTCTTGGAGACGAAGTCGGTCTCGGCGTTCAGCTCGATGGCGACGCCGGTCCTGCCGTCGTCGCTCACCTTGGCCGCCACCAGGCCCTCGGCCGCGGCGCGATCGGCCTTCTTGGCGGCCTTGGCCAGGCCTTTGGTGCGCAGCCAGTCCATGGCCGCGTCCATGTCGCCACCCGTCTCCTGCAAGGCCTTCTTGCAGTCCATCATGCCAACGCCGGATTTTTCGCGCAGGTCCTTGACCAGCGCAGCGGTGATTTCCGCCATGGTCAGCTCCTTCAAGGTCTTTGAATAACGACGGACCCCTTAGCGGGCCCGCCGTCTTGGTTTCGTGTCAGCCGAGGCGCGGACCTGCGCCTCAGCCGGCCTGTTCTTGTTCGCTCGCCGCGGCAGCGCCATCGGTGGCCGTCTCGGCCTCCGCGGCGGTGGTCTCCGGTTCGGCGGCGCCCGTCATCTCGGCTTCCAGGGCCGTGGCTTCGGGCGCCGAAACGGCAGGCTCCTCCGCCACGGGTTCCGGCGTCAGCTTGCGGGCCAGCGTCGGCTCCATCGGAGCCTCCGAGGCGCCCAGGTCCACGCCCGAGGCAGCTTGGCCGGCGGCCAGGCCGTCCAGCACGGAGTCGGCGAGCAGGTCGCAGTACAGCTGGATGGCGCGCGCGGCGTCATCGTTGCCCGGGATCGGATAGGTGATGCCGTCCGGGTTGCAGTTGGTGTCCAGGATGGCGATCACCGGGATGTTGAGCTTGCGCGCTTCCTGGATCGCGATCGCCTCCTTGTTGGTGTCGATCACGAACATCAGGTCGGGAATGCCGCCCATGTCCTTGATGCCGCCCAGGCTCAGCTCCAGCTTGTCGCGCTCGCGCGTCATCTGGAGCAGTTCCTTCTTGGTCCGGCCCTGGCCTTCGCCAGCCAGCAGGCTATCGACTTCGCGCAGACGCGCGATCGAGCCCGAGACCGTGCGCCAGTTGGTGAGCGTACCCCCCAGCCAGCGGTGGTTCACGTAGTATTGGGCGCAACGCTTGGCGGCCGTGGCCAGCGGCTCGGAGGCCTGGCGCTTGGTGCCAACGAACAGGATGCGGCCGCCGCCGGCGGCGACTTCACGCACCTTCACCAGGGCCTGGTGCAGGAGCGGAATCGACTGCGACAGGTCGATGATGTGGATGTTGGAGCGCGATCCGAAGATGTACTTGTCCATCTTCGGGTTCCACCGGTGCGTCTGGTGGCCGAAGTGGGCGCCGGCCTCGAGCAGCTGGCGCATGGAGAATTCAGGCAGAGCCATCGTCTGTGTCTCGTCTTTCTTCCGGTTGAACCGCCGCGGGCAAACCCTCCCTGGGGAGGACCGGAACGGACCGGGCGGGATGTCTCCCCGCCAAGCCGCACGCCCGCGTGTGGATTGGAGCGCGCATGTAGTGGGAAAGCGGGCAAAACGCAAGGCGCGCCGTGCCTCCACCGTAGGAGGGAGACCTACCGCTTGTCCGGACCGAATACGCTCTTCGGCTTGTAGGGCTCGTAAGGCTTGAAAGGCTCGGGCTTCTTGGGCTCCGGCGCGCCGTAGATTCGGGTCTGCGGGACGCCATAGGTCTTCGGCGCGGCCGGCGTGTAGCCAGGTGTCGGCGCCGGTCTCGGTGTACCTGCGGTCCACGGCGCCTTGGGCTTGCCCGGCGAGAACGTGCCCTGCGCCAGGGACGGTGCGGCGACCGCGCCGGTCGCCAGCAGGGCAACGGCCAGGAGTTGCATTTTCATCGTTTGATCCCTTCCAATTGCAAGAGAACAAACCAGGGCCTCACTACAGTCAAGCCTGTTCGCCTCAGAGGTCCTCCACGAAAACCACGCCCGGCGCGGTCTTGATCGCCCCTCGCACGGCCCCATCCAGGGTGAAGCGGCCCGGCAGCTTCATCTCCACCTCGCGCCCGCCCGCGAGGCCCGCAACCAGCACGATCTCGCCGCCCCGGGTGTTGGTGACACCGGCCAGGCGCTTCTTCAGCGCCTCGATCTCGGCGCTGCGGGGCGCCAGATGCACGCGAAGGCCGGCGACCACGTTCTCGACGGCCTTCTCCACCGGCTCCACGTCGTCGCCGAAGAAGCGGACCTCGCCGTCGGCAGCCTTGGCGCGGACCTTGATCGACAGCGCCCGGCCAGGCTCCAGCAGGTCGCGGCACTTCTTCAGCGACTCCGGCGGGAACATCACTTCGAACTCGCCGGTGGGATCGGAGAACGTCACGAACGCGAAGCGCTCGCCGCTGCGACTGGGCCGTTCCTGCTTGCGGCGCACCACGCCGGCCATGCGCAGCGCTTCAGCGCCCGCCAGCACCTTGGCGACAGCGTCGGTGAGCAGGTCGGTGCGCCGCTTGCGCAGCGCCTCGATCATATCGTCCAGCGGGTGGCCGGAGAGGTAGAAGCCCACCGCCGCCAGCTCGTGGTCCAGCCGTTCGGTCGGGGTCCATTCCTCGGTCCGGTTCAGCCGCGGCCGCGCCGCCTCGGCCTGATCGCCGCCGAACAGCGAGGCCTGCGACGAGGCCCGGTCCGCCGCCACGCTCTGAGCGTAGCCCACCAGGCTGTCGGCCGCCGCCATCAGGAACGCGCGGTTGGCGTTCAGGGAATCGAAGGCGCCGGCCCGCGCCAGGGTCTCGAAGGTGCGCTTGTTGACCTGCCGCGGATCCACCCGCTCGACGAAGTCGAAGATGTCGGTGAATGGGCCGCCTTCGCGGCGCGCCTGAACCACGTGTTCCATGGCCTGCAGGCCCACGTTCTTGATGCCGCCCAGCGCGTACAGCACCTCCCCGTTCTCGACCTCGAAGTCGGCGCCGGAGCGGTTGACGCACGGCGGACGGATGGCGACGCCGAAGCGCTTGGCGTCCTGGTAGAAGACCGACAGCTTGTCGGTGTTGGCCAGGTCCAGGCTCATCGACGCGGCGTAGAACTCGACGGGCGCGTTCGCCTTCAGCCAGGCCGTCTGGTAGGCGATCAGCGCGTAGGGCGCGGCGTGGGACTTGTTGAAGCCGTAGCCGGAGAACTTCTCCATCAGCCCGAACAGGACGTCCGCCAGGCCCTTGTCCACGCCCCGCTCGGCGGCGCCGGAGGCGAAGCGGGCCCGCTGCTGGTCCATCTCCTCCTTCTTCTTCTTGCCCATGGCGCGGCGCAGCAGGTCGGCCTCGCCCAGGGAATAGCCCGCCATGGTGCGGGCGATCTGCATCACCTGCTCCTGGTAGACGATCACCCCGTAGGTCGGCGTCAGCACCTGCTCCAGCAGCGGGTGATAGAAGTCGAGCGGCCGGCGGCCCATCTTCACGTCGACATACTCGGGGATCGAGTCCATCGGCCCCGGCCGGTAGAGCGAGATCAGCGCCGTGCATTCCTCCAGCGAGGTGGGCCGCAGCTGGCGCAGGGTGTCGCGCATCCCCTGCCCTTCCATCTGGAAGACGCCGACCGTCTGCGCCTCGGCCATGATCTCGTAGGCGGCGGGGTCGTCGAGGGCCAAGGTCTCCAGAGGGAACGCCGCCCCGCGCCGCTCCAGGTGCTTCATGGCGCGGCGGATCACCGTGAGCGTCTTCAGGCCCAGGAAGTCGAACTTCACCAGGCCGGCGCTCTCCACCCACTTCATGTTGAACTGGGTGGCGGGCAACTCGGAGCGCGGGTCGCGGTAGAGCGGCGACAGCTGGGTCAGCGGCCGGTCGGCGATCACCACCCCCGCCGCGTGGGTGGAAGCGTTGCGGTACAGGCCCTCCAGCTGCAGCGCGATGTCCAGCAGCCGCGCCACCGCCTCGTCCTCCGCGCGCGCCTGCTGCAGCCGCGGCTCCATCTCGATGGCCTGAGCCAAGGTCACCGGGTTGGCCGGATTGGCGGGCACCATCTTGGCGAGGCGATCGACCTGGCCCAGCGGCAGTTGCAGCACGCGCCCCACGTCGCGCAGCACCGCGCGCGCCTGCAGGGTGCCGAAGGTGATGATCTGGGCCACCCGGTCGCGGCCGTAACGCTGCTGGACGTAGGTGATCACCTCGTCGCGCCGGTCCTGGCAGAAGTCGATGTCGAAGTCCGGCATCGACACCCGCTCAGGGTTCAGGAACCGCTCGAAGATCAGGCCGTACCGCAAGGGATCCAGTCCGGTGATCAGCATCACCCAGGCCACCAGCGAGCCCGCGCCCGAGCCGCGCCCCGGTCCCACCGGGATATCGTGCGCCACCGCCCACTTCATGAAGTCCGAGACGATCAGGAAGTAGCCGGCGAAGCCCATCTGGATGATGACCTCCAGTTCCCGCTCCAGCCGCGCCTCGTAGTCGGCGGTCGGGAACGCGCTCGCCTGGCCCGCCGCGATGCGGGCCTTGAGCCCCTCACGGGCCTGGAACGCCAGTTCTTCGGCCTCGGTGCGGCCGTCGCCGGTGGGGAAGCTGGGCAGGATCGGATCGCGCTTCGTCACCATGAAGGCGCAGCGCCGCGCGATATCCAGGGTGTTGTCGCAGGCCTCCGGCAGGTCGGCGAACAGGGCCCGCATCTCGGCCGCCGACTTGAAGCCGTGCTCGGCCGTCACCCGCCGACGCTCGTCCTGGCCCACGAAGGCCCCGTCGGCGATGCAAAGCAGCACGTCGTGCGCCTGGTGGGTCTGGGCGTTCTTGAAGTAGACGTCGTTGGTGGCGACCAGCGGGACGTCCTCGTCGTAGGCGAAGGCCACCAGCCCGCCCTCGGCGCTCGCCTCGGCGTTGGTCCCGTGCCGCTGCAACTCCACATAGAAGCGGTCGCCGAAGGCCGACTTCATGTGCGCCAGCGCCCCGCGGGCCTCCTTGGTCTTGCCGGCCGCGAACAGCGGATCCACTGGCCCGTCCGGTCCGCCGGACAGCAGGATCAGGCCCTCGGCGTGCGCCGCCACCTTCGCCCAGGGCACGTGCGGGTCCTCGGTCGCCTCAACCTCCAGATAGGCCGCTGAGGAGAGTTCGCAGAGATTGAGGTAGCCCCGTTCGTTCTGCGCCAGCAGCATCACAGTCGGCGTCTTGGCCCAGCGGTCGGACAGCCCCTCGCCGATGCCGCTGACCGGCAGCGCACAGCCGATGATCGGCTGCACCCCTTCGCCCTTGGTGGCGACTGAAAACTCCAGGGCGCCGAACAGGTTGGCCCGGTCGGCGATCGCCACCGCCGGCATGTTGTCGGCCTTCGCGAGGCCGCCGATCTTGTCGGCCTTGATGGCGCCTTCCAGCAGCGAATAGGCGGAGCGTACCCGGAGATGGACGAAACCCGCGTCGTCGTCCTTTGCCAGAGCCGCCTCTCCCATTCGCATGGCGGTCAGCTCACTAGGCCGGCCACCGCGCAGACCATCCAGACAAAGCTCGCCACCGACACAAAGGCCAGCGATTCCCGCGCCAGACGAACCATCTTCCGCATCCTCCTGTGAACCGACTGTGGAGAACCACATCGTTCCCGATGCGTTCTTATTTCTCCTTTTGTTCTCTTGGTCAAGTCTGCTCACCCACCGCTGCGCAAAGCGACGCTGACGGCCGCTTCTACGCCTGCCAGGGCTCCAGCTTCCCGTCCTTCAGGGCCAGTACGCGGTCCATGTGCGCGGCCAGCGCCATGTTGTGCGTCGCGACAAGGGCGGCGACGCCGGTCTTGCGGGCCAGGGCGTAGAGGTTGTCGAACACCGCGGTCGAGGTGGTGGGATCGAGGTTGCCGGTGGGCTCGTCGGCCAGCAGCAGGCGGGGCGAGTTGGCCAGCGCGCGCGCCAGCGCCACCCGCTGCTGCTCGCCGCCGGAGAGCTGCGCCGGCTGGTGGTGCGTGCGTTCGGCGAGCCCAAGGTCGTCGAGCAGCGCGCGGGCGCGCTCCGCCGCGACCTTGCGCGGCCGCCCGGCGATCAGCTGCGGCATGGCGACGTTGTCGAGGGCCGAGAACTCCGGCAGCAGGTGATGGAACTGATACACGAAGCCGATGGTCGCCAGCCGCACCCGGGTTCTCTCCCGCTCGCCCAGGTCCGAGCAATCGGCGCCCAGTATCGAGATGCGGCCCCCGTCGGGACGCTCGAGCAGCCCCGCGGCGTGCAGCAGGCTGGACTTGCCCGATCCGGACGGCCCGACCAGGCCCACGATCTCCCCCGGCATCACGTCCAGGTCGACGCCCCGCAGCACCGGCAGGGTCCCGCCCAGGGTGACGTAGGTCCGCTCCAGGCCGCGGATCGACAGAACCGCTTCACTCATAGCGAAGCGCCTCCACCGGATCGATGCGAGAAGCCTGCCAGGCCGGCAGGAGGGTGGCCAGGAAGCTCATGCCGAGCGCCCAGGCGATGATCAGCGCCACCTCGGCCCAGTCCACCTTCGCCGGGATGTGGGAGAGGTAATAGACGTCCGAGGAGAACACTGCCTGCCCGGTGACGTACTCCACGAAGTCCTGGATCGGCGCGATGTAGATGCAGAACACCGTTCCCAGGAGCAGGCCGGTGGCGGTGCCCAGCGCGCCCACGCTGGCGCCGGCCATGAAGAAGATCCGCAGGATGGACCCCTGCCCTGCCCCCATCGTCCGCAGGATCGCGATGTCGCGGCCCTTGTTCTTCACGAGCATCACCAGGCCGGAGATCACGTTCAGGGCGGCGATCACCACCAGCAGCATGAGGATCAACCGCATCACGTTGCGCTCGACCTTCAGCGCGCCCCAGAACGACGCATCCCGCTGCGTCCAGTCGTTGACCAGGGCCGCGGGACCGGCGGCCCGGCTGATGTCCGCCTTCATCCGCGGCGCCTGGTCCGGGTCCTTCACCCGCACCTCGATGGCGTCGGCGGTGTCCTCGCGGCCGAAGAACAGCTGGGCCTGGGCGAGCGGCATGTAGATGTACGCCTGGTCATACTGGCTCATGCCCACGGTGAAGGTGGCGCCGAGCGTGTAGGCCTTCTGCAGGGGCATGCCGCCGAATGCCGTGGCCCCGCCGGAGGGCGAGATCAGGCTGATCGTCTCGCCGGGCCGCACGCCCAGCTGCTGGGCCAGCCGGTCGCCCATGATCACCGTGTCGCCGCCATAATCGCCCACGCCGAAGCTCCTGAGCGAGCCGCGGGTGATGTTGCCCGAGACCAGCTTGGTGGCGGCCAGGTCCCGCGGTTCGATCCCGCGCACCAGGGCGCCGGTGATCTGGCTGGGGCCCATGGCGATGGCCTGCGCCTCGATGATCGGGGCCGCCTGGATGACGCCCGGCACCTTCAGGATCCGCTTCGCCGCCAGGTCCCGCTCGGCCCCGTCCAGCACCCCGCCGGTGACGAAGACATGGCCCTGGAAGCCCAGGATCCGGCCCAGCAGCTCGGCGCGGAAGCCGTTCATCACCGACATCACGATGATCAGGGTCATGACCGCGAGCGTGATGCCGATGAAGGCGATCAGCGCGATCAGCGCCACCCAGCCCTCGCTGCGCTTGGGCCGCAGGTAGCGCAGCGCCAGCATGCGCTCCCAGAAACCGAAGGGCGGGGCCCGCCCGCCGGTCACGGCCTCGGCGCTGCTCACCCCGTGATCGCCTTCAGCGCCGCGTCCAGCGGCACGGTCTGGCGCTCGCCGGTGGCGCGGTTCTTCAGCTCCACCACGCCCTCGGCCACGCCCTTGGGGCCGACGATGAGCTGCCACGGGATGCCCACCAGGTCGGCGGCGGCGAACTTGGCGCCCGGGCGGTCGTCGCGGTCGTCGTACAGCGGGTCGATCCCCGCCGCCGTCAGCGCCGCATAGGCCTGCTCGCAGACCGCATCCACCGCCGCGTCGCCGGCGCGCAGGTTCAGCACCACGGCCCCGAACGGCGCCGCCGCGGCCGGCCAGATGATCCCGTTGGCGTCGTGGCTGGCCTCGATGATCGCCGCCACCAGCCGCGAGACGCCGACGCCGTAGGAGCCCATCTGCACCGGCGTGTCCTTGCCGTCGGGCCCGGTCACCAGCGCCTTCATCGGCGCCGAGTACTTGGTCCCAAAATAGAAGATGTGGCCCACCTCGATGCCGCGCGCGGTCATGCGCTTGTCCTCGGGCATGGCTTCGAACCGCGCCGCGTCGTGCATCTCGTCGGAGGCCGCATAGAGGCTCGTGCGCCGCGCGACCTCCGGCCCAAGGTCGCCGTCCCAGTCGATGTCCGGCCCCGGCGCGCCCATCTCCACCAGGTCGCGGTGCGCGAACACCTGGCTCTCGCCCGTATCGGCGAGGATCATGAACTCGTGGGAGAGGTCGCCGCCGATCGGTCCCGGGTCGGCCTTCACCGGCACGGCCTTCAGCCCCAGCCGCGCATAGACGTTGAGGTAGGCCAGGAACATGCGGTTGTACGACTTCCGCGCGCCGGCCTCGTCAGCGTCGAAGGAATAGGCGTCCTTCATCAGGAATTCCCGCCCGCGCATCACCCCGAAACGGGGCCTGCGCTCGTCGCGGAACTTCCACTGGATATTGTAAAGATTCTTCGGCAAGTCCTTGTAGGATTTCACATAGCTTCGGAAGATATCGGTCACGACCTCCTCCGCCGTGGGCCCGAACAGCAGCTCGCGCTGGCCGCGGTCCAAGATGCGCAGCATCTCGTCGCCGTAATCGTCGTAGCGCCCGCTCTCCTTCCAGAGGTCGGCGAGTTGGATCGTCGGCATCAGGATCTCGATGGCGCCGGCCCGGTCCATCTCCTCACGCACCACCTGCTCGATCTTCTTCAGGACCCGCAGACCCAGCGGCAGCCAGGCGTAGATCCCCGCCGCCTCCTGCCGCACCATCCCGGCGCGCAGCATCAATTGGTGAGAGACGATCTGCGCATCGGCGGGCGCCTCGCGCAGCGTCGGCATGAAGTATCGCGATAGGCGCATGGGATTCGGCAGCTTTCAGCTCAGGCGAGGCGCCCTGATAGCCCTGCCGCTGGAACCTTGGCAACGATGGGGCGGCGAAGTGGTTGCCTGCGCACCCGCTTCGCGCCGGGATCAGTACCCGGCGGGCAGGCGCGGGAGTTCGACGAGGCCGAAGTGGATCACGGCCAGCAGCACCAGGAACACGGCGGTGGCGACCCAGGTGGTAGTCAAGAACTTGCGTTTCAGCTTCGGGTCCACCGGCGACCCCGGGTCGGTGCCGTCGCCGCGGTCGATGCCGGCCTCGGCATGGGTGATCGTCCCGAGCGGCAGGACGCAGAACAGCACCGTCCACCAGATGGAGAGGTAGATCGCCCCCCAGGTGATCGGGCTCACTAGTGCGCGCCCTTCGGAGTTTCCATCAGCTCCACCAGCACGCCGCCCATGTTCTTCGGGTGCACGAAGATCACCGGAACCTTGTGCGCCCCGATCCGCGGCACGCCGCCGTTCAGCACGGCGGCGCCCTTGGCGACCATGTCGTCGCGCGCGGCGATGATGTCGGGAACCTCGAAGCAGAGGTGATGCTGCCCGCCGGCCGGATTCTTCTCGAGAAAGCCCTTCAGCGGCGAGGCGTCGCCATAGGGCTCGATCAGCTCGATCTGGCTGTTCGGCGTGTCGACGAAACAGACCCAGACGCCCTGTTCGGGGAGCGCGAACTTCTCGCCGATCTGGGTGGCTCCCAGCATGTCGCGATAGACCTCGACGGCCTTGTCGATGGAGGGCGTTGCGACGCCAACGTGGTTCAGTCTTCCGATCATCCCTCGCCTATACGGCGCCCCGCGCGCCAGCGCGAGATCACGCGGCGGAACTTCAGTGCGGCGGAGCGACGCCGCCGCGGCCATCGCCTTCAAAGATCGCCCCGGCGGCCATCAGCGCCGAGATGCGCGCCGGCCCTACGCCCCACTCCGTCAGCACCTCCACAGTGTGCTCGCCGATGTCGGGGGCGGGCCGCGTCAGCCCGCCAGGCGTGCGCGTGAAGTCGGTGTAGGCCCTGGCCGACACCACCGGTCCCAGCCGTGGATGGCGCCACCGCTCATGGTGACGGTTTTCGCTGAGCCACGCGTCCTCCAGGGCCTCGGCGCTGCGCAACACCGGCGCGGCCGGCACGCCGGCGCCGAGGAGCACCTCCAACGCAGCGGCGCGGGTCAGACCCGCCAGCGCCGCCTCCAGCCGCTCGGCCACCACGCCGTCGCGCGGCGCCAGCAGCGGCGCCGGCCCCAGGTCGAGCCCCAAGGCCCTCGCCAGCGCGCCGGACTCCTCGTCAGTGGAACACACCAGCCCCAGCCACCCGTCGGCGCAGGCGTAGTAGCGATGCAGCGCCCGCACCCCCAGGCAGTCCGTGCCGCCCATGTCGTTCGGCGGCCGCCCCTCGTACGTCACCATCTCGCCCAGTTGGAACAGCAGGCTCTGGGCCATCAGGCTGGTCAGGATTTCCTGGCCCTCACCCGTCCGCTCGCGGGCGTTCAGCGCCGCAATCACCGACATGGTCACCACCGAGGCCGTCGCCACGTCGTTGACGGCGATGGTGTAGAGGATCGGGTCGTCCTCGCCGCCCTGCGCCGCCATCATCCCACCCTCGGACTGCAACAGCGGGTCGAAGCCCGGCAGCGCCGCCCGCGCGCCGGCATCCC
>NZ_CADEGK010000051.1:0-7011 GCF_902826855.1 uncultured Phenylobacterium sp. | reverse complement strand
GCGTTGACCGAGCACGAAATGATCCGCGGATTGACCGCCCGCAGCGCCGCGTAGTCGATCCCCAGCCGCTTGCGCACGCCCAGGCGGTAGTTGTCGATCACCACGTCGGCCGTTCTGGCCAGCTCCAGGAACAGCTCGCGCGCCTCGGGATGGCGCAGGTTCAGGCCCAGGCCTCGGCTGCCCCGGTTGAAGGTGACGAACTGCGGTCCGTCGGAGCGGAACGGATCAGCCTGGGGCGGCTCGACCTTGAGCACTTCGGCGCCGAAGCTGGACAGGAGGTTTCCGGCGTAAGCTCCCGCGATCACCGTGCCCAGGTTCAGGACCCTCACGCCGGCCAGAGGCGGGCCATCCGCCCGAGCTGTCCCGCCGATCGCCTGTGAGGTGGGTCCGGGCGCCCAGGCGGGCGGCGCGGCTACCGGCTGCGGCAGGCCCTTGATCGCGGCGGGCGTGGCGGAGAGCCGGGCGGGCGGCCCTGGGATGGCCACCTCCCCGTGCCGCGGGTGGTTGAAGGTCTGGCGCAGGCCGCCCTGCGCGACAGTCTCCCCGGAGAACCAGGCCTCACGCCGCCGCACCGGGGCGCATGGCACGTCGTTGGCCTGCAGCGCCTCCAGCCACTCCGCCCGGGGCCGGGTGAGGAATATCCCCTCCAGCAGGTCGCGCGCGGCCAGCATGTCGGCCTCCAGGACCTCGAAGGCGTCCGCCAGCCCCACCACCTCCAGGGCCTTCAGGTAGAAGTTCGTGAACAGCGTGCCGGAGAAGAACCACTCCCCGTCGGCGCACTGGTACAGCCGATAGCGTGGGTTGGCGCCCGGCGGCGTGCCGCGCGGCAGCGGGTCGACGCCCAGGATCCGCGCCGGGCCGCCGGCCTCCGCGGCGCCGTGCAGGCCGCTGACCACCACGCCCTGTCCCAACCCGCTGCGACTCCGCTCCAGGAGCGCCGCGCCGATCGCCGCAGCGCCCATGACCGCCTGCGCGTAGTGCAGCACCGGCAGGATCAGGTGGGTGGGCTGGTCGGACCAGCTCCCTTGCCGGAACGCCGTGCCGGTCATGCCGGCCAGCAGGCTGTGGTGCGCCGGCAACTGGCTCCAGCGGCCGCTCGTCCCGTAGGGCGGCATCCAGGCGTGCACCAGCTGCGGGTGCGCCGCCGTCAGGCTGACGGCGTCCAGGCCCAGCGCCTCCAGACGCCCCGGCGCATGGTCGAAGATCGCCACGTCGGCCCCGGCGATCAACGCCCTCGCCGCCGCCATGCCATCGGCGGCCTCCAGGTCGAGCGTCACCACCTGCTTGTTTCGGTTGTAGGCCAGGTAGCCCGGACGGTCCTTCGCCCGGTCCCCGCCGGGCGGCTCCACCTTGACCACCTCGGCGTCGAAGTCGCTCAGCAGCATCGCCGCCATCGGCCCGGCCAGCCCCTGGCTGAAATCGGCGATCCGCACGCCGGTGTAGGCGGTCATTCCGCGAGGCCCCCTCAGCCTGGAAGAGGTCCAACGTCGGGAAGTCAGCCTCGCCGGTCAAGCCGTCCACGAGATTGGGGGCTGTGAGGCCCGGATGAGCCGCGCTAGCTAGATCCGCAGCACCGTCGTCTCCACGACCGGCCGCCGGCCCCAAATGCGCTGGCTGGCCTTCTTCACCGCTCGCGAAATGGCCTTTTCGACGTTGTCGTCCAGCTCGAGGTCGTCGCCCTTCAGCCGCTTCAGCGCCGCTTCCGCCTCATCGGCGAGGTCGTTCAGCACCTCGTCCAGGTGCTCCTCATCCTCCGTCGGCAGGCCCAGCGCGCGCACCTGTGGGCCTGACGCGATCCGCCCGCGCTCGTCCAGAACGACGGAGACTGCCACCACGCCGTTGAACGCCGCATGCCGCCGCTCGCGCAGCGCGTCGCCGTTCTCAGGGACAACGACCCCGGCGTCGACGTACAGCCGCCCCGCCGGCACCTCGTCGATGATCTCGGCGCGGCCGGGGGCGAGGCGCACCATGTCGCCGTTGCGCGGCGTCACCTGCTGCGGCACCTGCAGGTCGGCGGCGAAGGCGGCGTGCTCCATCAGGTGGCGCCGCTCGCCATGGGTCGGCACCGCGATGGTGGGCCGGGCCCAGGCGTACATCTCGGCCAGCTCGTCACGGCACGGGTGGCCGGAGACGTGGATGCCCGGATGGTCGCGCTCGGTGTAGAGCCGCACGCCGCGCTCGGTCAGCTTGTTCTGCAGGTTGCGGATCGGAATCTCGTTGCCCGGGATCACGCGCGAGGAGAACACGCAGACGTCGCCAGCCCCCAGCTTCACGTGCGGGTGCGTTCCCTCCGCGATCCGCGACAGGGCCGCCCGCGGCTCGCCCTGGCTGCCGGTGCAGAGATAGAGCACGCCCTTGGGCGGCAAGCGCTTGGCCTCGTTGTCGTCGATGAACGGCTTGATGTCCTGCATGAGGCCCACGGACTTCGCGGCCGCCGCCATCCGATGCATCGAGCGCCCCACCAGGCAGACGCGCCGCCCATTGGCCTCGGCGGCGCGGATCACGCTGTCCATGCGCGCCACGTTCGACGCGAAACAGGCCACCGCCACCCCGCCCTTCAGCGTGCCGATGAGCGGGATCAGCTTGTCGCGCACCTCGAGTTCGGACCCGGCGTGTCCGTCGACGAAGACGTTGGTGGAATCGCACACCATCGCCAGCACGCCCTCGTCGCCGAGCTTGCGGATGAAGTCGCTATCGGTGGGGCCGCCCAGGAGCGGGTCCGGGTCGATCTTCCAGTCGCCGGTGTGCAGTATCACCCCCAGCGGCGTGCGGATCGCCAGCCCATTCGGCTCGGGGATCGAGTGGGTGAGCGTGATCAGGTCCAGCGAGAACGGCCCGAGCTCGATCGTCCCGCCAAGCGGCACCTCGGTGATCGAGACCTGGTCCAGCAGGTCCGCTTCGCGCAGCTTCTCGCGCAGGATGAAGGCGGTGAATGGTGTCGCGTAGACCGGCGCCTTCAGCCGCGGCCACAGGTGCGCCACCGCCCCGCTGTGGTCCTCGTGGGCATGCGTCAGCACGATCCCCAGGATGCGGTGCGCATGCTGCTCGATGAACTGTGGATCGGGTAGGATCACTTCGACGCCCGGTGTCGTCTGGTCGCCGAACGTCACCCCCAGGTCGACGACGATCCACTGCCGGTCGTGCGGCGGGCCGTAGCCGTACAGGTTGAAATTCATGCCGATCTCGTTCGACCCGCCCAGCGGCAGGAAAACGAGCTCGTCGTCAGGTGTTTTGCGGGCCATCTAAGCTTTCTGAGCCGAGTTCCGGCGGTAGATTTCGAGCATGCCGCGGATCGTCAGGTCCGGGTCGAAGTGGTCGATGGCGTCGGTGGCGCCGTGGAACAGCGAAGCCACGCCGCCGGTGCCGATCACCGTCATCGGCTCGCCCCATTCCGCCTTGATCCGGGTGACCAGGCCTTCGATCAGGGCGATGTATCCCCAGAAGACGCCGGATTGCATGGCCGCCACCGTATCCTTGCCAATGGCGGTATTGCCGCGCGGCCGCTGGATCGCCACCCGCGGCAGCTTGGCCGCCGCCTGATGCAACGCCTCCATCGACAGGTTGATCCCCGGAGCGATGGCGCAACCTTCCATCGCACCGTCGGCGGCGATGACGTCGAATGTGGTGGCGGTGCCGCTATCGATCACGATCAGGGGACCGGGATAGACGATGTGCGCCCCGATGGCGTTGACCAGCCGGTCCGCGCCGGCCTCCGAGGGCTTCTCGATCCTCACCTCGATGCCGAGATCGACATTCTCGCCGATCACCATCGGCTCCACGTGCAGGTAGCGCCGCGCCAGGTTGCGCAGGTTGAAGATCGACTGCGGCACCACGCTGGAGATGATGCAGCCGTCGAATGCGCCCAACGCCAGCCCGGCCATGGCCAGGAGCTGGGACAGCCAAACCGCATATTCGTCGGCGGTGCGGCTGGAATGGGTGGCCGCGCGCCACTGGGCGATCCACGTGTCCCCGTCGTGCACCGCGAAGAGCGTGTTGGTGTTGCCCTGTTCGATCGCCAGCAGCATCTCACCCGTCTCCAAAGAACACGTCGCCCGCCGTTATCCGCTCCAGGCCGCCATCGTCCAGCCGTAGCCGCAGCGCGCCGTCCACATCCAGGCCCTCCGCCACGCCAACGAGCGTTCGGTTTGGCAGGCGCGCCTCGCAGCGCTGTCCCAGCCCGGTCGCCCGTTCGCTCCAGCCGGCGGAGATGGGCGCGAACCCTTGCGTCGCCCACGCCGTTCGCCAGCGCTCGAAGGCGGACGCCAGCACCTCCAGAGCCGCCAACGGCGCCGGCGGCGGTCCGGCCATGTGGTCAGCGAAGGCGGTGGCCGGCCGTTCGACGTCCTGCGGCGCATGGGCCAGGTTCACCCCGATCCCTACCGCAAGCCACAGCCGCCCGTCGGCGCGCGCGCCGGACTCCACCAGGATGCCCACAGCCTTCATGCCACGCACCAGCACGTCATTGGGCCACTTCAGCCGCGCCGCTCCCGCGCCCAGGCAGGTGTCGGCCAGGTCGCAGGCCGCCAGCGCCGCCACGAAGCTGAGTTGCGCCGCCTCCGCCGGGGTGCGGTCCGTCAAGGTCAGCAGTGTCGCCGCCAGGTTGCCCCGCTCCGTGGACCAAGCGCGTCCCCGTCGTCCGCGGCCCGCCGTCTGCACGCCGGCGGTGATCCACACAGGCCCGGCCTCGCCCGCATCCGCACGGCGGCGCGCCTCGGCGTTGGTGCTGTCGAGTTCGTCGTAGCTTTCGATGGGCGGGTGGCTGGTCAACCCTACGCCAGGCCGAACGCCGCGGCCGCCTTGCCGGCCTGCGGGTAGAGCCAGATCAGCGCGGCGATCACAACCGGGAAGGCGAACAGGCCGCCGGCGATGGCGATGGCGTTGGCTTCCAGCGGCGGCTTGTCGGTGGTTCCGGCGCTGCCGTCGAACCAGATCGTCTTGATCAGCTTCAGATAGTAGAACGCCGCCACCACTGAGCCGACGAGGCCGATCACCGCCGGACCCCAGAGCCCCGCGTCCAGCGCCGCCTTGAACACGAAGTACTTCGCCCAGAAGCCGGAGAAGATCGGCAGGCCCAGGGCCGACAGCGAAAACGCCGTCATGGCCAGCGCGATGCCCGTGCGCTCCTTCACCAGCCCGGCCATGTCGTCGATGGTCTCCATCGACCGGCCGCCCCGCGACAGCGCCGCCAGGCATG
The DNA here is from genome assembly GCF_902826855.1 of uncultured Phenylobacterium sp. GTDB lineage: Bacteria > Pseudomonadota > Alphaproteobacteria > Caulobacterales > Caulobacteraceae > Phenylobacterium. The sequence goes on along the minus strand of NZ_CADEGK010000051.1, from coordinate 1,817 downwards.
CGAAGAAGCCGGTCACGTCGACCATGTAGAGCACCATGAAGATCAGCATCGCCTGCACGCCTTCCTGGGTGCCGGAGGCAAGCCCGAGGAGCGCGTAGCCGACGTTGGCGATCGAGGAATAGGCCCACAGGCGCTTCAGGTTCTTCTGGACCAACCCGGCGAAGGCTCCCACCGCCACTGAGATCAGGGCGATGGCCACCAGCACCTGCTGCCACTGGTCCACGGCGCCGGCGAAGCCGTTGGCGAGGACGCGGGCGAACAGCACCATGGCCGCCAGCTTCGGCGCGGCGGCGAAGAAGGCCACCACCGGCGTCGGCGCGCCTTCGTAGACGTCCGGCGTCCACATGTGGAACGGCGCGGCCGAGACCTTGAACGCCAGGCCGCACATCAGGAACACCAGCCCGAACAGGAGGCCCGTGTTGGCGCCGTCGCCCGCCGCCACGGCGATGTCGGTGAAGACGGTCGAGCCGGCGAACCCATAGATCAGGCTGGCCCCATAGAGCAGCAGGCCGGACGAGAGCGCGCCCAGCACGAAGTACTTCAGCCCGGCCTCGGACGCCTTGGCGTTGTCGCGATGCATGGCCGCCAGCACGTAGAGCGCCAGGCTCTGCAACTCGACGCCGACGTAGAGGGAGATCAGGTCGCCGGAGGCGGCCATCATGCCCATCCCCAGCGCCGCCAGGAGTACCAGCACCGGGAACTCGAATGCCCGCACCCCGCGCCGGGCGAACCACGGCTGGCCCAGCGGGATCGCCACGGCGGAGGCCGCATAGATCGCCACCTGGGCGAACACGGCCCCGGCGTCGGAAATCAGGGCGCCGGAGAACGCCGCGCCCAGCGGCCGCGTCGCCGCCGCGACCGCCGCGGCGGCCAGCACCAGCACGGCGCCGGTCCCGACCAGGGCGGTCTGCTTGGGCGCGAAGGCGCCCACGATGAGCAGCGCCATCGCTCCGATCGCCAGGATCAGCTGCGGATAGGCGAAGGCCAGGTTGTCCGTGATCGTCATCGGGCGCTCCCGCCGATCGCCGCCTGATAGACGTCCACGAGGTGATCCACCGAAGCCCCGGTAATGTTGAACACGAAGTTGGGCTGCACGCCCAGGTACAGGGTCGCCACGATCAGCGGCGTGAAGATCGCCACTTCGCGCAGTTCCATGTCGTTGATGGCCGCGAGCTTGGGGTTCTCGAGCGTGCCGAACACCACCCGGCGGTACAGGGTCAGCATATAGACCGCCGACAGGATCACCCCGGTGGTCGCGGCGATCGCCGTCCAGGTCGACACCTCGTAGGTTCCGACCACCGTAAGGATCTCGCCCACGAACCCGCTGGTCCCTGGCAGGCCGACGTTGCCCATGGTGAACAGCATGAACACCGCCGCGTACCACGGCATGCGGTTCACCAGCCCGCCGTAGAAGGCGATCTCGCGGGTGTGCATGCGGTCGTAGATCACGCCGACGATCAGGAAGAGCGCGCCGGAGATCACCCCGTGGCTCAGCATCTGGTAGATCGCGCCCTGCTCGCCCTGCGCGTTGCCGCTGAAGATGCCCATGGTCACCAGCCCCATGTGGGCCACGGACGAATAGGCGATGAGCTTCTTCACGTCGGTCTGCACGAAGGCGACCAGCGAGGTGTAGATCACCGCCACGACGCTGAGCGCGAAGATCAGCGGCGTGAACAGCTCGGAGGCGTTGGGGAACATCGGCAGGCTGAAGCGCAGGAAGCCGTAGCCGCCCATCTTCAGCAGGATGCCCGCCAGGATCACCGAGCCTGCGGTCGGCGCCTCCACGTGCGCGTCGGGCAGCCAGGTATGGACCGGCC
>NZ_CADEGK010000050.1 GCF_902826855.1 uncultured Phenylobacterium sp. | reverse complement strand
CCTTTCCTAGCGGCCAAATCTAAACGCTTCGCTTCCGTGAGCCTGTTCACAACCCAGCGTAGTTGCGGGAAATCGTGCCTTCGGCGCCACAGATGCAACCGCTGGCGGAGAAAAACATGGTTAACAACCCATCACGCGGTTGCGTGTACGGTAACCTTTGCTTTACCTTAACGGGTGTCGGGTTTCTTTAAGGGGTTAATCCAAATGGAAAAGGTGTTCGTGGCCCAAGGCGTGGCCAAGAAGCTTTTCGCGACTGAAGCCGCCGTCGATGGCGCCCTGGTCGAGGCGTCCGAGCTGATGAGCCAAATGCTCAAGGCCCGTCAAGACGTCAGCGTGTCGATGGTGTTCGCCGATGACGTGCAAGTGAAGATGATGGAAGCCATGAAGGCGCTGAGCGAAGCTCGCACCGCCATGGTCGCCGTCCACAACGAGCTGAACGAAGCCAAGCTCCGCCTCGGCATCCGCACGAAGATGGGCATCGAGAAGCCCGCGGCGCTGCCGGGTCAAGACGAAACGGCGCTGCGCGCCGTCCGCTGACGGTCGGTACTCGACCGAACATTGCAATAGATTAACTGGTTGGGCGCCTCTATTCCGGAATAGGGGCGCCTGATTATGCATCCAATCGCCATAGCCCTGATTCTCTTCACGCTCGCCGTTTGGCTGTTTGCCTTCTGGCGTGGCGGCGCAGCGGAGCGTTGGGGCGCCGCGGTTGTCGCCGGCAATCAGATCATCACGCTTGGGTTCATCCTCGCCGGCGGCCGGGGGCAGACTCCTTTGCTTGTTCAACTCACGGTGGACGGGGCCTCGGCGGTCGCCCTTCTGCTGATCCTGCTGCGGTTTGGCCGACCCTGGCTTGGCGTCGCCATGCTGCTCTATGCCGCGCAGTTCACGTTGCAGTCCATCTACCTCGTCCTCGAAATCAACAAGAACTACTGGCACTTCGTCGTGAACAACGTGAATTTCGTCGCCATTCACCTCGCTCTAGCGTTCGGCACAGCCCAGCATTGGATCCAGACCCGGCGCGCGAAATCCGCGAAGATCCTGAGCTGAGGCTGATCGCCGCGATCGTCCCGGCCCCTTCAGCCCGCCACGGGCCGGTTTAACACCTCGTTGCGAATCTTTTTCTTGCGCTGCAGCAAGAACCCTGGCCTTTGGCGCGCGGGCCACGCCCTCCCAACGGGGCGCTGCTCATCTGCAAGGATGGGAGACATCGATATGACTACTGCGCCAAAGCCGGCGATGCGCCCGGCTCGTCCCGAATTCTCTTCCGGCCCCTGCGCCAAGAGACCTGGCTGGACTCCCGAAAACCTCAGCTCCGCCGTCCTCGGCCGCTCGCACCGCTCCAAGCTGGGCAAGGCGCGGCTGAAGGAGGCTATCGACCGCACCCGCGAGGTGCTGGAGGTTCCCGACGACTTCCTGGTGGGCATCGTCCCTGGCTCCGACACCGGCGCCGTAGAGATGGCCATGTGGTCGATGCTGGGCCCGAAACCGGTCCAGTTGCTGGCCTTCGAGAGCTTCGGCAAGGACTGGGTCACCGACGTGACCAAGCAGCTCAAGCTGGACGCCGAGGTGCTGGACGCGCCCTATGGCGATCTGCCCGACCTGACGAAGGTCCGGCCCGACGCCGACCTGGTGTTCACCTGGAACGGCACCACTTCCGGCGTGAAGGTGCCCAACGGCGAGTTCATCTCGGCGGAGCGCACCGGCATCACCATCTGCGACGCCACCAGCGCCGCCTTCGCCCAGCCGCTGGACTGGACGAAGCTCGATGTCGTCACCTTCTCCTGGCAGAAGGCGCTGGGCGGAGAGGGCGCGCACGGGGTGTTGATCCTGGGTCCCCGCGCCGTCGCCCGGCTGGAGAGCTACAGCCCGCCGTGGCCGATGCCGAAGCTGTTCCGCATGACCAAAGGCGGCAAGGTGAACCTCGAGATCTTCGAAGGCGCCACCATCAACACGCCCTCGATGCTGTGCGTCGAGGACTACCTCGACACCCTGAGCTGGGCCGCCCGCATCGGCGGCCTGCCGGAGCTGCGCCGGCGCGCCGACGCCAACCTCGCCGTGCTGGAGGCCTGGACTCAACGCGCGCCGTGGGCCGCCTTCCTGGCCGCTGATCCCGAGACGCGCTCCAATACCTCGGTGTGCATCAAGGTGATCGACAGCCGCGTCACCGCTCTCTCCGACGACGCCCAGGCCGACTTCGCCAAGAAGCTGGCCGGCGTGCTGGAGAAGGAAGGCGTGGCCCTCGATGTCGGCGGCTACCGCGACGCCCCTCCGGGCCTGCGGATCTGGTGTGGCGCGACGGTCGACACGTCCGACGTGGACGCGCTCACCCCTTGGCTCGACTGGGCCTTTGCATCCGTCATCGCCGAACTCGAAGCCGCCTAACCCGGCCCCATCGCACAATTTGAAGGCGTCCTCCTGGCCCGGCCGGGAGGACTCCGCCCGAGGAGATTCCCTATGCCCCGCGTGCTTATCGCAGACAGCCTCAGCCCCGCCGCCGTCGACATCTTCCGCCAGCGCGGCATCGACACCGACATCAAGACCGGCCTCAGCAAGGACGAGTTGGTCGCCGTGATCGGCGACTACGATGGGCTTGTGGTCCGGTCCGACACCAAGCCCAACAAGGACGTCATCGCCGCAGCCAAGCGGCTGAAGGTCATCGGCCGCGCCGGCATCGGCGTCGACAACATCGACATCGCCGCGGCCACTGCGGCCGGCGTGGTGGTGATGAATACGCCGTTCGGCAACTCCATCACGACGGCCGAGCACGCCATCGCCATGATGTTCGCCCTGGCCCGTCAGATGCCCGCCGCCGACGCCTCCACACAGGCCGGAAAGTGGGAGAAGAGCCGGTTCATGGGCGTCGAACTCTACTCGAAGACGCTCGGCCTCATCGGCGCCGGCAACATCGGCGGCATCGTCGCCGACCGTGCGCTGGGCCTGAAGATGAAGGTGGTAGCCTACGACCCCTTCCTGTCGCCGGAACGCGCCGTGGAGATGGGCGTCGAGAAGGTGGAACTGGAAGAACTTCTGGCGCGCGCCGACTTCATCACCCTGCACACCCCGCTCACCGACAAGACGCGCAACATCCTGTCGGCCGAGAACCTCGCCAAGACCAAGAAGGGCGTGTTCATCATCAACTGCGCCCGTGGGGGGCTGGTCGACGAAGCCGCCCTGCGCGCGGGCCTGGAGAGCGGCCACATCGGCGGCGCGGGCTTCGACGTGTTCGTGACCGAGCCGGCCAAGGAGAACGTGCTGTTCGGGGCGCCGAACTTCGTGGCCACGCCGCACCTTGGCGCATCGACCAACGAGGCCCAGGAGAACGTCGCCCTGCAGGTCGCCGAACAGATCAGCGACTACCTGCTCACAGGCGCCGTCACCAACGCCCTGAACAGCCCCTCGGTCACCGCCGAGGAGGCCCCGCGGCTGAAGCCGTTCGTCGCGCTCGCCGAGAAGCTCGGCGCGCTCGCCGGTCAGATGCTCGACTTTGGAATCCTGGCGGTCGACATCGCCTTCGAGGGCGAGGTCTCCAAGCTCAACGTCAAGCCGCTTAGCGCGGCGGCGCTGGCCGGCGTGCTGCGGCCCATGCTGGCGGAGGTCAACATGGTCTCCGCGCCAGCGGTGGCCAAGGAGCGCGGCGTCACCTTCTCGGAGAGCCGCCAGGAGGACTCGCCGATATACGACAGCCTGATGCGCATCACCGTCACCACCGAGAAGGGCAAGCGCTCCTTCGCCGGGACCGTCCAGGCGGGCGCGCCGCGGGTGGTGGAGGTCAAGGGCATGGACCTGGACGCCCCGTTCGCGCCGCGCATGCTGTACGTGAACAACCTGGACAAGCCGGGCTTCATCGGCGCCCTGGGCGGCCTCTTGGGCGAGGCGGGCGTCAACATCGCCACCTTCAACCTGGGCCGCATCGACGCCGGCGACGACGCCATCGCCCTGGTCGGCATCGATCAGGAGCCGACCCCGGCCCTGCTCAAGAAGATCCAGGCCCTGCCACACGTGAAGGAAGCCCGCGCGCTCAGGTTCTGAGCGAACGGGCAGGACGGTGCTAGCCGCCGCTGAGCGCGCCGAAGATCAGCAGTTCGCCGCCATCGCGCACCGGGACCGTTAGCGACTTCACCTCGTCCTGGCCGACGAAAATGCGCATGTGCCGCCGGATACGGTCCTGCTCGTCCACCACCCGGAACTTCAGGCCGGGATAGCGGTCGTCCAGGTCGCTGAGCACCGCGCCGACCGTGGCGCCGGCCGCCTCCACCCGCGTCGCCCCGCCGGTGTAGGCGATCAGCTGGGAAGGGATCGAGACCTGGATCATGGGGCGGGAGCGACCGTGACCGAGTAGATTTCCGGCAGGTGGGCGCAGATCTGGCGCCATTGTCCGCCCTCGTCGCCGCTGGCCCAGATCTCGCCATTGGTGGCGCCGATGTAGAGGCCCATGGGGTCGCAGGCGTCGGCGCAGAAGGCCTGGCGCTTGACCGTGAACCAGCCCTGCTCGGCGGGAAAACCCCGGTCTTGCCGCTCCCAGGAGGCGCCGCCGTCGCGCGTGCGGTAGGCCGCCGGCCGGCCGCCCGGACTGGTCCGCGGCCAGACGTCGGTCCCATCCATCGGCCAGACCCAGGCCGTCTCGCGGTCGCGGGCATGGGGCACGATCGTGAAGCCGATGTCGCCGATCTCCTTGGGCATGGCCTCGCCGATGCGCGTCCAGCGTTCGCCCGGCCGGTCCAGGCGGTAGATGCCGCAATGGTTCTGCTGCCACAGCCGATCGGGATCGCTGGGGGCGAGGCTCAGGAAGTGCGCGTCCTGGCCGAACTCCGGATAGGGATCCGGGAGGAAGTCGCAGCGCACGTTCTGGTTCAGCGGCCGCCAGCTTGCCCCCTGGTCGGTGGTCTCCAGCACCCCAGCCGAACAGGTGGCCAGGTACATGTGGCGCGGATCGCGCGGATCGACGACCACCTGGTTGAGGATCGCGCCATCCGGCGTGCCGCCCTCCGGCGGGAACCATTCCATGACCATCGGGTGGTTGTTGAGCCCCTCGACGCTGTCCCAGGTGTCGCCGCCATCGGCGCTGCGGAACAGGGCGGGCGGCGAGGTTCCGACCCACCAGACGCCGGGCTCGTCCGCATGGCCGGGCTCCACCCAGAACGAATGGTCCACGGCCCGCCCGTGCGGGTCGCCTTTCGGGAACGCTGGGGGCCGCGTCGCCTCGGTCCAGGTGGCCCCGCCGTCGATGGAGCGCAGGATGGTTGGTCCCAGGTGGCCGGTCGCCGCCGCCATCAGCATAACGCGGGGGTCACGCGGGTCGGCCACGAAGTGGTTGATGATCTGACCCAGGAACAGCGGGCCCCGAACGGTCCAGCGCTCCCGCCCCGCATCGCTCAGCAGCGTCCAGGCGCCCTTGCGGGTGCCTACCAGCAGTTGGATCGCTTGGGTCATGAGGAGCCTCCGCCCCGAGGACGTTGCGGGTCGTTCCGATCCGACACAACCATGCGGGCCGGCGTCAAGGAAAGTCAGTGGAAGTCGCGGCTGCGGACCAGGGCGCCGGGGGCCTGGGAGCGGTCGGCGATCCGGCCCCCCGCCTCATCGGCTTCGTCGTGCAGTTCGGCGAGCCGGGCCGAGAGGTCGGTGAACCGTTCGGCCACCACGTGGACGACGCCGTCGACGGCCTGCACCTGGCCATGGACAACCAGGAAGGCCGAGGTCATCACCAGCCTTCGGTTGGCCTCGAAGACATCCCGCCAGACCACGATGTTGGCGATGCCGGTCTCGTCCTCCAGGGTCATGAACACCACGCCCTGGGCAGTGCCGGGACGCTGGCGCACCAGTACGATGCCGCCCACGCTTAGACGGCGGCGGTCGCGGGCGGTCTTCAGCGCCATGCAGGGGACCACACGCTGGGCGGCCAGGTCCTCGCGGAAGAAGCGCACCGGGTGGTCCTTCAGGGACAGGCTGGTAGTCCGGTAGTCTTCGGCCACATGCTGCGGGGCGGTCATGAACGGCAGCTCCACCTGATCCTCCTTCAGGCTCTGGCGCAGCAGGAGCGGCGCGTCGCGCTCCGCGCCCCATTCGCCCGCCAACCCCTTCACCGCCCACAGGGCCTCGCGGCGCGGGAAGCCCAGCGAACGAAAGGCGTCGGCTTCGGCGAGCAGCTCCAGGGCGCGGCGGGTCAGGTGGCCTTTGCGGGCGTAGTCCTCGATGGTCCGCGCGCCGGCGGCGCGGGCGGTGGCAAGCCCCTCGGCGTCCTTCTCCTTGAACCCCTTGATCTGGCGCAGGCCCAGGCGGACCGGGCGAAGGTGTTCAGGGGCGCCGCAACGCTCGCGGGCCGTCGGTGAGACGGGGGCGTCGTCCCTGGCTTCCAAGGTGCAGTCCCAGTCGCTGAACGACACATCGGGCGGGCGCACCTCGACCCCATGCTCGCGGGCGTCTCGGACCAGCTGGGCCGGCTGGTAGAAGCCCATCGGCAAGCTGTTCAGCAGGCCGACCAGGAAGGCGTCCGGGTGATGCCATTTCACCCAGGCCGAGACGTAGACCAGGATGGCGAAGCTGATCGCGTGGCTCTCGGGGAAGCCGTAGGAGCCGAACCCTTCGATCTGCTTGAAGCAGCGCTCGGCGAATTCCTGGTCGTAGCCGCGGGCCACCATGCCACGGACGAACTTCAGGCGGTGCTCGACAGTGGTGCCGGCATTGCGGGTGGTGGCCATGGAGCGGCGCAGGCGGTCGGCCTCGTCGGCGGTGAACTCGGCGGCGACGATGGCCACGCGCATTGGCTGTTCCTGGAACAGCGGCACCCCGAAGGTCTTGCCGAGGATCCCCTCCATTTCGTCCTGGGGAAACCCCGGCCCCGGGCGCGGATAGGTGATCGGCTCGATCCCGGCGCGCCGCTTCAGATAGGGATGCACCATGTCGCCCTGGATCGGGCCCGGCCGGACGATCGCCACCTCGACGACGAGATCGTAGAACTTGCGCGGCTTCAGCCTGGGCAGCATCGACATCTGCGCCCGGCTCTCCACTTGGAACACGCCCACGGAATCGGCCTTGCACAGCATGTCGTAGACCGCCGCGTCCCCCTGCGGGATGTGGGCGACGTCGGTGATCTTCGTACCGTCCGGCAGCGGCGGCAGCAGCGCGAAGGATTTCCGCAGCGCCGACAGCATGCCCAGCGCCAGGATGTCGACCTTCATCAGCTTGAGCGCGTCGATGTCGTCCTTGTCCCACTCCAGGAAGGTGCGGTCGTCCATGGCGGCGTTGCCGATGGGCACGGTCTCGTCGAGCCGGCGCTTGGTCAGCACGTAGCCGCCCACGTGCTGCGACAGGTGGCGCGGAAAGCCCAAGAGTTCCTGGGCGAGCGCGGTGGCGCGGCGGATCTCTGGGGCCGTAGGGTCGAGGCCGGCCTGGCGGATGTGCTCTTCGGGCACGCCATCGCCGTAGCCACCCCAGACGGTGTTGGCGAGCGCGGCGGTGATATCCTCGGTCAGGCCCAGGGCCTTGCCCACCTGGCGGATCGCCATGCGCGGGCGATAGTGGATCACCGTCGCCACGATGGCGGCGCGGTGGCGGCCATAGCGCTGGTAGACGTACTGCATCACCTCCTCGCGCCGCTCGTGCTCGAAGTCGACGTCGATGTCCGGCGGCTCGCCCCGGTTCTCGGAGATGAAGCGGGAGAACAGGAGGTCCTGGTCCTCCTTGGTCGGGTCCACCGCGGTGACGCCCAGGCAGTAACAGACGCAGGAATTGGCCGCCGAACCGCGCCCCTGGCACAGGATGCCCAGGGTGTTCCTGGCGTAGTCGACGATGTCGTGCACGGTCAGGAAGTAGTTGGGGTAGTCGAGCTTCTCGATCAGGTCGAGTTCGTGGGCGACCAGCTTCGTCACCTTCTCCGGCACGCCGCCGGGATAGCGCCAGTCGGCGCCGGCCCAGGCCAGGTCGCGCAGGTGCTGGATTGCGGTCTTGCCCGGCGGCACCGGCTCGTCGGGGTATTCGTAGCGCAGCTGGCCCAGGTCGAAGCCGATCCGCTCGGCGATCTCGACGCTGCGCTCGACCGCCCCGGGGAAGCGGGCGAACAGGCGGGCCATCTCGGCGGGGGCCTTCAGGTGCCGCTCGGCGTTGGCCGCCAGGCTCAGGCCCGCCTCGTGGATGGTGCAGGTCTCGCGGATGCAGGTCAGCACATCCTGCAACGGCCGCCGTTCGGGGCCGTGATAGAGTACGTCATTGGTGGCCACCATGGGCGCGCCGCTGACCTGCGACAGCGCCGCCAGTTGCGAGAGCCGCTTCAGGTCGCGCGCGCCATAGCCCCGCGCCGCGGCCAGCCAGACGTCCGGGAATTCGCCGGCGATGCGGCGCAACGCAACCTCGAAGCCCTCGTCCAGCCGCCCAGGCGGAACCACCAGCACCAGTTGCCCCTGAGCTTCGGCCGCGAAGTCCTCCCAGTGCAGCTCGCAATTGCCCTTCTCCGAGCGCAGCTGCCCGGTGGTGAGCAGGCGGGTGAGCCGCCCATAGGCCTCGCGGTCGGACGGATAGACGATGAGGCTGGGCGTCCCGTCGGCGAACTCGAGACGGCAGCCGGTGAGCGCGCGGATCGTCGAACCCGTCTCCCGCTGGTCCTGCATCTGACGCCAGGCGCGCACCACGCCGGCCAGGCTGTTGCGGTCGCAGATTCCCACCGCCTCGATCCCCAACGCATCGGCTCCGGCCACGAACTCCCACGGGTGCGAGGCTCCGCGCAGGAACGAGAAGTTGGTGGTGACCTGCAACTCGGCGTAGCGGGTCATGTGAGGTCGGTGAACGGGTTCCATGCCACCTCCCAGAGGTTGCCCTCGGGGTCGGCGAAATAGCCGGAGTAGCCGCCCCAGAAGACGTCCTGCGGCTGTTTCACCGCCGTCGCCCCGGCAGCCACCGCCTGGGCGAAGACGGCGTCGACCTCTTCCTTCGAGGGCGCGTTGTGGGCGAGCGCCACACCGCCGAAGCCGGAGCCCTCGGTCGGGATCGTGGCGTCCTTGGCCAGCTCGTCGCGCGGGAAGAGCCCCAGCCAGGTCCCCTCAAGTCGGAACATGACCATGTCGTCGCCAGGTGTGTAGTTGTGGGTCGGGAAGCCCAGGCCATCGCGGTAGAAGGCGACCATCCTCTCGAGGTCGCGGGCCCCGAAGGTGATCAGGCTGATCTTGGGTTTCATGTGATCCGTTCCGTCATGCGAACAGCCCGTGCAGCCACCACCGCGGCGGCTCGTCGCCATAAAGGCCGGCGCGGAACAACCAGAAGCGGGTCCCCGCCTGGTCCTCCACCCGGTAGTAATCGCGGATGGCGCCGACGCTGACGTCGTTGATGTCGCGCTTCCACCACTCTTCGCCGATGCGTTCGGGGCCCTCGGCGCGGCGCACCTGGTGCAGGCGGCCGCGCCACTGGAACTGCCTCGGCGGGTCGTCGGGGAGGAGCGCGAACACCTGCTCCAGGGGTTCCGGTTGGCGGAAAAGGCGCACTGGACGCGGCGTCTCGCGATCCCACGGTTGGGCCTCTGAGACCGGCGCGCCCAAAGGCGCCGTGCGCCCCACCGCCAGTTCCGGCACATGGCTCTCCACCGGTGCGGCGCGCCAGACGCGCCCGGGCCCCAGGCGGTTGGCCAGACGGTCCACCAGCGGCGAGAGGCCGTCCTCAACGGAGGGCGCGAGACCGGCTTCGATGCGTACCTGGCGGCCCGACACCGGCTCCACGTCATAGGCGCAGATGGTCACGCACTCGATGCCGAAGCCGGGGTCGACGGTCGCCAGCTTGGGGTGGAACAGGCGGCTGATGCGCTTTGCGTCGCGGCCAGCCAGGGACAGGCCGATGGTGAGCGGCAGGGCGCGCCCGTCCCCCCGATGGAAGGCGATCTCGAAGCGCCGGGCGCCGTGGTCTTGCGCCTCCAGCCGGGCGCAGAGCTTGGCGGTGACGTCGGTGGTGACGCGGGCCATATCGTCCGGCGTGCTGATCGGCTCGAGGAAGGCCAGCCGAGCCATCCAGGGCGTCGGCGGGCGGCGGAAGCTGAGCGCCTCGGCCGCACGGCCCAGGGCCTGGTCCAGCCGCTCCAGGGCTTGCCCCCCGAACCGGCGGCCGAAGGGCGCGCGGGGCATGCCGATGATCTGTTCCAGCCGGCGCAGGCCCAGCCGTGCGATCTGGGCGGCGGCCTGCGGCTCCAGCCGCAGCGCCGAAGGCGGCAGGGGCTTCAGGAGCTCGGCCTGGCCGCCAGGCGGGGCGATGCTCCCGTCGCGGCCAAAATGGGCCAGCGCCCAGGCTGCGCCGGGCGTGTCGGCGATGGCGAGGCGGAATGTAAGGCCATTGGCCGCCAGCCGCGCGCGGAAGTCGTCCATCAGCTCGGCCTCGCCGCCCCAAAGGTGGGCGACGCCGGAGATATCCAGGAAAAGCCCATCCGGCCCATCGGCCGCCACCGCCGGGGAGAAACGCACGCACCAGTCGATGAGCGCGGCCAGGGCCTGGGCGTCGGCCTCCGGTTCGGCCTCGGCGGTCACCAGCTCCGGGACCAGCGCCATGGCGTCGGTGGCCTTCTGCCCGGCGGAGAGGCCCAGCGCGGCGGCCTTCTCGTCCACCGCGGCCAGCCGCCGGACCTGGCGCACGGTCTCGATCAGGGCGAGGGCTCCTTCTCCTCGCAAGGGGGAGGGAAGATCGGCGGCGCTAGGCGGCTTGGCGGTGTTGCGCCGGCGCCAGTTCGCGATCGCCCAGGTCGGCGACCAGGCGCAGAGGATGCGCGACATCGGCTGCCTCCCAGTTGTAGGCCTGATCGGCCTCGAGGATCCATGCGCCGGTCCGCCCGCCGCGGCAGCGCTCCAGGTCGACGCGGAAGCGGGGCGCGCCCAGGCCGAACTCCCCGGCGGGGGGGTCCGATGGGGCCGCACCCACGCGCCAGCGAGTGGCGGCCGCGGAACCGCCCTCCGCCTTCGCCGCCCCTCCATAGGGTCTGCGGCGGATCACGAAGCCGGTCGACCCTTGCTTCTCACAGGCCAGCTGCAGCCGTCGCCCCGCTGTCAGGTCAACGGCCTCCACCTCGCCGAACACGCAGGTGACACCCACCGTGGCCAGCGCATCCTCCATCACCGAGAGCGCCTCGGCCTCGTCCCGGGCGCAGACCTGGATCAGCCTCTCTGCAGGGAACCCCAGCCCGGCCAGCCCCGGCGCCCAAAGGTCGTCGCGTCGCAGCACCCAAACCGCCTCGCCGGTCTTCGCCAGCGGCGCGGCCGTCAGGGCGGCGAAGGCGGCCGGGGCGGCGGCGGTTTCGGCTTCGAGCCCAAGGCCCACGATCTCGTGCCAGCGCCCCAGAGGCAGCCCACCACCCGGCAATCGGTCGTCCAGAGCCGCCTCGCCGAAGGAGAGGACTCCCACGTCGGGCCGCCCGGCGCTTTCCATGGCGGCGATCTTCGCCCGGATGGCGCGAAAATCGGACATGGCATTGGGACTCCTTTTGTTCCGACTTTGTTCTAGTCCTGGGAACAAGGGAGTCAACCCGCCGGTTCCGTCAGAAACGGACGTAGGCCTAGCTTCAGGCGATGATGTCGGGGGTCAGGAATTCCTCGATACGGACGATCTCGTCCTTGAGGGCCAGTTTCTTGCGCTTCAGGCGGCCGATGACGATCAGGTCCGGGAGCGGGGCCAGCGACAACGCCTGAATCGACAGATCAAGGTCCGCATGGTCCTGGATCAGATCCTTCAGGCGCGCCTGAAGGGCTTCCTCGGTGAAGGTGGAATAGTCGATCATCGGTCCACGCAGTCTAGCACGGACACCCTAGCCGAGCGCAGCGGCCAAAGCCGCCAGGGCTTCCCGCGGCGCGGGCGGCCCCCATGCCGCGGAAGCCGCCTCCAGGGCCTCCAGCGCCGGCGCGCCGCCGCCGCGATGGGCGATCCGGTCGAGGGTTTCCATCAGAAGGCGCTCAGAGGCCAATTCCAGGCCTTTCACCTCTTCCCGCAGCGCTTCGCGCGCCTTGTCGTCGAAGGGCGGCAGGGCCGGCTTCAGGGCGCGGCGCACCTCGCGCAAGGGGCCGAGCGCCGTCCGATCCCAGGCCCGTGCGGCCTCCGCCGCCCGCGCCAGCAGCGCCGGGTCCTTCACCTCCGCATGCACCGCCCACAGCAGATACGAGGTGTTCTGGCCGTGCCGGTCCTGCAGATCCAGCGCCGCCTGCGGCACGCCGGGCCGGCCATAGGCCTCAAGCACCCATTCCCAGATCGCCATAACTAGCCCTCGCTTCCGACAGGTCCCCCAATGGGACCCCCCATGGGACCCACATCCTCGCCCCAGCGCTTCACCGGCTTCCAGGACAGGCCGAACAGGTCGAGCGCCCGTCCCACCGACTGGTCGACCATCTCCTCCAGCGTCCGCGGCATCGCGTAGAAGGCCGGCAGCGGCGGGGCGATAATGGCGCCCATCTCGGTGAGCTTCACCATGGTGCGCAAATGCCCCAGGTGAAGCGGGGTCTCGCGCACCATCAGGACCAGCGGTCGCCGTTCCTTCAGCGTCACGTCAGCCGCGCGGGTCAGCAGCGAGGCCGTCACACCGGTGGCGATCTCGCTCATGGTTCGAACCGAGCAGGGGACCACGATCATCCCCAGGGTCTGGAACGAGCCAGAGGCGATCGCCGCGCCCACATCGCCGACCTTGTGGCTGACATCGGCGCGGGCCTGCACATCGGCCAGGGAGAACGCCGTCTCCTGGGCCAGGGTCAGCGCTGAGGAACGGCTCATCACGAGGTGGCTTTCCACCGAGAGCTCGCGGCAGGCGTCCAGCGTGCGCAGGCCCAGCATGATGCCCGAGGCGCCCGAAACGCCGACGATGAGCCGGGGTCGCTCCGTCCTGCTCATCTAAGGGTTCCCCCAACATGCGTACGACCTCGCCCGTTCCGGCGGCCCGAGCGCAAACATATGTGATCTGACAGCCGCGCAAAGCGGGTGTTCACTCTGACGGCTCAAACAGCGAGGAGGCTCCCAGCATGGCGCTAGATGCCAGGATCCGCGAGCTCGGATCCCGCCACCATTCTCTGGAACAGGCCATCCAGGACGAATTGCGCAGGCCCTACGCCGACGACATCAAGCTGAAGGAACTCAAGCGACAGAAGCTCAGGCTGAAGGAAGAGATCGAGACTCTTCGCGGACAGCTGCACTGAACCCAGCCCTCCCCGGCACGGGGAGGGTGTTGCCGGTGATCAATCCTCGTCGTCGTCGTCGCCGTGATCATCGGCGAACACGGTCGCGAGTTCGGGTTCGCGCTGCTCCACCTCGGGCTCATCCTGCACGGCGCCGGTCTCCGACGCCGGGAGCAGGGTCTCGCCCTCGGGTTCAACGATTCCCTTGCGGGCGTCATCCTTGGTCTTCTTGTCGGCTGCCTTCTTGACCACCGCATCCAGCTCCAGCTGGGTGGCGAGGCCGAGCGTCACCGGGTCGACCGGCTTGAGGTTGGCCGAGTTCCAATGCTGGCGGTTGCGCACCTGGTCGATGGTGGCCTTGGTGGTGCCCAGGATGCGCGCCACCTGGCTGTCCGGAACCTCGGGATGGTTGCGAAGGAACCAGGCGATGGCGTCCGGCCGGTCCTGGCGACGCGACACCGGGGTGTAGCGCGGACCCTTCTTCACCGGCTTCAGGAGCTCGGCGTGGCGGCTCTTCTGGGCCTTCATCCGGTAGCTGGCGTTCTTCTCCGCGGCGTCCAGCTCCTCGCGGTTCAGCTGGCCGTTGGCGATCGGATCGGCGCCGCGGATGTCGCGCGCCACCTCGCCGTCGGCGATGCCCTTCACTTCCAGGGGATGCAGTTCGCAGAAGTCGGCGATCTGGTCGAAGGTGAGCGAGGTGTTGTCGACCAGCCAGACGGCGGTGGCCTTGGGCATCAGGATGTTGGTCATGCTTTTCAGCCTTGGGGCGTAGGCCCGGAAACGAAGGCGCCCGGCCTTTCGGCCGGGCGGTGAGGATTTGACTATAGGCCGCAAACCGCAGCCTGAAAACCGATTGTTATGCGCCGAAGATCCAGCCGGATCCGAGCGCATCCATCGAAATGCCCACCAGCACAACCTGGCCGCCGCCGGTCATGCTGATCAGCGTATCGGCGCCCGCCTGGCTGACGGTGAACTGGGTCCCGGGGTCGAGCAGCACCCGGTCGCCTTCGGCCAGGTTGAAGTCGAGCACCCGGTCCAGCCCGGCGTCGCCGAAGCTGTGGAACAGGTCGGCGCCGGCGCCGCCGGTCATCGTGTCGTCGCCCCTGTCACCGGACATGAAGTCGTCGCCCGCGCCGCCCGACAGCGTGTCATTGTCCTGGCCGCCGCGAACTGTGTCATTGCCGGCTCCGCCGTCGAGCGTGTCATTGCCCAGGTTGCCGTAGACCAGGTTGGTCCCCGCACTCCCCACCAGGCTGTCGTTGTCCTTGCCGCCGACCACCCAGTCGTCGTCACCGCCGGATACGCAGGTGTCGTTGCCCATGTTGCCGTTGATGTCGTCGAAGCCCGCGCCTCCCACGATGGAGTCGTTCCCCTCGTCGCCGCGCAGGTAGTTGGTCCCCGAACCGCCGTCGATGGAGTCGTTCCCGGCCCCTGCGGCTACCGAGTCCGCGCCGTTGTTCCCGCTCAACTGGTTGTCGAGCGCGTTACCGCTGAGCGTGTCGGCGCCGAGGCCGCCGACGGCGTTCTCCACGCGTGCGCCCTGGGCGATGGCGACGTTGCCGACCAGGCCGCCGACATTGGAGAAATGGCCCTCGCGCAGGTCGATGCGCGCGGCCTGCGAGAAGCCGGAGAAGTCCAGCGTGTCGCGTCCACCGCCGTCCCAGACTGCAAAGACCACCTTCGAAGAACTGCTAGTGGCGCTGTACCAGCTGCGGCCGGCGTTCGAGTTGAAGCCATAGACCGTGTCGCCGGTCCGGGTGCTCATGTTGGCGCCGTACTCGATCTGGGCAGCACGGATGTCGTCAAGTTGTGGGGCGGCGGCGTACCGGCCCGTATAGTTGGCCCCGGTGTTGGTTTCCGAGAAATAGCTCATGACCGTGTACTGACGAGTATCCTCGTAGTACTCGGCGTCGCTCATATAGGTGATCGATTCACCTTCGCTGGCGTTGTAGGCGCCCGGATGGGCCAGGCCGATGGCGTGGCCGATCTCGTGCAGCAGCACGTGCCCGCCATAGTTCCCGGCCGACGGTATGGCGTTCGACCCTGCCGTGATGTTGACCCAGACGTCGCCGGCGCTGCTGAACGCCGCCGTGCTGCCCGGATAGTTGGCGAACGCGGCCGAGCCCCCCTCGCCGGAGCTGTAGTTGCCGAACAGGATGGCGGCCTGGTCCGAATAGGCGAACTCACTGGTGCTGCCTGAGCCCACCCTCACGAAGGTGATATTCGCCACGTCCGACCAGGCCAGCAGAGCCTGTTCGGCCTGCACGATCTGGGCCGCGTTGAAGCGCTGGAAGCCCTCGGTATCCGACGGCATGGTCTGCGGCGCGTTGGCGCGGAAGGCGTAGGTGACGGTGAAGGCCTGACCCGCGATCCCGCCCCAGCCGGGCGCGGGCTCCATCGTGTCGGGATCGAAGCCGGTCATCTGGAGTCCGGCCCGGTCGATGGTGAAGCTCTGCTTGCCGTTGACGCTGGCGCCCAGGCGCTCGGCGGCGTTCAGGTAGGATGCGGTGGCGTCCGGGATGCCGCCATCCTCGATCACCGTGACCTGTCCACGGCAGACAGCGCAGGCGCACGCCATCGTCGTGGTTTCGTCGGCGAAGACGGCTTCAGCCAGGAAAGGGGCACTCGGGTCGATGGGCTTCTTCCAACTCTGAGCGTACTCATCCCCTTCTTTTCGTTAAGGGAACGCGCACCGCCGAACAAGTCGCTCGTGGTGTGGCGTCGAGGCGCACTCTTCGTCATGTACGCGGCGTAGGGGCCGGCGGCTGCGGTGAAGTCTGCCCTTCTTTTCGCCGAACGGCTAGGCGCGGCTGGGGACGTTGCCGCGACGTGACCGCTCGCGCCGCGGCAAGCTCCGGTGTTAGGACACGCGCCTTTGCGACGAGAGCACGAGGGGCGGATGGGACAGAAGCGATTGGGGTCGAGCGGCATCGCCGTGTCGGACATCTGCATGGGTACGATGACGTTCGGCTCATCGGCCGATGAGGCCATGTCCTTCCGGATTCTGGACCGCTCGCTGGAAGCCGGGATCAACTTCTTCGACACCGCCGAGAACTATCCCGTGCCGCCGAAGCCGGAGTGGGCCGGGCGGACGGAGGAGATCTTCGGCCGCTGGCTGAAGACCAAGGACCGCGACGCGATCATCGTGGCCACCAAGGTCAGCGGTCCCAGCCACGGCTGGATCAAGAGCGCACAGCGGGCCGGCATGACGGCGCTGGACCGGCACAACATCACCCGCGCGGTCGAAGCCAGCCTGACGCGGCTGCAGACCGACTACATCGACCTCTACCAGACCCACTGGCCCGACCACGGCATGGCCTATGACGAGACGCTCGAGACGCTGGACGACCTGGTGAGGGCCGGGAAGGTGCGGATCCTCGGCTGCAGCAACGAGACGAGCTGGGGACTGACCAAGTCGGTTGCCGTGGCCGCCCGACTGGGGACTGCGCGGTATGAGACGATCCAGAACAACTTCAGCCTGAACAATCGCAGGTTCGAGGACGAGCTGGCGCAGGTCTGCCGCCAGGAGAAGGTGAGCCTGATCCCGTACTCGCCGCTGGCGGGTGGGGTGCTGTCGGGCAAGTACAATGGCGGGGCGACGCCGGACGGGGCGCGGTTCTCGGCCTACATCAAGATGGGCGGGCGCCAGGCGGTGATGGCCAAGCGTTTCGTCAACGACCGCTCCCTGGCCTCGACCGAGGCCTTCGGCGCGATCGCCGCCGAGGCGGGCATGTCCCTGGTGACCCTGGCCACGGCGTGGAGCAAGCAGCACGACTTCGTGGCCTCGACCATCGTGGGCGCGACCCACGAGGACCAGCTGGCCGAGATCTTCGCCGCCAACGACCTGACGCTCAGCGCCGAGGTCATGGGTGCGATCGACAAGGTCTCGAAGGACATTCTCTACCCGATGGGGTGAGCCGGAGCACCGCGGCGGCGGCGCAACAGGGCGCCGCTGGCGGCAAAGCCCAGGATCATGAGGCTCCACTGCGCGGGTTCGGGGACCGCCGCGGCGGCGGACTCGACGCGGAGGTGGGTGGCCCTCAGTTGGCCGTAGGCGCTGATCGCGTGGCTGCCGTCCGCCGGACCGATGCTGGGCGTCAGGCGACTCTGGTCGATGAGGAAGAAGCTGCCGCCCAGGTCGATGTCGAGGTCGTGGGTCGCTTCCACCGACGCAGGCGTCGGGATGAACGCGCCGACGCTCAGGGTGTATTGCCGGTCGAGGTCCGGGATCGAGGTGCGGAAGTCGCTGGTATGGGTCACCAGGCCCGGCCTGAAGCCCAGGAAGAACGCCTCGCTCTGCGCGCGCACGCTGTCGTCGAAGCCGACCGGCAGGTCGATCGTGAGGCCTTTGATGGTCAGGCTCGCGCTGAGCATCGGGCTGGGGCCGCCTCCCGGGGCGCCTATCCCGCCGCGGATCCTGTCATCCAGGATGCCGTCGCCAGTGTGGATTCCAAGCGCGGTGTCGTAGATGAAGACGGCGGTGAAGGCCTCGTCGCCGGCGAAATGCGAGGAGTGCGCGCCTCCGAAGAACGTGCCGTGGTTGTCGTCGCCGCTGGCCACCGTGCCGGTGTAGGTGGCGGTCATCACCACCGCCGACGACGGGGCCGCGAGCGAGATCGCCGCGAGGGCCACAGCGACGGCCGCCGTGAGCGTGAGTGAAGAAGGCCGTTGCATCCTGAACCCCTCTGAACCGGTCGGGCCGAGGTTAGGGCGGCGGCAGGAGGGGCGCTTCGGCCGGATGGGCTAGCCAGATGGCCGAAGATCCGGACAGCCTTCCCTCCCGTGCCCGGGAGGGAAGGCCGGCCCGGCTACAGCGCGAAGGTGAAGCCGCCGTTGACGGGGTAGACCTGGCCGGTGATCCAGGGCGAGGCGTCGGAGGCCAGGAACTGGACCATGTTGGCCACGTCCTCCGGCTGGCCGGGACGCCGCACGATGTACTTCTCCAGCGTGCGCTTCAGGCGCTCAGGGTCGCCCTCGAGGGTGCGGCGGACCGCCGGCGTGGCGGTGAGCGCGATAGCCACGGAGTTGGCGGTGATCTGGTAGCGGCCCAGCGTGCGCGCCACCGAGCGCATGAAGCCGGCGGCGCCGGCCTTGGCGCCGGCGTAGATCTCCATGCTGGCGTCGCCCCAGCGGCTGGCGTCGGAGATCACGGTGATGATCCGGCCCGGAGCCTGGCGGGCGAGCATGCCCGGAATCACCGCGGCGGTGCAGTTCATGACGCCATAGAGGTTGACGCCGATGAAGCTGTTCCAGACCTCGGGGCTGGTCTCCCAGAAGGGCTTGCCGAGTTCGGCCGAGGGCGTCGCGCCGGCGTTGCCGGCGTTGTTGACCAGGATCCCGATCGCACCCAGGTCGGCGGCGGCCTGGGCGACCATGTCCTTTACCGCCTGATGGTCGGAGACGTCGCACTGCAGGGCCAACGCCTTACCGCCGGCGGCCTTGATCTCGGCGGCCACCTCTTCGGCGCGGCTGAGGACATAGTCGTTGACGACGACGCCGCCGCTGCCCTTTGCGGAGGCGAGTTGCAGGGCGACCTGGCGGCCGACGCCCTGGCCGGCGCCGGTGACGAGGGCGACGCGGCCGCCGAGGTCGAGGATGTCGGTCATCTGTGGTTCCGTCCCTGTGAGTTGTTTGGCGACAGTATTCCGAGGCGCCGTGGCGTGAGGGAAGGCGTATTCCCTCCGATCCTGGGCAGGGGAGGCGCGCTTCGGCGCCTCACGCTATTGCGTCAGCTTCGGCCTGGGCTGCGCGGAACGCCACCATCATCTTCGCGAAGTCCCCGCTCGCCATCATTGCGCGGCGCTCTTCCAGACCGCGATGGAGCTCGACCAGGGTCCGTGCGGCGTGCTCGTTGGTCTTGATGGCCGCCCAGTAGGCGGTGACATTGGGGTTGGCGGCGAGCGGGTCGGGGACGCCGGTGGCCGGCAGGGTATTCTCGATCATGAAGAGGGCCGGGACGAGGACGCAGTCGGCCATGGTGAGGCGGCCGCAACAGGCGAAGCCGTCTTCGCCGGCCTTTGGGCCGATCATCCGGTCCAGCGCGCGGACGTTGCGGGTCACCTGGCCGCCCAGGAGGCCGATGATGCTCTGGTCCTTCTCCGTCGCGTAGGCCTGGCCGGCCAGCATGAAGAGGTTGTTCATCAGATAGATGTCGCCGATGCGGGCGATCGTCCGGATGTGGGCGGTCTCACGGGCGGTGGTCCCGAGCATCGAGGGGGTCGGGTAGACCTCCTCCAGGTACTCGGCGATCACCTGGGATTCCGGCATCCGGTCGCCATCGATATCCAGCACGGGGATGCGGCCGATGGGATTGTCCTGGCGGTACTGGGGCGTGCCGAAAGTGGCGGGCCGTTCCAGGGCGATGTCGGTGATGCCCTTGGCGTAGATCTGCATCCGCACGCGGGCGGCGTAGGGGCTCAGGTCCCCCGAGTAGAGCGTCATCATGGGTTGGGGGTCCTATACGGCGGCGGCGTTGACGATGGGCCGGGGGCTCGGGAGGGCCCTATCCCAGCTCGAACGACGGACCGGCGAAGGCGCGGTTGGAGCGCGGCGGGGCGGCCTGGCCGCGCTTAGACGCGGTGGCGACTGCGCCCGCTGTGGCGCCGCCGTCGACGACCAGGGTGTGGCCGGTGATGAAGCTGGCCGCGTCGCTGGCCAGGAACAGGGCGGCGTTGGCGATGTCCAGCGGCTGGCCGACCTGGGGCATCGGCTGGGCGTTGATCAGGAACCCTTCGGTCATCTCCTTGTTGGCCGAGCCGTTCCAGACGATGGGCGTCGAGACCCCGCCCGGCGCGATGCAGTTCACGCGGATGAAGTCGCAGGCCAGCTGCAGGCTGGCCGAGCGGGTCAGGTTCACCACCCCGGCCTTGGCGGCGCAGTAGGCGTGCAGGCCGTTGAAGCCGTCGATGCCGGCGATCGAGGCGGTAGAGATGATGGAGCCGCTGCCGTTCGCACGCATCGGGGCGATGGCGTGCTTGATGCCGAGGAAGACGCCGCGCAGGCAGACGTCCTGGGTCTTGTCCCAGTCCTCGACGCTGATGTCTTCCAGCGGCCCGACCGCCCCGCCGATGCCGGCGTTGTTGAATAGGATGTCGAGCTTGCCGAACTCGCTGATCGCGCGACCAATCAGGGCTTCGACGTCTGCTTCCTCGGACACGTCGGTGCGCTGGAATACGCAGCGGGCGCCGCCGGCCGACGCCTCAGCCGCGACGTCCTCGCCGCCCTTCGTGTTGAGGTCGGCCAGGACGACGTTGGCGCCCTTGGACGCGAACAGGATGGCCGCGGCGCGGCCCATGCCGCTGGCCGCGCCGGTGATGACGGCGACCTTGCCTGTGAGATCGTACATGCGCGTGGCCTCCTCGGGTTGCCGGAATTCGTTCCGGGAACGATTGCCCGGAACTTGGCGCCACGCCAAGGTGTGCCCTTGCGGCAAGGGTTGAAAGCTTCGGTATGGCGAACGCACCAGGCGGGCTCAGCGAGCAACAGGTCTCCCAGGTCAAGACCATGCTCCAGGCTGCGGCGGCGGGGCCGGACTGGACCGATGGCCTGGACGCCATCTCCGACTTCTTCGCCAAGGCCGCCTGGCCGCTGATCGCGGCGCTCCTGCTCTGGCGTCTCTATCCGGCGCTGAAGGCGATCGTCTCATCGCGGGCCTTCACCATCAAGATCGGGTCGATGGAGGTCACGGTGCCGGAGCAGACGGCGTCGCTGACCGCCCAGGTGGAGGATCTGCGCGAGCAGGTGATTGCACTGCGCGGTGGGGTGGCGCCGGGCGCAGCGGCCGCACCGCCGGCCGCGCCTGCAACCACCACGGAAACGGCGCCGCCGCCCGGCCGCATCCTTTGGGTCGACGACACCATGGCCAACAACGCCTCCGAGATCGCCCAGCTGACCGAGACGGCCGTTAAGGTGATCCAGTCGCCGTCGGCGCCGGACGCCATGGCCATCCTGCGCAACAGCCCGCCGTTCGACGCGGTGATCTCCGACATGGGCCGGCGCGAGGGCGGGCGCTATCATTCCCGCGCCGGCTTGGAGCTGCTGGGCGAGATCCGCGCGGCGGGCCGGCAGGAGCCGTTCATGATCTACACCACCAAGCGGCTTGCGGCGGACTATGGCGCCCAGGTCCGGGCCGCCGGCGGCGACGGCGCGACCGGCTCGGCGGTGGAGCTGATCGAGTGGATCCGCAGCAAGGTCCCCGCGGCTACTCCACCTCCTGCGGCGGAACCCCCACGACCAGCCCCTCGGCGATCCGCACCTGCGGCACGGCCTCGCGGGTGTAGGGCAGGTACCAGGTGGCGCCGCCTTCGGGCGGGGTGATCTCCAGCAGGTCGCCCGCGCCGAAGTCCTGGACGGCCTTCACAGTCCCCAGCGGCGCGCCGTCGGCCGTGACCACCGCCAGTCCGATGAGGTCGGTGACGTAGAACTCGTCCTCATCCGGTGGGGGCAGGTCGGCGCGGGCGATGTAGAGCTTCAGGCCGCGCAGCGCCTCGGCCTGCTCGCGGGTGGCGACCTCGGCGACGCGGGCGACGACGCTGCCCTTGGCGACGCGGCCGGCGCTGAGCGTGAGGCCGGGAGAACCGTCCTCACGCAACAGGGCCTTGTAGTCCAGCAAGGCCGAAGGATCGGCCGTGAAGCTGGTGATGCGGACCTCGCCGCGGACTCCGAAGGCGCCCGCGACGCGGCCCACCTGGATGAGATCTGAGCTCACCCAGTTGGTCCTTAGGCCTGGGGCTCGCCTTCGGGGGCGGCCTCGGCGGCCGGCTCTTCAGCGGCGGCGGGCGCTTCTTCGGCGGCGGCTTCAGCGGCCGGAGCCTCTCCAGCAGCGGCTTCCACCGGCGCGGCCTGTTCGGCGGCGGCGGCTTCCGGAGCGGCCTCAGCTTCGACCGCGGGGGCTTCTTCGGCGACGGGCTCTTCCACCGGCGGCGGGTTGGCGGCGAGCTCGGCGGCGGCCGCGGCGCGGTCGGCCTCGCGCTGGGCGCGTTCGGCGACGCGTTCCTCGGCCTTCTTGCCCGGCTTGGCCTTGTTCGGGTTGTTGCCGGCTTCCCACTTCACGACGCCGACCTTGCCCAGCTCGCGGGCGACGCGGTCAGTGGGCTGGGCGCCCTTGCTGATCCACTCCTGGATGCGCTCGACCTTGAGGACGACGCGGTTGGGGTCGTCCTTCTTCAGCAGGGGATTGTAGGAGCCCACCTTCTCGATGAAGCGGCCGTCGCGGGGCGAGTGGCTGTCGGCGACGACGATCGAGTAGTAGGGGCGCTTCTTGGCGCCGCCACGGGCGAGACGGATCTTCAGCATTTCGGTTGGTCCTTGAACGTCTATTTCTTGAATGGGTTGAAGCCGGGCGGGAGGCCACCGCCCCCCAGGCCGGGGAGTTTCGGCATGCCGCCCGGCATGTTCTTGAGCTTGGCGGCCATCTCTTCGAGCTGTTCGGGGGTAGGCCCTTGACCGCCGGCCCCGCCGGCCATCTTGGCCAGCGCGCCCATGTCCATGTCGCCGCCACCGCCCAGCATCTTGGCCATCTGGCCGAAGCCCTTGCCGCCGTTCTTTGAGAGCGCCTTGAAGGTGTCGGCCATCTGGCGGTGCTGCTTCAGGAGGCGGTTTACCTCGGCCACATCGACGCCGGAGCCGGCCGCGACCCGGCGCTTGCGCGAGGCGGCCAGGATGTCCGGCTTCTTGCGCTCCTGCTTGGTCATGGAGCTGATGATCGCCATCTGGCGGTCGAACATCTTGTCGTTGAGACCGCTCTCGGCGATCTGCTTCTTCATCTTCTGCACGCCGGGCAGGAGGCCCATCATGCCTTCCATCCCGCCCATGCGCTTCATCTGGGAGAGCTGGTCGGCCATCATGTCCAGGTCGAACTGACCCTTGGCGAGCTTGCGGGCCGTGGCTTCCGCCTTGGCCATGTCGAGCTCTTGGGCGGCCTTCTCGACCAGGGCCACCACATCGCCGCGGCCCAGGATGCGCCCGGCGATGCGCTGGGCGTCGAAGGCGTCCAGGCCGTCGATTTTCTCGGAGACGCCCAGGAACTTGATCGGCAGGCCGGTGACCGCGCGCATGGAGAGCGCGGCGCCGCCGCGGCCGTCGCCGTCGGCCCGGGTCAGCACTAGACCCGTGAGCGGCAGGCGTTCGTGGAAGGCCTTGGCGGTGCGCACCGCGTCCTGGCCGGTCAGGGCGTCGGCGACCAGCAGGGTCTCCGAGGGGCTGGAGATGCGGGCGATCTCGGACGCCTCGGCCATCATCGCCTCGTCGATCGTCGTGCGGCCGGCGGTGTCGAGGATGAGGATGTCGAAGCCCTGCAGCTTGGCGCTCTGCAGCGCGCGGCGCGCGATGTCGGGCGCGGCCTGGCCGGCGACGATGGGCAGGGATTGCGCGCCGGCCTGCTCGGCCAGCATCGCCAGCTGCTCCATGGCCGCGGGGCGCCGCGTGTCGAGCGACGCCAGCAGCACCTTCTTGCGCTCGCGTACAAGGCGCAGCGCCAGCTTGCCGGCGGTGGTGGTCTTGCCCGAGCCTTGCAGGCCGGCCATCAGGATGACGGTCGGCGGGTTCAGCGAGAGGTTGAGGCCCTGCGGCTCGCCCTCCCCGCCCAGCATGTCGACGAGGCCGTCGTAGGTGATCTTGACCACCTGGTCGGCGGGCCGGACCGAGCGGATCACCGCCTCGCCGGTGGCGGCCTCGGTCGCCTTGGCGATGAAGTCGCGCACCACCGGCAGCGCCACGTCGGCCTCGAGCAGGGCGACGCGGATCTCGCGCATCACCTCGGCAACGTCCTTCTCGGACAGCACGCCGCGCCCGCCGAGGCGGTCGAATACGCTGGAAAGCCGATCAGTTAGCGCGTCGAACAAGTACGACTCCTATGGCCCA
>NZ_CADEGK010000049.1 GCF_902826855.1 uncultured Phenylobacterium sp. | reverse complement strand
GTCCGCGCCCGGCGTTTGAGCGTTCGCAAGGCGTACGCGCAGCGGGAGGCCGAGACTGGCCGCCCGTCATGTCCCTACGCCAGGAGATTTCCCATGCTGCTGCCCATCAACGCCACCGTGGCGGTCGCCGACGGCGAGACGCTGGCCCTCTATCGCAACAGCGGCCACGAGGGGGCGGTGGCGCTGACCGCCCTGCCGGCGCCACAGCTGGCCGAGACGAGCGCCGGGTCGGGCGGACGGCACTATTCCAGCGCGGGGAATCCGGACGTCCACCACCAGGCCGAGGATGACTTCGCCGCCGGGGCGGCGGCCTGGCTGAACCGCCAGGTGCTGGACGGCAAGGTCGAGGCGCTGATGGTGATCGCCCCGCCCAAGACCCTGGGCGAGCTGCGCAAGCACTACCACAAGGCGCTGCAGGCGGTGCTGGTGGGGGAGCTGGCCAAGGAGATGGTCGGCCGTTCGGTCGAGGACATCGCCGCGGCGGTGGCGCACGCCTGAGCTGAGCTGCGCCTCAGGGGGGCGGCCGGGGGGCCTTCGGCTCGGGTCGCCCCGCGCCGGGGGCGCTCAGGCCGCGCGCTCGGACCCGGCCGGGGCCTCGCGCGCGGCGGCCTCGGCCTCGACGGCGCGCTCGTTCCAGAAGACGGCCTGGTCGATGAGGGCGCCGCGCTCGGCGTGATCCTCCACGGTCAACGCCTTGTCGAGCGCATCCGTACTCCGTTGCCGGAACTCTCCAGCAGCGATTTGCAACCGCATGATCTTGTTTTCCCCAGCCGTACTACCATGGCGGGAATATTTCGACTTTGCAAAGAGTAGATGGCCGGTCGGACCCCAAAATGGGTAACGACGCGGGACGGCCGCGCACGCGTAGGTGATTCGCCTGCCAGGCGAACAGCATGTGCGGGATGCATCCAGACGTGTAGCAGTGACGTTCTAGGTGCTCTGGGCCGTATGCTCAGGATCATGGCGCTGTTGTGGCGCCGAGGCGTGAGTGTGATGCTTCCCAGTTCTTCGCGGCCGCTAGAAGGGCAGCGTGTCCTGATCGTCGAGGACGATCCGCTGTTTGCGCTGGAGCTGACGGAAACCCTAGCCGAAGTCGGATGCACGATCGTCGACGTGGCGCCCGGTCTCGCCCGCGCCCTGGCCGCCGCCGAGTTTCACGAGCTGGACCTGGCCGTCGTCGACATCAACCTGGGCGATGACAAGTCGTTCCGGGTGGCCCACATGCTGATGGCGCGCGAGGTGCCGTTCGTGTTCGCCACGGGCAGCCGGCCGGAGGGCATCCCGCCGGAGTTCGCCAAGGTGCCCTCGCTCACCAAGCCGTTCTCGCCGGCCGCGCTGCGCCGGCTGCTGTCCAAGGTCTGCGCCGGCCGGGCCTAGGCCGCCGTCAGGGCCTGTCCTCCACCCGGCGGCGGAAGATCCAGGCGCCGCGGGAGCGCTCGATCTCGAACCAGGCGTGGTCGCCCTCGAACTCCGGGACCTCCCAGCCGTCGAAGAACTTCCAGGGGCGGCTGCGGCTGCCGGGACGGATGAAGAAGCGCTGCTGCTTGTGGGTCAGGCCGCCGATGACCTTCAGGCGTTCGATCTTGTAGGTGTGGATGTCGGGCATGCCCGGAACAAAGACAGAACTTATCGCCTCTGGCGAGTCTGATTTTTCGAACTTAGAGTAGGGTCAGTTCCGTAAGGGGGAGGTGCGCAGTGGTGTTGTTGAGCGTGATGGCGATGGCCGCGGCGGTGGCGCTTGGGGAGGCCAAGGCCGACCCGGCGGCTGAGGCCGCACCGGCCGCCGCAGTTGCGACGGCCGCGGAGAAACCCGCGAAGCCGAAGAAGATCTGCGTCGAGGAGACCCGGATGGGGTCGCACTTCCGGCAGCGGATCTGCGCCACCAAGGAAGAGTGGGACCAGCGGCGCCTGCGCGACGCCGAGGCCATGGCCCGCGACGGCAGCAACCGGGCGACCTGCAGCGGCAACACCTGCTGAGCCGGGCCGGGCCGCCTACCCCATCGCTCGCCTCGCGCTGGCCTCGACGGCGTCGCGGGGAATGAGGCGGATGGTGGAACTGGCCTTGGCCAGGACCTTGCCCTCCGCGTCGAGCAGTCGGCCCTCGGCGAAGCAGGTGGCGCGGCCCCGGCGCTCGATCCAGCCCTCGGCCACCACCAGGCCGGGGCGCGCGGGGGCGAAGTAGCTGACCTTCAGCTCCAGGGACATGGGCGTCATCTCGGGCATCAGCGAGATGGAGGCATGGGCCATGGCCGAGTCGATCCATCCGCAGACGAAGCCGCCCTGGGCGACGCCGCCGGAATGGCACATGTGGGGGCCGCACTCATACTCGATGACCGATCGGCCGGCTTCGTCAGTGATGACCCGGACCTGGCCAAGGGTGGCCTGCAGGGTGGGCGCGAGGGCGGCGGTCATGCGGTACGGCTCCGTTGGTCGGAGTCCCGCATAGACCGGAAAAGGTCCCGTCGAATAGAGCGGTCGCGGGCGCCCTATTGCGGACGCACCTCGCCCTGCGCCTTGCGGGTGATTTCCTCGCGCGCTTCCGGATGATCATAGTCCGCGCGGGTGGCGGCCTCGGTCAGGGGATCGTTGGCCCGGTTGCGGGCGCGGTTGCGGAGTATGGCCCAGACGATCCCGCCGGCCAGGACCAGGGCGCCGAGCCCATAGACGATTTCCCAGGAGATCATGTCGTCACCTTCCATTGCGGTGGGTGACTAGCGCGTGGGCGGGCCGGAGGTTGCGCCCTCCCCCGCGGTTGCCGAACCCGTCTGCATGCGGGTGGTTCCTACGGCCGAGGCGCGCTTACCCGCGCGCGCCATAGGGCGAAGCCCAGGAGCGCGGCGTTGCCGAAGATGATCAGGGCCGCATACGGGCCCGCCGTGGCAGGGGCCAGGCCGGTGATCTGGTGGAACGCCAGGATGTAGGCCACGTCGCCCAGCAGGCCCGGCAGCGCCATCACCACGGCAATGGTGACGGCGTCGGCGGCGTCGGCCTTGCGCCAGTCCATGGTGGCCTTGAGCAGGAAACAGACGCTGGCGGCAATCCCCAGGGCGGCGGCGGCCAGGACGATGGGCCCGTTCTCGAACAAGAGCGCGCCGGAGATGCGGAAGAGCACTGCACCGGAGAGCCAGACGCCGAAGCCGATCAGGGCGTATAGGGAGGTCTCGCGGGCGGTCATGGCGGCAAGCTTAGCCTTGTGCGCGACGCACTCAAACCGCGATGTGCGCCGCCGGGGCGCGCTATGCGGCGTGTTCGGCGCGGGTGGGGGTGACCTTGCCGTCGTCGAGGTCGTAGCGGGCGGCGACGATCCTCAGCTTGCCGGCCAGCACGCAGGCGCGCAGCGGCGGCGAGCCGGCGAAGATTTCGGCGGCGGCGTGGGCGGCGTTCAGGGAAACCGCCGCTTCGATCGGGTCGGGGGCATTGGCGGGGGTGGCCTTGACCGCCGGTGCGATGAGCCCGGCCAGCGCACCGATCTTCGACCCCGCGTCGGCCGGGTCCGGATGGCCCCCCAGGGCGTCGACGGTGGCCTTCACTGCGCCGCAGCGCTCATGGCCCAGGACCATGATCAGGCTGACACCCAGGTGCGTCACGGAATATTCGATGGAGGCCAGGATGGCGTCGTCGACGACGTTGCCGGCGACGCGGATGGTGAACAGCTCGCCCAGCCCCTGGTCGAAGACGATCTCGGGCGCCACGCGGCTGTCGGCGCAGGCCAGGACGGTGGCGAACGGGTGCTGGCCGGCGGCGACGGTCGTGCGGCGCCGTGCATCATAGTTCGTGTGCGTGGCCTTGCCGCCGACGTAACGGGCGTTGCCGGCCACCAGGCGCGCCATCGCCGCCTCCGGAGTGAGGCCGGCGCCGGCATGGGCGGCGGGCGCGGCGTGGGCCGCCTCCGCGGCGCGGCCTTTGGGCGCGAGAAGCAGCGCGCCCGTGGCGATCAGCAGGTTGCGGCGGGACAGGAATTCGGCGGGGTTCATGGGCTCTGGTCCGAAGGGCTCGAAGTCACGCTAGCGGCAATTGGTTACTGCAAGGCTTCGCGGCCGAGGGCAGGCTTCCGCACGGGCCTCGGCTGGCGCTTACATCTGCGCCGCCGGGTTGCTAGCCTGCGCCATCGAGGTGAGGAGAACGCCATGCCGAACCAAGTGATCGCCCGAGGCCTGAGCCACGTCGCGCTGGTCTGCTCGGACATGTACGAGACCGTGAAGTTCTGGGAGGAGCTGGGCATCCCCCTGGTCAAGATGGAGGAGCTGCCCGGCGGCGGGCAGCACAGCTTCCACGACATGGGCAACGGGGCGATGCTGTCCTACATGTCGTTCGACGGCGCGCCCCCGGCCCAGCCCGGCATCGCCTCACAACACCTGGACGTCCGCAAGGACGGCGCGAAGACGGCGATCGCCTCGATGAACCATGTGGCGATGGACCTGCCGGCGGACCGGTTCGACGATGTACTGGCCACGCTGAAGGAAAAGAGCATCGGCGTCGTGACCATCAACCATGGCAGCGACGCGCCGTTCGCCAAGACACCTGACGAGAAGACCTGGATCCGCTCCATGTACTTCCGCGACCCCGATGGGATCGCCTTCGAGTTCGCCAGCCTGATGCGCGAACTGGGCACCGAGGAAGACCTGGCGCCGCGAGCCAAGAACGCCAAGGGCGAGCGGCCCGACTACACACCGGTGCTGCTGCGGAAGAGACCCGCCCACGCGACCGAATAGGGCGCACGCCGAGCCTACTGCTGCGCCACCGCAGCCTGTTCGGCGGGCCAGTGGTCAAAGGCCATGAGCACCTGCTGGGCGGTGGCGTCGGCGATCAGGACGGCGTCCGGGCGGCGGAACTCCGCGCGCAGGGTGACGAGCTGGCGGGTTTGGGCGACCACCCGGGCCTCGATGACCAGCGGGTGGGCGCGGCCGACCCGCAGGAAGTTCACGTGCAGGTTCACCGTCCGGCAGAGTCGATCGTGCGGGATCACGCTGAGGGCAGCCAGGGCCAGGGCCTGATCGGCCAAGGCGGCCAGGTAG
The DNA here is from genome assembly GCF_902826855.1 of uncultured Phenylobacterium sp. GTDB lineage: Bacteria > Pseudomonadota > Alphaproteobacteria > Caulobacterales > Caulobacteraceae > Phenylobacterium. The sequence continues at coordinate 19,404 of NZ_CADEGK010000049.1, read as the reverse complement.
CCGCCGAAGAGGGAGCCGTCGGGGGTAGCCAGCTCGGGGGTCGGGTTCCAAGTCTTCCGCACCCACCCCTCGCCCCAGTCGTCGATGCCGCCGAGCCGGAGCGTGCGGACGACGGGGGGAAGGGTCGCCGTTCCGGCCTTCAGCTCGTCAAGACGTTCGGTACCCCAGGTCATTCACCCCTCCCAGAAAGTTGCGCCCTGGGAGGGTAGGGCCCGCGCCCAGCCTCTGTTACTCGACTTCCCTCGAAAGCGGATCAGAGGGGGTGTGGCGGTGGCCACCGTTGAAATCCTACGCAAAATGCCGCGGCAGCGCCGCGCCCGGGCCTCGATGGACTTCGTGCTGGAGGCGGCGGCTCAGGTTCTAGAGGCCACCGGCGAGGCCGGGTTCAACACCAACGCCGTGGCCGAGCGGGCGGGCGTGAGCATCGGCACGCTCTACCGCTATTTCCCGGACAAGACCGCGATCCTGCGGACGCTGGCGGCGCGCGAGACCGAGACCCACCGCCGTACGGTGAAGGCGCTGCTGCGCGATGGCCACCCGGGCGTGGCGCGCGACCGGGCGCTGATACGCGCATTCCTGCGCGCCTTCTCGGGGCGGAACCAAGCGCGGCGTATCGCCGTCTCCGCGATGCTGGCGCACGCCGATCACCAGGCGCTGGCGGCAAAGTTCGCGGCGATGGAGACCGGGATCACCGACGCCCAGGGCCGGCCGCTTACCCCCGTGCAGGCCTTCGTGCTCAGCCGCGCAGTGCACGGGGCCATGCGGACCGCCGTCCTGGAGGGCGCGGACTTCCTGCTGAGCCAGGAGTTCGAGGATGAGTTGGTGCGACTCGGCCGGGCGTACCTGGGCTATCCGACCTCGGGCCGGGTCGATGGCCGCGGATCGAGGTCCGCTGGCCGATCGTTGTCTTGAGCCCGGACAGGACGCAAGCCATGCAGCAACAGATCGCCGTCATCACGCTCGCCATCAGCGACCTAGCGCGCTCGAAGCGCTTCTACGCGGACGGCTTCGGCTGGGCGCCGGTGTTCGAGAACGACGAGATCGCCTTCTACCAGATGAACGGGTTCGTCCTGGGCACGTGGCTGCAGGCAGGCCTGGAGGCGGACATGCAACGCAGCGGCCTTTCCCATCCGGGGGCCTTCGCCCTCGCCCATAACGTGGCGACGCAGGGGGAGGTGCAGCCCCTGCTCGATCGCCTTGCCGGGGCCGGGGGCAAGATCCTGCGGATCGGGGACGCGCCGGCCCACGGCGGCTTCCGCGGCTATGTGGCCGATCCGGACGACCACGCGTGGGAGATCGCCTGGAACCCAAGTTGGGCGATCGACGGCGACGGACATGTGACGTTCGGCGTCTAGTCCGCTACGCGCGGAACCGATCAGCGCCGACTGCGGAGGTCGGCGCAGGCGGTGCAATCCCGTAGCTCGACACGCTCGTTCATCGATGGGAGGACGAGCAGGGGCTCGAGGTTGGAGATCGAATGTCGTTCATCAAGGCCCTCATTCGGGCGCCTCTCTGGTCCATAGCGCTGCCCGTCGTGGCGCTGCTGCTGCTGGCCTTCGTTCCAGCGGAAGGCGTCGGCGCCCTTGCCCTGTTCGCCGCGCTCGTCGGGGCCGTATTCGCGGCCGTGCACCACGCGGAAGTCGTCGCCCACAAGGTCGGCGAGCCCTTCGGCACCTTGGTGCTCGCCGCCTCCGTGACCGTGATCGAGTCGGCCCTGATCATCTCGATCATGCTCTCGGAACCGGGCGGCAATCCCACACTGGCCCGGGACACCCTGTTCGCCACGGTGATGATCGTGCTCCACGGGATCGTTGGCCTGTGCGTGATCGTGGGCGGGCTGCGGCACGGCGCGCAGGGCTTCCAGGCGCCTGGCGCAACCGCGTTCCTCTCCGTCCTGGCCACGACGGCGACCCTCACCCTGATCCTGCCGGTGTTCACGACCACCGCCCAGGGACCTGTCTTCACGGCGAGCCAACTGCTCTTCGTCTCCGCCGCGAGCCTCATCCTCTACGGGGTGTTCCTCTTCGTGCAGACCGTCGGCCACCGGGACTTCTTCCTGCCCGCCGCGACCCCGGAGAACGAAGAGCTGCACGCGGCGCCGCCGTCGAACCGGCTCACGGCCGTCTCGGGCCTCTTCCTGCTTGTCGGCCTCGGCGCCGTTGTCCTGCTGGCGAAATCCCTGTCCTATCCCATCGAAGCCGCGATCCGGGGCCTGGGCGTGGCGCACCCCGCGGCGCTCGTCGGCGCCATCGTGGCCACGCTCGTATTGCTCCCGGAGGGGATGGCCGCTGTGGCCGCGGCCCGGCGAAACCGCCTGCAGACCAGCTTGAACCTGGCGCTGGGCTCGGGGCTGGCATCGATCTCGCTGACCATCCCCGCGGTGGCCGCCGTCGCCGTCCTGCTTGGCGAGCCACTCGTCCTCGGGCTCGGACCCAAGGAGATGGTGATGCTCGCCCTGTCGTTCGTGGTGTCCGCCCTGACCCTCGCGGGCGGCCGCACGACCGTCCTGCACGGCGCCATCCACCTCGTGATCTTCGCGGTCTTCGCCTACCTGCTCGTCGTGCCCTAGGTCGCAGCGGTGGCGCCAACCCGCGCGCCTCTGCGTTAGCGTCAGGACGACCCCGTCCCCCGACGCCGCGGCCCACTTCGACACGCGCGTGCCGGCGCGTCTCGACCGGCTGCCCTGGAGCCGCTTCCACTGGCTGGTGGTGGCGGCGCTGGGGATCACCTGGATCCTCGACGGGCTGGAAGTGACCCTGGTGGGCGCCCTGTCGCCGGCCATCGCCGGACCGGATGGTTTGGGCCTCACCGCGACCCAGGTCGGCTTGAGCGGTAGCGCCTACATCCTGGGCGCTGTGCTGGGGGCGGTGCTGTTCGGGCGACTGACCGACCATTTCGGACGGCGCAAGCTGTTCACCTGGACGATCGGGATCTACCTGCTAGCGACGATCGCGACGGGGTTCTCCTGGGACTTCTGGTCGTTCCTGTTGTTCCGCTTCATCACCGGCGCCGGGATCGGCGGCGAGTACGGCGCGGTCAATTCCGCCATCCAGGAGCTGATCCCGGCGCGGCGGCGCGGCTATACCGACCTGGCCATCAACGGCAGCTTCTGGCTCGGGGCGGCGCTGGGCGCCATGGGCTCCCTGGTGGTGCTGAACCCGGCGGTGATCGATCAGACGCTGGGCTGGCGCGTCGCGTTCGTGATCGGCGGCCTCTTGGCCATCGTGATCATCTGGCTGCGGCGCTTCATCCCCGAGAGTCCGCGCTGGCTGATGACCCACGGACGCGTGGCGGAGGCGGAGGCCGTGGTCGCCGCGATCGAGGCCGACGTGGCCCGGCGCTCAGGCCAGCCCGTGCCGCCGCACCACGACCTGGGCGCCATCCGCCTGCGCCCCATGCGGACCAACTGGACCGATATCGCCCGCACCCTGTTCGTGGCCTATCCGCGGCGCACGGGCCTCTGCATCGTGCTGATGGCCACCCAGGCGTTCTGCTACAACGCGATCTTCTTCACCTATGCGATGATGCTGACGCGGTTCTATGCCATCGAGGCCGCCGCGATCGGGTGGTTCCTGCTCCCCTTCGCGGCCGGCAACTTCCTTGGGCCGCTGCTGCTGGGGCCACTGTTCGACAGCGTCGGCCGCCGCGCGATGATTGCGCTCACCTACGGCGTGGCGGGCGTGCTGCTCTGCCTGAGCGGCTGGGCGTTCGCACAAGGGTGGCTGACCGCCACGACGCAGACGGCGGCCTGGACGGTGATCTTCTTCTTCGCCTCGGCGGGCGCGAGCGCGGCCTACCTGACCATCGGCGAGAGCTTTCCGCTGGAGATCCGCGCCGTCAGCATCTCGTTATTCTACGCCTTCGGCACACTGGTGGGCGGGGTCGGCGGGCCGGCTCTGTTCGGAGCCCTGATCGACACCGGCGAGCCGCATCGGGTGATGTGGGGCTACCTGCTGGGCGGCGGGGTGATGGTGGTCGCCGCGGTGCTTGCGCGCCTGTACGGCCTGGCGGCCGAGCGGCGGCCGCTGGAGGACGTCGCGCCGCCCCTGTCGAAGCTCGACGACGCGCCGTAGCGGCCTCGCGCCGACGAAGGCGGACGTTGGGGCGCCGTTGACGCGCCATCGCGTCGCGTGCCCTGGTAAGGCGCCGCGTGCGGACGGAGCGTACCATGACCCTGGTCGTAGACTGCGATTCCCACATCATGGAGCCGGCGGATCTCTGGCAGGAGTACCTGGAGCCGCAGTTCCGCGACCGCGCCATCCGTATCGAGCGCCGCGACGGCGTCGAGAACCTGATCATCGGCGAGCAGGTGATCATGGCGGGCGGCCTGGCCGGCCTGGGCGGCGCGCACCTGGACCGCGCGGAGCTGTTCACGCCGCAGCTCAGCTATGCCGACGGTTGCGAGCCGGCGAGCTATGAGCCGGGCGCCCGGCTCAAGATGCTGGACGCCTGGGGCGTGGACGTGGGCGTGCTGTTCCCGACCATCGGCATCCTGCCCTTCCCCACCGAGGACGTGGCGCTCGCGTCGGCCTATTGCCGCGCCTACAACCGTTGGCAGGCGGACTTCCTCGCCGCGGCTCCGGGCCGCGTGGCGCCGATCGCGACGGTCAACTGGCGCGACGTCGAGGGCGCCGCGGCCGAACTCGAAACCTGCCTGAAGATGGGCTTCAAGGGCGTGTTCGTGCCGCCCGAGATCATCGACGGCCGCCGTCCCAGCGATCCGCACTTCGACCCGATCTGGCGCCTCTGCGAGGACGCCGGCGTGCCGGGCTGCCTGCACGTGATCGTCCGCTTCTCCGGCGGCGGGGGTCCCTTCGGGGCCTGGCACGAGACCAAGCCCGGGATGCTGTTCGGCTTCAGCCTGGGCGCGACGGGCCAGCTGATTCCCGCCCTCGGCGCCATGGTGACCGACATGCTGTTCGAGCGGTTCCCGCGGCTGAAAATGGTCAGCGTCGAGGCGGGTTGTGGGTACGCCGCCTACCTGATGGATCGCCTGGACGAGAAGCAGGACATCCTAGGCCGCCTGCTGCCCCAGCCGATGAAGCTGAAGCCCAGCGACTACATCCGACGCAACTGCTGGTTCGTCGCCGAGCCGCACGAACGCACCATCGGCGCGATGCTGGAGCTGGTCGGCGAAGACAAGATCCTGTGGGGCAGCGACTATCCGCACATCGACAGCACCCTGGAGGCGCCGACCCTGATCCGAGAGTCCATCGCCGGCTTGAGCCCACAGCGGCAGGCCGCCGTGCTGGGCGAGAACGCGCGGGCGCTGTTCGGGCTGTAGGCTATACTGCTTGCAAATTAGGATCAGTTAGCCTAACCCGCCGGCGATGTTCCCCGCGGCCGGAGGCGCTCGATGTCGCTCACGCTCTATGCACACCCTTTCTCCTCCTACTGCCAGAAGGTGCTGATCGCGCTCTGGGAGAACGGGACAGCGTTCACCTACCGACATCTGGAGGACCCGGGCGCGGGCGAGGAACTGGCGGCGCTCTGGCCGATCGGGCGGTTTCCGGTGCTGGTGGACAAAGGTCGCGCGGTCACCGAGTCCAGCATCATCATCGAGCACCTGCAGCTGCATCATGGCGGACCGGTGCGGTTGCTGCCCGAGGACCCCGGCGCCGCGCTGGAGGTGCGCCTCATGGACCGCGTCTTCGACAACTACATCATGTCGGCGATGCAGAAGCCGGTGTTCGAGGCGTTGCGGGCCGAGGGCGGCCGCCGGGAGGAGGCCATGGCGGAAGCGGCGGCGGCGCTGGACACCGCCTATGGGTGGCTGGAGGGACGCCTCGCCGGGCGGACGTGGGCGGCGGGAGAGGACTTCACCCTGGCCGACTGCGCCGCAGCGCCATCCCTGTTCTACGCCGACTGGGTGCGGCAGATCGGGGCCGCGTTCCCGACGGTGCGGGCGTATCGCACCCGCCTGTTGGCGCGGCCGTCCTTCGCACGCGCCGTGGAGGAGGCGCGGCCCTACCGGCCCAACTTCCCGCTCGGCGCGCCGGACCGGGACTGAATTTTCATCAATTGTAGTTGATGCATCAATCTAGATTGATGTATAAGCGCAGCTATGCCGCTGCTCGATGCCGATCTCCCGCCGCCTGAATTCCTCCAGCTCGCAGGCCACCCGCTGCGTTGGCGGCTGCTGGGGGAACTTGGCCGGAGCGACCGCACGGTGCACGAGCTGACCGGGCTGGTGGGCGAGGCCCAGAACCTGGTCTCCTACCACCTGGGCAAACTCCGCGGCGGCCGCCTTGTGTCGGCGCGGCGCAGCTCGGCCGATGGCCGGGACACCTACTACGGCCTGGACCTGCTGCGGGTCGGAGCTCTGTTGTCGGCGACCGGCCGGGCCCTGCACCCCGGCCTCCGTCTGCAGGCCCCCGAACGTGACGATAGCCGGATAGGAGCGCCGGTCAGCGTGCTGTTCCTGTGCACCGGGAACAGCGCCCGCTCACAGATGGCCGAGGCGCTGATCAGGCGCCGGTCGGGCGGGCGCGTCGCGACGGTGAGCGCCGGGAGCCATCCCAAGGCCCTGCACCCCAACGCGGTGCGGGTGATGCGCGAGGCGTATGGGCTCGACATCAGCGGCCAGGCTTCCAAGCACCTGGACGTGTTCGCCGACGAGACGTTCGACTGGGTGATCAGCCTGTGCGACCGGGTTCGCGAGGCGTGTCCGGAGTTCCCCGGCGACCCCCGCGTCATCCACTGGAGCCTCGCGAACCCGGCGACCGGCGAACCCGACGAGGCCACCTATCCGCTGTTCGTGGAGACAGCGACCGAGCTTTCGACCCGCATCGACTACCTGCTCGCCGCACTGGCCGAGCAGGGATCCGCGTCCTGATCGGCAAGGAGACCCCCATGCCCGAGGCCCACGAAATGGTCAGCGTCCGCTACATGGTCGACGATGTCGAAGCGGCGCTCGACTTCTATACGTCGTTCCTCGGCTTCGAGGTGCTGACGAGCTTTCCGCCCGCCTTCGCCGACGTGGCCCGCGGCCATCTGCGGCTGCTGCTGAGCGGGCCCGCCAGTTCGGCTGGGCGGCCGATGCCCGACGGCGCCAAGCCCGGGCCCGGCGGCTGGAACCGCATCCACCTGATCGTGGACGACATCGAGGCCGAGGTCGCGCGCCTCAAAGCCGCCGGCGCGGGGTTCCGCAACGAGATCCTGTCGGGGCCGGGCGGCAAGCAGGTCCTGCTGCAGGATCCGTCCGGCAACGTCGTCGAACTCTTCCAGCCCGCGCGCTGACCGCGCCAACCCAGGAGCCGCCATGAACAAGACGCGCGCGTTCGCCTTCGCACTGACTTTGCTTCTCGCCGCCCAAGGCGCGGCGGCGCAGAGCGTCAGCCCCACTGCTCTGGGGCTGGTGAGGGTTCGCTACATCGTCGAGGACGTGCCGGCGACGGTGGCGTTCTACACGAGCAAGCTCGGCTTCAAGCTCGACATGCAGGCAGGGCCCTACTTCGCCGCGCTGTCGCGGGACGGCGTCCAGCTCCTGCTCAGTCCGACGAAGGGGCCTGGCGGGGCCTCGCGGCCGATGCCGAATGGGGACAAGCCGGTCCCCGGGGGCTGGAACCGCCTGGTGATCTACACCTCAGACCTGCCCGGCGAGGTCGAGCGACTCCGCAGGGCGGGCGTCCGCTTCCGCAATGACATCGTGGTCGGGCTGGGCGGCAACGAGATCCTGCTCGACGACCCTTCCGGGAACGCGGTCGAGCTGTTCCAACCGACCAACTGAGGCCGCGAAGCTAGGCGGCGACCTCCAGCGGCGCGCGGATCTGCTTCATCTTCCAGTTCGTGAAGGCGTGCAGCTGGCGCATGTGCTCCAGCCGCACGTAGTCGCGGCCGGTGGGCGTCATTTTGTCGAACCAGTCGTCCTCGCCCATCATCTCGCCCAGGCGCGGCGGGTTGCGGGCGAACATCTGCACGTCGGGGCGCTTCTGCTCGACGCTGCGCAGGATGCCGCGGTTGAAGTGCGGATGCAGGGTGACCCGCTCGCCCGGCTCGGTGCGGTGGCCCTGCCAGTGCCAGACGCCCTGGGTGAAGAACACCACCGAGCCCTTGGGCATCTCCACCGGGACCCCGGCGTCCAGGCCCTCGCCGTTGCGCGGCGCGCGGCGCATGCGGTGGCTGCCTGGCACGATCCAGGTGGGGCCCGAGGCCTCGGTCCAGTCCTCCAGCGCCCAGACCGACACCCCGCTCATGGCGAAGTCAGGATACGGCTCCGGCACATCGGTGTAGTCGGTGTGGATGTCGATCAGGCCGGCGCCCGGCCCGCGGATGATCGCCGCGTTCGAGGCCAGCTGCGCGCCGCGGCCCAGCGAGGCGTCGATCAGGGTCATGGCCATGGGGTTCAGCGTGATCCGCTCGAACGGCCGGCCCTGGTAGAGCATCCAGTTCATCGACACGCCCTGCTGCGGCTGGACGGCGCCCTTGATGGCGGCGCGCACCTCGTCGGCGAACTCGTCGGAGATCGCGCGCTCGATGACGGTGAAGCCCTGCTCCTCCATCTCGCGGATCTTACCGGTCAGGCCCATGCGGCGCGCCCGGTGCTCCAGATCCGGGTTCTCCACCGTGCGCCGGGCCATGTGGTCGTGGAACAGACCCACAAGCGTGCGGGCCTGGTCGTCCGCCAGCTGGCCGCGCGGGCGGAAGGCGTCGGCGCCGAACATCTGCCGGGCCTCGCGCCACATGGCCTCGGGGCCGCCGGGGACCAGGACGCCGACGAACTGGGCCAGCGCCAGGGCCGCCTGGTACTCGCATTCCAGCACCACGTCGGCGGCCGGGTCGAAGGTGCGCGAGATCGCAACATCCTGTCCGTCGAACCGCAGCGACCAGGCCGCCGCGTCGCCCGGGAACTTCAGGTGCGCCGGCGCGTCGGTGAACCGCTCGCTGAGCGAGAACGGCCGGCCGCCCAGCGCCTGGCGGCGCATCGGCAGGGCCTCGCGGAAGAACTTCGCGGCCTCATCGAGCCAGCGGTCCGACAGCAACTCCACATGATGCGGCAGGGTGATCAGGTCCATCGCCGGCGCTTGCGGTCGGTCGGCCATAGCGTCCTCCACGCCCGCGCGCTCGCCCTCGGCGGTGGCGGACTTCATTATTTAGAGTGCACTATAAGTTTGTGGGTAGGTCAAGCCTCGGGCGCTGGAGTTCCACGCCGAGCGGGCAGCGCCGGGGGAGAGGAGCCCATAGGCCACCGCTAGCGCGGGCGCGATTGCCTACGCCCGTTCGGTCGCCCGCGCCCTGATCGCCGCGACGCGGTCGATGGCGTCCTCGGCTTCGCGGATGAGCCTGGCGACGATCTCGCCGGCCGGCAGCACGTCCTTCACGCCGCCGGCCGACTGGCCCATGGCGAAGCAGGAAGAGTCGATGTCGAGGCCTTCGATCTGGCCGCCGATGCCGCCCATCACGCCGGCGCGGCTCGACAGCTGGGCCTGTTGCGGGAAGGGCTGGATGTCCTGCGGACGGGCTTCCCAGTCGGCCACGTAGGGGTTCTTCTTCACCCGCATCGGCTTGCCGGAATAGCTCTTGGTGCGGACGGTGTCCTCGTCGGTCGCCTCGACGATCACGTCGCGGTACATGTGGCCGGCGTGGGCCTCTTGGCTCGCGATGAAGCGGGTACCCATCCAGACGCCGACGGCGCCCAGGCTGAGCGCGGCCGCCAGACCCCGGCCGTCATAGAGGCCACCGGCCGCCACCACCGGGATCTTCACCTGCTCCACCGCCTGGGCCACCAGCGGCATGGTGCCGACCAGGCCGGTGTGGCCGCCACCCTCGCCGCCCTGGCAGATCACCGCGTCGCAGCCGGCCTGTTCGGCCTTCACCGCGTGCTTCACGGCGCCGCAGACCACCATGACCTTCAGGCCGCCCTTCTTCAGCCGCTCCATGATCGGCATGGGGATGCCGAGGCCGGCCACGAAGGAGGAGGCGCCCTCCTCGATGATGGTTTCCACCGCCGCGGTCAGGCTCTCAGGGCTGGCGGCCAAGAGGTCGACGCCGAACGGCTTGTCGGTGAGCTTCTTCACCGCCCGCATCTGCTCGCGAATGAAGTCCGGATCGCGCCCGGCCATGCCGAGCACGCCGTAGCCGCCGGCGTTGGACACGGCCGCCACCAGCTCGGCGTAGGAGACCCCGCCCATGCCGGCCAGCATGATCGGATGCTTCACGCCCAATAGGTCACAGAGCTTGGTGTGCAGGGTCATGGCGGCCTCCCGGTGTTTGCCGGGAGGATGGCGCCGCACGCACGCCATGGAAACAGTGACGCGAGGGCATGCGAATGGCGCCGCTCCGGTCCTGTGCCGGACTGCGAGGCCACGCGTGGCGTCAGGTCGCCGTCCAGGCCCCGTCGACCGACAGCGCCGCGCCGGTGGCCGCCGAGCCCACGTCGGAGACCAGGTAGAGCAGCATCCCGGCCAGGTTCTGGTACTCGACGAAGGTCTTGTTGGGCTGGGCGGCGAGGATCACGTCCTCGACCACGCGTTCCGGCGAGATGCCGCGCGCCTTGGCCTGGTCGCCGATCTGCATCTCGATCAGCGGGGTCTTCACATAGCCCGGACAGATGGCGTTGACGGTGATGCCGGTGCGGGCCAGCTCCACGGCGCAGGACTTGGTGAAGCCCACCACGCCGAACTTGGCCGCGCAGTAGGGGCTCTTGAACGCCGAGGCGACCAGGCCGTGGGCCGAGGCGATGTTGACGATCCGGCCGCGCCCCTGGGCCTTCATGATCGGCACCGCGTGCTTGGTGGCGTGGAAGGTGGACGACAGGATCACCGCGATCAGAGCGTCCCACTTCTCGTCCGGGAACTCGTCGACCGGGGCCACGTGCTGGATGCCGGCGTTGTTCACCAGGATGTCCAGGCGGCCCAGTTCCTTGTGCGCAAAGCCGATGAGGTCGGCGATCTCCGCCGGCTTGGTCATGTCGGCGTCGTGGTAGAGCACGCGGGCGTTGGCGGCGGCCTTGGCCTGGATGGCCGCGCGGTCGGCCTCGATCTTGGCGGGGTCGCCGAAGCCGTTCAGCACGACACTGACGCCCTGTTCGGCGAGCGCCGTCGCCAGCGCCTGGCCGATGCCGGAGGTGGAGCCGGTGATGACGGCCACATGGCCCTCGAGGTGGTAGTCCACGGCCATGGTCAGGCGTCCTTCTTGGCAGGCGTGCTGCGGGTCTGGGCGACCGGAGGTGGCTGCGGCCGCAGGAAGGTGAACTCCTCGTCGGAGGAGAGGTGGGGCTGGAAGCGGTAGCCGTCGCGATCGAACGCCTTCAAGTCGGCGGCGCGGTCGATGCGGTTGTCGATGACGTAGCGGGCCATGGCGCCACGCGCCCGCTTGGCGAAGAAGGAGATGATCCGGGCCTCGCCGTCCTTCTCCTCCAGGAACCGGCAGGCGATCACCGGGGCTTTCAGGGCCGCCCGGTCGACCGCGCCGAAATACTCGCCGCTGGCGCAGTTGACGACGGTCTTGTCCTTGTGGCCCTCGGCGGCGCGATCCAGCGCCTGCGACACCCGTGGGCCCCAGAAGTCGTACAGGCTCTGCCCTCGGCGGGTCTTCAGCCGCGTCCCCATCTCCAGGCGGTAGGGCTGGATCGCGTCGAGCGGGCGCAGCACGCCATAGAGGCCGGAGAGGATGCGGACGTGGTCCTGGGCCCAGGCCAGAGCCTTCTTGTCCAGTTCGCGCGCCTTCAGGCCCGTGTAGACGTCGCCGTTGAAGGCGAAAGCCGCCTGCAGGCCGTCGTCGCTGGCCGCGTCGAAGGCCTGGAACCGCTCGCGGTTCAGCTTGGCCAGGGTGTCGGAGAGCGCCATCAGCCGTTTCAGGTCCCGCGCCGTCAGCCGCCGGGTGGTCTTGGCGAGCTCAGCGGTCTGGTCGGCCAGCTCCGGTGTGGTCAGCGCGGTCTGCACGGGCGCCCCGGTGAAGTCGAGCGCCTTGGCCGGGGAGAGCACGATGAGCATGCGCCGACCTTTGCCGCGACTTTTCCCCGGCGCCAAGGCCGCTGCGCCGCTAAGCGCCCTTGGCGATCCCTTCGAGGTAGGCGTCGGAGAAGTCGACCTCGAACTGCACCCACAGGGGCAGGTGGTCGGAAATCTGCCAGGTCCGCCACTTCCGATAGTGGGCAAGCCGCTTCTCGTCCGTGCTCAGGTCGAGGGGCGCGCCGGATTCGCTCTTCTGCGGCAGGCCAGCCTTGTAGCGGACGAAGTCCTCGTCGCGGAATACCGCCAGCCGATAGTCGAAGACGCCGGCCGAGAGGGCGATGAGTTCGTCCTTCTTCCCCTGGAAGGCGATCTGGTCGTAGCTGCGGTCGCCGGCCATGTTGCTGCCCTGCAGTTCGTCGGGCACGAAGAAGCCGGCGTCGGCCAACGCCTTGAAGGTGGCGTCCTCGCGGTCGATGACGTTGAAGTCCCCGAGGAAGATGTAGTTCTCGCCCTCCTCCTTCGCCCGCTTGGCAAGGATGCCGGCGATGGTGGCGATCTCGTTGACGCGCCGGGCGTACTCCGGCGAGGTCCGGCTGTCCTTGCCGTAGTAGATGTGCGCCGTGCAGATGGTGAACTTGAACCATCCGGCCTGGAAGCTCGCCACGAGCGGGGTGCGCGCGATCTGGCGGGTTTCGCCCTGTCGGGTGGCCGGCAGGACCAGCTCGCCGACCACATTGCGGAACTGGACTTTCCGGGTGTCGTAGATGAACGCCAGCCGCTCGTTGTTGCCGCTCGTCCCCATGGTTACGTCGGTCGCCATGAACTCGTAGCTGGGGCCCATCAGCTTCACGACGTCCTTCAACGGCTTCAGCTTGTCGTTGATTTCCTGGACGGCGCAGATGTCGAAGCGCGCCAGCACCTCTGCGATGTAGTGCAGGGACTCGCGGCGGCGGGGCCCCTGGCCGAACTTGTTGTCGTCGAAATCGCGGATGTTCCAGGTGCCGAGGACCAGGGTCCTGCGAAGCTCCCGCTCGGGAATCCGGGCCTCCAGCACCTGGCGCAGATCCAGGAGCCGGCTGGCGATGTACTCCCGCTCACCGGGCGGGTAGGTCGCCTCGTCGTGCTTGATATCCTGATAGAACGGCATCGGTCGCCCCCCGTCGGAGGGTCAGAACAGCACCCTCGGGTTCATGATCCTCTTCGGGTCCAAGCTTTGCCTCACGGCCTGCATGGCTGCAACTTCCACGTTTGATTTGTAACGTCTCGCCTCTTCCGTCTTCATCGCGCCCAGGCCGTGCTCTGCGCTGATCGAGCCGCCCATGGACGCCACGATGTCGTGCACGATCCGCGAACCCCGGTCGCGGCGCGCGGCATGCTCGGCGTCCGATCCGCCGTCGGGGCGCAGCACGTCGTAGTGGATGTTGCCGTCGCCCACGTGGCCGAAGGCGGCGATGCGTGCGCCCGGCGCGAAGGCGGCCATGGCGGCGGTGGCCTCCGCCAGGAAGGCGGGCACGCGGCTGACCGGGACGGCGACGTCATGCTTCCAGGTCGCGCCCTCCGGCTTCTGGGCCGGCGATTGGTTCTCGCGGATGGCCCAGAGCGCCTTGGCCTGGGCATCGGTCTGGGCGACCACGGCGTCGGCCACCAGGCCGGCCTCCAGGCCCGCGGCAAGGAAACGCTCCATGGCCGACTCTGCCGACCCCGGCTCGCCCGATGCGAACTCGGCCAGGATGTACCAGGCGTGCGGCTGGCCCAGCGGGTCGCGCGTGCCGGCGATGTTGCGCAGGGCGAAGTCGACGCCCAGGCGGCCCATGAGTTCGAAGGCTTCCACCGCGCCACCGGTCTCGTCCTTGGCGCGGCTGAGCAGCTCGAGCGCGGCCTCCGGCGTCGCGACGCCGATCATCGCCACCGCGCGCGACGCCATGACCGGGACCAGTTTCAACGCCGCGGCTGTGACCACCCCCAGCGTACCCTCCGCGCCGATCAGGAGCTGTTTCAGGTCGTAGCCGGTATTGTCCTTGCGCAGGCGCTTCAGGCCGTTCCAGACCTCGCCGTTCGGCAGCACCGCCTCCAGGCCGAGCACCAGGTTGCGGGCCATGCCGTAGCGCAGGACCTGCGTCCCACCGGCGTTTGTGGAGACCACACCCCCCACCGTCGCAGAGCCTTCGGAAGCCAGGCCGAGCGGGAACCGCCGCCGTACCCCGGCCGCCGCCGCATGCACCGCCGACAGTGTCACACCGGCCTCGGCCACCAACGCGTCGTCGTAGGCGTCCACCTCGCGGATCGCCCGCAGGCGTTCGGTCGAGAGCAGTATCTCGCCCTGCGGGATCTGGCCGCCGACCAGGCCGGTGTTGCCGCCCTGGGTGGTGATCGGCTGTCCGGCCTCGGCGCAGACACCGACCACCGCGGCCACCTGGGCCGTCGTGTTCGGCAGAGCCAGGAACGGCGTGGCGCCCACCCAGCGGTCGCGCCATTCCACCAGCTTGGGCGCTATCCGGTCCGGATCCTCGCTCCAGCCGCCCGCGCCCAGCACCGCCTTGAGGCGCGAAATCACGTCGGCGGGGACGGCGGCGTTCATGGGGGCCGAACCTACGCTTCCGCCCCGCGGTCCGCCAGCCTGCGAGGCGCCCGGCGCGGGGCGGACGAACGGCCGCTGCCCTCCCCGTGGGCTTCGCGAAGGTCAGTCCACGTCGAACTTGTCCCGGCGGCGGCGGCCGAACAGCATGCGGCTTTCCAGCCGCCCGCGCAGGCCCGCGTAGTAGGCGTTGAGGAAGGTGCGGTCGGGGATGTCCGCCGCGCCGTCCCAGCCGATCTTGGCGCGGATGCGGCTGGCCACCTCGGCGATGGCCTTGCGCTCGCCGCCGCGCAGCACCTCCTCCAGCACGTGCAGCTCCTTGATGCCGTAGACGTCCAGCTGGGCGTGGCTGAAGCTGACCCCCTGGGCGGCCGCGCGCTCGGTGTCGGCCAGATCCGGCTGCAGCAGCTTCCTGGGCGACTTCACCACGATGGTCCCGGCCGCCAGGTCGCCCAGGCGGCGGCGGTCGCGGTTGAACAGCGGGAAGAGCACAAAGGTGCCCGTCCAGATCGCCCCGAGGGTGACCAGCACCGCGTCCACGCCGTCGCCACGGGCCAGGAAGAAGGTCAGCGGCAGCACCACCTCCACCTCGCGCATGGCGTTGCGGGCGAAAACCGCGTCGGCCGTCAGCCGCCCGCCGTCGGCGGCGACCACCCGCAGGCCCATCACCCGCTTTCCCGGCGTGGCCGCGCGCGGCTGGATCTCGAAGATCAGGAAATAGAAGTTGCGGATCACGAAGACCCCCAGCAGCCACACCACGCCGAGCGCCTCGGTGACCCAGCTGGCCTTGGTGGCCCAGGCGACGATCAGCGCCAGGATGCTGAAGGCGACCAGCGCGCCCAGCAGGATCAGGAAATCCAGCAGCAGCGCCACGAACCGCTCGACGTAGGCGCCGACCTTGAGGCGAAGGTCGACGCCCTCCGGCGTCACCAGCTCGCGCCAGCCGTCACTTGGGGCGGCAGGCTTGCCGCGGGGCCTCAGGCCCTTCAGTCGGCCAGTGGCGCCTTCGCTGCTCATCGCGTGACGGGCCTGGGCCAATAGAAGTAGGCCAGCCAACCGGCCAGCATCGCCGCGGCCACCGCGTAGCGGGCAAGGTCGTTCTGGATCAGCTGGCGGCCGTAGCCTTCCAAGAGCCCCGCGGCGAACAGCATCACCACGACACCGGCCATCGCCGTCGCTCCGCGGCGCCCCGCGTCGCCGGCGGCGTCCACCCGCATGCGATCGCCCGGGAAGGCCACCGCCCAGCCGATGTGGAAGCCGGCGGCCGAGGCCAGGATGATGGCGAACAGTTCGGTCGTGCCATGGATCGACAGCCAGCCCGCCGCCTCGAAGCCAAGGCCGCGGGACACGAAGAGCGCCATGAAGGCGCCCAGCGCACCGAAATTCATCGCCACCAGCGCCGCGGTGGGCAGGCAGAACATGAAGCCGAGCGCGAAGGCGAAGATCGCGATCTGGGCGTTGTGGGTGAACAGGAAGCTGGCGAGGCCGGTGAGCCCTTCGATCGCCGAGTCCGGCTTGCCGTAGAGCGTTTCGCGCAGATAGGCCGTCGTGGCCGTGGGGTCACGGCCGCTGGCCATGCCCGGATCCATGAAGCTGTGGAACCAGTCGGGATCGCGACGGACGAGCACATAGCCCACCACCGTCGACACCACCGCCAGCACCGTCGCCACGACCGTCTCCCGCCACAGCGCCTGCACCGCCTGCGGCCAGTCCTGGCGGAAGAACTTCGCCAGCCGCTCGGGGAGCCGCGCGCGGGCGCCGTAGACGAAGAAGTAGGACCGCGTGCAGAGGGTCTCCAGATAGTCGGTCAGGCTCTGATCCAAGGAGATCGAGCGGGCCACCGAGAGCGACGACAAGGCCTGGCGGTAGAGCAGCGGGATCTCCAGGATCTCGTCGCTCCGCAGCTTCGCAGGTCCACCCTTCTCCGCCTTCGCCAGGAGGGTCTCCAGCCTGCGCCAGTCGGCCTCGCGCTCGGCCCGGAACCGCCAGCTCTTCAGATGCAGCTCGGCCATCAGAGCATCCCGCGACGCTTCACGTCGAGGTAGCCGTTGAGCAGCGCCGTCGACAGGGTGTCGGCCGGGGCGTCGACGATCTGGGCGCCCAGCCGGCGCAGCCGGGCGGTCACGGCCTCGCGCTGCTTCAGCAGGCGTTCGGCGATCACCGCGCGGGAGACGTCGTCGGGCTCGACCGGCTGCTTGGTGGTGAGCGCCTCGAGCTCCTCATCGCGGAACACCACGAACAGCACCACGTGGGTGCGCATCAGCCGCGCCACGTTCTCGATCATCAGTTCGGCCGAGGTGGTGTCGGCGAAATCGGTGAAGACCACCACCAGGGCGCGCCGGTCCAGCCGCCCGGCCAGCGCCGTCAGGCCCAGGGTGAAGTTGGTCTCCTCCGTGGAATAGTCGATCGCGGTGGCCAGCTTCTGCAGCAGCGGAAAGGCGACCGGGCCCGAGGCAAGCCCACTGGCCAGCCGCGGCTTGGAATCGAAGGCGAAGAGGCCGACCCGGTCGCCCATACGCAGGCTGACGAACGCCAAGAGCAGGGCCGCGTTGATGGCCCGGTCGATGCGCGGCAGGCCGGCGGCCGGGGCGCTCATCAGTCGGCCGCTGTCGATCGCCAGCAGGACATGGTGGTTGCGCTCGGTGCGGTACTCGCGGCCGACCAGGCGTGAGTGCTTGGCCGAGGTCTTCCAGTCGATGTCGCCCAGGTCCATGCCGGTCTGGAATTCCTTCAGGGCGTGGAAGTCCGTGCCCTCGCCGCGGTCGAGCAACGGCTTGGCGCCCAGCGGCGCGTCACGCGCGAAGAGGCGCAGCGCCTGCTCCTTCACGCCGGCCACGTCGGGGGTGACCATCACCGGCCGCTCGGGCGGGCCCCGGCGCTGCAACCACATGAGGCCGAGCGGTCCGCGCCATCGCGCCCAGACGCCTTCGATCCGCCCCTCGCCCCGGCGAACCGGCGACAGGGTCAGCTCGGCTTCGGCGCGGAGGCCATGCATGCGAACCGTCTGACGATCGGGCTGGGCGCTGAGACGCGGGTTGAGGCCGATCGCGAACTCGATCTGGCGGGGCCCGGCCCCCTCGAAGGCCGCGGTCAGTCGCGCGCGCTCCGGACGGCCCATGCCGATGACGCCGGGCGCGATCGCGGCCAGGGTCAGTCGGCGCGGCGAGGGGGCCAGCAGCGCGTCGGCCAGCATCAGCCCCAAGGTGAGCACGATCCACGCCGCGGCGGCCGTCCACAGCGAGGGCGCGGCCACGGCCACGACCAGCGCCGGCAGGGCGCCGGCGGCCATCAGCGCGATCGCGCGGCGGGTGGGGTAGAGGACCAGCTGGCTAACGCGGCGCGGCGGCCAGGTCGACCAGCCCCTGGATGATCTGGTCGGGGCGGCGGCCGTCGATCTCGGCGGCTGGCGACAGGATCACCCGGTGGCGCAGCGCCGGAAGGGCCAGCGCCTTGACGTCGTCGGGGATCACATAGTCGCGTCCGTCCAGCGCCGCGCGCGAGCGGGCCGACAGCGCCAACTGGGCGGCGCTGCGCGGCGAGGCGCCGCTGGCCAGGTCCGGGGTCTCGCGGGTGGAGCGCACCAGATCCAACACGTAGCCCACAACCTCGTCGGTCAGGCGGATGGCGGCGACGGCCTTGTGCGCTTCCCCCAGTTGCCTGGCGGTCACCACCCGCTTCACGCCGCGCTCGGCGGGGTCAGCGTGGCCGGACTGCATGCCGTATTCGGCGACGATGGTCCGCTCCTCCTCCCGGCTGGGATAGCCCAGGGTCTGCTTGAACAGGAACCGGTCCAGCTGGGCCTCCGGCAGCGGGTAGGTGCCCTGCTGCTCCAGCGGGTTCTGGGTGGCGACCACCATGAAGCTGTCGGAGAGCTGGCGGGTCTTGCCGTCGATGGTCACCCGCCGCTCCTGCATCGCCTCGAGGAGCGCGGCCTGGGTCTTGGGCGGCGTGCGATTGATCTCGTCGGCCAGCAGCAGTTCGCAGAACAGCGGCCCCTCGGTCAGCGAGAAGGTGGAGGTCTGGAAGTTGAACACGTTGGACCCGATGATGTCCGCCGGCATCAGGTCCGGGGTGAACTGGATGCGCCCGAAGTCGAGGCCCAGGGTGCGGGCGAACGACTGCGCCAGGTAGGTCTTGGCCACCCCCGGCGGGCCTTCCAGCAGCACGTGGCCGCGGGCGAAGAGCGCCGTCAGCAGGAGGTCGATGGTCTCCTGCTGGCCCACGATGGCCTTGCCGATCTCGGCCCTGACCTGATCGGCCAGCGCCTTCACCTCAGCGACGTTCACGCATCATCTCCCCTCGCCAGTCATACAGTTTCCGCGCCATCGCCAGGAGGTCGTCGCGGGTCTTCGTCGTCTGCGCCTCGGCCGCCAGTTCACGCGGCGGCGTCGCCCCGCGCCGCGCGGCCAGGTCATCGAGCCAGCCGTCCTGCTGCGCGTGGCCGCCAGCCCCGCGCGCCACCAGCGCCTGGATCAGGGCCGCATAGGCCGGGGCCAATTCATGCTCCTTGCGCGCCATGCGCACCAGGTCGGCGGAGTTGTCCACCAGCGCCCGCGCGCCAAGTGCGAACGCCCGCTTGCGGCGCCGCGGCTGGCCGAAGCGGGCGAGCGCGTGAAAGCCCATCAGGACCGCCGCGGCCACCGCGCACAGGGTGGCGGCCAGATAGGGCGGCTCCAGCATCATCCGGCCGAACCCGCGACCGCGCTCGAAGCCGTTGAGCGTGACGTCGAACTGGATCGGCCGGTCGCCGCCGCGCGCCGCCTCGAGGATCGTCCACCCCAGCCGCGCGGTGTCGCGGTCGCCCAGCCCCTGGTTGTTCAGCAGGTCCGGCTCGGCCAGCACCCAGATGCTGGGAGTCTTGGTGGACTGGACCAGCACAGCCTGGCCGCGCTCGTCCACGAGCAGCGGCGTCCAGCCCTGGCCGGAGATCGTCCG